>JAXDHR010000122.1:0-9954 GCA_034664425.1 Solirubrobacteraceae bacterium
TGTTCCTCGGCCCGACCGGCGTCGGCAAGACCGAGCTGGCGCGCGCGCTGGCCGAGTTCATGTTCGACTCCCAGGACGCGATGGTGCGCATCGACATGTCCGAGTACATGGAGAAGCACGCGGTCTCGCGCCTCGTCGGCGCGCCTCCCGGCTACGTGGGCTACGAGGAGGGCGGCCAGCTGACCGAGGCCGTCCGCCGGCGCCCGTACTCGGTCGTGCTGCTCGACGAGATCGAGAAGGCCCATCCCGACGTCTTCAACGTGCTGCTGCAGGTGATGGACGACGGCCGGCTGACCGACGGCCAGGGCCGCACGGTCGACTTCAAGAACGCCGTCCTGATCATGACGTCGAACATCCCCGGCGGCAGGGCCGGCGTCGAGGCGCACTTCCGTCCCGAGTTCGTCAACCGGCTCGACGACATCGTCGAGTTCGCACCGCTCGCCCGCGAGCAGCTGCGCGAGATCGTCGACCTCCAGGTCGCGCTGCTGGTGCGCCGGGTCGCCGAGCGCGGCGTCGAGATCGAGCTCACGGACGCGAGCCGCGACCTGCTCGGAGAGCTCGGCTACGACCCCGCCTACGGAGCTCGGCCGCTGAAGCGAGTGGTCCAGAAGCAGCTCGTCGACCCGCTGGCCCTCGGCCTGCTCAAGGGCACCTACGTGCCGGGTGACCACGTCGTCGTGGACGCGCGCGACGGCGAGCTGACGTTCGAGACCCGGGTCGTCGAGCCCTCGATCGCCTACTAGCGCCGCCGACGGGAGTCAGCAGTTCGCGTGCATGAGCGGGCACACACGGATCCGGTAGCCATACAGCGTGCGCGAGGCGCGGAATCGGCGCGTGTTCTCGAACCAGTAGTTGTAGGTGCCGGCGTGGACCTCGTGCACAGGCAGGTACCGCATGCGCTTGCGCAGCACGCCGCAGGCACCGTGCGGGCGGCCGAGCCGGATGCTCGCCTTCGTCCGGTTGGAGCGGCGGATGTGCAGCCACAGCCGCTGGTGCGGGGGGAAGCCGTAGAGCCGGTAGTTCACGAGCCGGCGCGGTCGGCTCTGGGGGCGCACGAGCACTTCGCGCCGGACGACACGTATCGCGATCGGACCGGCGACGGTACCGGCGCCGTCGCTGGCCGTGACCTCCCGGGTCACGATCGGATGGGTCGCCTCCGCGGTCGGAATCGTGAACGGGTTCGCCGCGTTGCTGAACGCCCCGAACGCGTCGGCGGTACCGTTTCCGACGCTCCGGGCACCGACGGTGAAGGTCAGCGCGCTGCCGGGCGTCCACCCGCTGGAGGTGACGTTGAGCGCTGGGCGGCCCGCCACGGCACACGACGGCGCTGCCGTCAGCTCGGCCGCATGGGCTGCATGCGGCGCAACGAGCAGCCCGAGGAATGCGAGGCAGGTCGATTGCAGGCGGCGTCGGGTGGTCACGTGCGCTCCAAGGTCGAGTCGGGAACTCGACCCGATCATCGACAGCTCGAGCCTGACACTTGACGATTGTGCGCGCGGCGGAGGGAACGCCGCGTGCGAACCGCGCGAGCGATCGTCAGGGCCTGCAGATCTTGGCGCTGCTGGTCACGCAGATCGGTAGCGGCACGAAGACGCTGTGCGGCCGTTTGGAATAGCGACGCTGCTGGTCGGCCTGAAGCGTCCAGCGGCCCTCGGCCGGCTTGGGGATGGGGAGTGTCGGCAGCCGGACGGAGAAGGTGCCGCACGGGCCGGTCGGCCCACGCGCGATGCGGACCGTCTTCCGCACGCGCCCGTCGTGCACGTAGTGCCCCCACACCGGCTTGGCCTGGGTGAAGCCCCGACCACGGAACCGAACGCGCTGCAGGAGGTCGTAGGTGTGGTTCCGCCTGGTCTTCGGCGGACGGGCGACGGTGAACCGCAGCGCCGTCACCCGTGTCGCGGTGGTCGTCGCGTTCGCCGGGTTCAGGCTCTCGCGCAGCGTGATGGCCAGGGGCCCCTCGCCGCTCGCACGGTAGGGCGCCTGCTCGGCGATCTTCACCACGCCCGCGGGATTCGCGTCGAACGACGTGACGCGCTCGCCGTCGAAGAGCAGGTCGACGGCGCTGAGGGGCGTGAAGCCCGTCGCCCGCAGGTTGATCGTCTCGCGCGCGGAGGGATCGACCGTGACGTAGCAGGCCTTCGGGCCGTGGACGACCACGGGAGTCGCGAGCGCGGTCGCGGGCAGCGCGACGGCGCCGAGCGCGGCGGTGGCGAGCGGGATGCGCAGAGAGAGAGCGGTCATGGCGGCCTCGACAGCGTAGGAACACCGCACCGCGGCGAACGGATCGGATACAACGGCTCTCAGCCGCGGAACCGCAAGCGCAGGAGGAAGCCGCCGTGCCGACCTACATCATGCTCGCGACGCTGACGCCCGAGGGCGTCCAGACCGTCAAGAACAACCCCGCCCGCATCCGCGAGGTCAACAAGGAGGTCGAGCAGCTCGGCGCCAGCGTGAAGGCGCAGTGGGCGACGCTCGGCGCCTTCGACTTCGTCAACATCGTCGAGGCGCCCGACGAGAAGGTCATGAGCCGTGTCTCGCTCGAGCTGGGCTCGCGCGGGACGGTCCACTACGAGACGCTGACCGCGATCCCGATCGACGACTTCATCGCCTCGCTGTGAGGGTCCTGGTGGTGGGCGCCGGCGGGCGCGAGCACGCGCTCGTGCGCGCCCTGCGGCGCTCGCCCCGGAACCCCGAGGTGCTCTGCACGCCCGGAAACGCCGGCATCCTCCGTGACGCCGCGCCGCTGCCGGTCGACGGCGATGAGCCCGCGGCGGTCGCCGACGCGGCCCGGGCGGCTGGGGTCGACCTCGTCGTGGTCGGACCGGAGGCGCCGCTGGTCGCCGGCCTCGCCGACGCCTGTGCGGCGGCGGGCGTCCCCTGCTTCGGCCCGCTCGCCGCCGCGGCCGCGCTCGAAGGCTCGAAGGTGCACGCCAAGGCGGTGATGGAGTCCGCCGGCGTGCCGACCGCGTGGCATGCCACCGTCGAGACGGTCGAGGCCGGGCTCGCGGCCATCGACCGCTACCCGGTCGTGGTCAAGGCCGACGGGCTCGCTGCCGGCAAGGGCGTCGTGATCGCGGCGACCGAGCGCGAGGCGCGCGAGGCGCTCGAGGCGATGCTGGTGGAGCGGGTCTTCGGCGAGGGGCCCGTACTGGTCGAGGAGTTCCTCGAGGGCGACGAGCTGTCGGTGCTCGCGCTCTGCGACGGTCGCAGCGCCCTCCCGCTCGCGCCCGCGCGCGACTACAAGCGCATCGGCGACGGCGACACCGGCCCGAACACCGGGGGCATGGGCGCGTACTCGCCGGTCTTCGAGGTGGGGGAGGAGCTCGTCGAGGAGATCCGCGCGACCGTCCACCAGCCCGTGCTCGACGAGCTGGCGCGCCGCGGAACGCCCTTCCACGGCGTCCTCTACGCGGGAATCATGCTGACCCCGGACGGTCCGAAGGTGCTCGAGTTCAACGTCCGCTTCGGCGATCCGGAGACGCAGGTCGTGCTCCCGCGCCTGCGGACGGACCTGCTCGAGCTGCTCGAGCGGGCGACCCATCCGGGCGGTCTCGACGGCGCGGCGCTGGAGTGGGACGCGCGCGCCGCGGTCACGGTCGTGCTCGCGTCGCGGGGCTACCCCGCGTCCTCATCGGTGGGTGACGTGATCACGGGCCTCGACGACGTCCCGTCCTGCGTCGAGGTGAGCCACGCGGGAACCGCCGCGCGCGACGGCCACGTCGTCACGGCCGGCGGACGGGTGCTGAACGTGACCGCGCTCGGCGACGGCGTGCGTGACGCCCGCCGCGCGGCGTATGCTGCCGCCGACGTGATCGAATTCCACGGCCGCCAGCTGCGTCATGACATCGCGCGGCACGCACAGGAGCAGTCATGACCGGCATTCCGGACCCGGCCACACCCGCCGTCACCGAAGCCGCGGTCGAGGCCGATCTCGACGCGCTCGAGGTCGACGCTCCGCGCGTCGGCATCGTGATGGGCTCCAAGAGCGACATGGACGCCATGTCCGCGGCGGCCGAGGAGCTCTCCAGGCGCGAGATCCTGCATGAGGTGCGCGTGATGTCCGCGCACCGCGACCCGGAGACCGTCGCCGAATACGCGAAGAACGCGCAGCTGCGCGGGCTCAAGGTGATCATCGCCGGTGCCGGCCTCTCCGCTGCGCTGCCCGGCGTCGTCGCGGCCCACACCGCGCTGCCGGTGATCGGCGTGCCGCTGACCTCGTCGCGCTCGATCGCCGGCGGTCTCGACGCGCTGCTCTCGATCGCCCAGATGCCTCCTGGCGTCCCCGTGGCCTGCGTCGGCGTCGACAACGCCCGCAACGCCGCCGTGCTGGCAGCGCGGATCCTGGCGCTGTAGCCGGGCTACGCCGCGCGGATCGCCGGGACGCCGGCCGGCGCGGCGGGCAGGACGACCGTGAAGCGCGCGCCCTCGCCGGGCGCCGACTCGACCCGCACGCTGCCGCCGCGCGCCTCGGCCACCTTCTTGACGAGGCTCAGCCCCATCCCGGTGCCCTCGTACTCGTCGTCGCCATGCAGCCGGCCGAAGAGCTCGAAGACGCGCTCGTGATGGCGCGGGTCGATGCCGATGCCGTTGTCGGCGACCGTGAACGCCCAGTCGCGGCCGCGTCGCTGCGCGGTCGCGTGGACCTCTGGCCTCGCCTCGCCGCGATACTTGATCGCGTTGGCGAGCAGGTTCTGGACCAGCTGGTTGAGCTCGGATTGCGCCGCCGCGACGCGCGGCAGCGGGTCGGCGGTGACGGTCGCGCCCGCATCGCGGATCGCGGCCGACAGGTTGCGCGCCGCGAGATCCCACGCGGCCTGGAGGTCCCCGGTCGCGGCCGGCTCGCCGGCACCGGCGCGCGAGTACTCGAGCAGGTCGCCGATCAGCGCGTTCATGCGGTGGATGCCGTCCAGCGCCGAGGCGATCCAGGCGCGCGCCTCGGGGTCCAGCCGCGTGCCGCGGCGGCGCTCGAGCAGCCGCATGAAGCCCGCGACCGAGCGCAGCGGCTCGCGCAGGTCGTGCGAGGCGACCGAGGCGAAGCGCTCGAGCTCGGCGTTGGAGCGCGCCAGGTCGGCGGTCATGCGGGAGGCGAGCGCCACGGCGCGCCTCTCGGTCCGCGCCGAGGCGCTGACGAGCCAGGCCGCGAGCGCGGCGAGCACCAGGCCGGCTGCCAGCGCGATCCACGGCGCCGCGCGCTCGGTCGCGACGAGCACCGCGCGACGCGGCGCGTAGCGCAGCGCCCAGTGGCGCCCGAGCTCGGTGAAGCGCACCGTGCGCTGCCCGTGCGGCGCTGCGTCCGCGCCCTCGCCGGTGGCGAACGTCCGGGTCGCCGGCGATGGCGCGCTCGCGGGGCGCCCGACCGGGCCGAGGTCGTAGAGGGCGAGATCGGCCGGCGGATCGTGCGGGACGGCGTGGGCGACGAGGCGGTCCGTGGCGACCATGACGATCGCGATCCCGTCGAAGCCGCGCGAGCGCACGCGCAGGAACACGAGGAACCCCGCGCCGCGATCGCGCCGCAGCGGGATCGGGGCGGTGACCGTCGGCTTGCCGGTCGTGAAGGCCTGCTGCGCCGCGTGCCTGCCGTCGGGCCACGCCGCGAGGTCCTGGCCGAGCGCCGCACGGTTCGGCGCGAGCGGGGCCACGCGACGGATGATCAGGTGCCCGCCGCGACGCTCGGCGACGCCGACGCCGCGCGCGCCGGGGTAGCGGTCCGAGACGGCGGTGGCTCCGACGTGGGCGGCGAACCCGCGCGCGCTCACCGAGCGGCTCGCCGCGTAGAGCCCGCGGATCCCGTAGAGCACGTCCGTGTAGTCGCCGATCCGCGACCCGATCGCGCCGACGGCGTTCGCGGAGCGGACGCGCATGCGCGCCGTCTCGCGCGCGTTCTCGATGTGGGCGAGCTGCAGCGCCGCCACCGCGGCGGCGGCCACGATCAGCAGCGGCAGCGCGACGCGGGCCATCGCGCGCGCGCTCACCGTGCCCGTCCCCAATCGACGCACCCGGCCTGCATCGGCAGGTGCCGGGGCGTCTCGAGCGCGCCGGTCAGAATACGCTCCTCGTCGTGATCGATCGCTACACCCGGCCCGAGCTCGGCGCGGTCTGGACCGACGAGGCGCGCATGACCGCGTGGCGCGACGTCGAGGTCGCCGCCGCCGAGGCGCTCGGCGAGGAGGCGCGCGGAGCGGGCGGCCCGAATTCCGAGGAGCTCGACGCGATCCGCGCCGCGACGTTCACCGTCGAGGCGGTCAAGGAGCGTGAGCGGGTCACCGACCACGATGTCGCCGCCTTCGTCGATGTGCTCGGCGCCTCGGCCGGTCCCGCGGGCCGCTGGATCCACTTCGGCCTGACGTCCTCGGACGTCCTCGACACCGCGCTCGGCCTGCAGCTCAAGCGCGCCGGCGCCGTCATCGTTGCGGCCGCGCGGGAGCTGGCGGCGGCGCTCGCCGACCGCGCGCGCGAGCATGCCGGGACGCTGTGCGTGGGGCGCACGCACGGCGTGCACGCCGAGCCGACCAGCTTCGGCCTCAAGCTCGCGGGCTTCGCGCTCGAGGCGCATCGCAACGCCCAGCGGCTCGAGCGCGCGTTCGACCAGGTGGCGACGGGCGCGATCTCCGGAGCGGTGGGCACCTACGCCTCGCTCGGGCCCGACTTCGAGGCGCGCGTGCTCGACCGCGTCGGCTTGCGCGCCGAGCCCGTCTCGACCCAGGTCGTCCCGCGTGACCGCCACGCCGAGGTACTTGCGGCGATCGCGCTCGCCGGCGCCGGGCTCGAGCGCTTCGCCCAGGAGATCCGACACCTCCAGCGCACCGAGGTGCGCGAGGTCGAGGAGCCGTTCCGCGCCGGCCAGAAGGGCTCGAGCGCGATGCCGCACAAGCGCAACCCGATCGCCAGCGAGCGCATCTGCGGCCTCGCCCGGGTGCTGCGCGGCTACGCGCAGGCGGGGACCGAGAACGTCGCCCTCTGGCACGAGCGCGACATCTCGCACTCGGGCGCCGAGCGCGTGATCCTGCCCGACGCGACGATTCTGATCGACTACATGCAGCAGCTCGCCCTTCGCGTCGTGCGCGGCATGGTCGTGCACGAGGACCGCATGCGGGCGAACCTCGAGCTGACCAGCGGCGCGCTGTTCTCCCAGCGCGTGCTGCTCGCGCTCGTAAGCCAGGGGATGGGTCGCGACGAGGCCTACCGCGTCGTCCAGCGGCTCGCTCAGCGGGCGTGGGACACGGGCACACCGCTGCGCGACCTGCTCGCCGCCGAGCCTGGGGTCGACCTCGACCTCGATGCGGTCTTCGACTACGGCCACTACATCCGCTTCGTCGGTCCCGTGCTGGAACGACTGGAGGTCATTCCCCGTGCCTGAATCGGTGTTGCTCTACGGCTCACCCGAGCAGGAGTTCGACCTCTTCCACGCGGTGCCTGCCGGCATCGGCGATCCGTTCCTGTACCTCGAGGCCGGCGATCGCCGTGTCGCCGTGATCTCGGTGCTCGATGCGGACAAGGTGCGCGAGGCGGGCGTCGAGGCGATCGACCCGATCGCGCTGGGGCGCGACGAGCTGTTCGCGCAAGGGCTCGGGGTCGACGCGATCGAGCTCGAGACGTGCCTGCGCGCGTGTCGCGAGCTCGGCGTCGAGTCGGCGGCGGTCCCGTTCGGCTTCCCGCTCGCCGTCGCCGATCACCTGCGCGCGGGCGGCGTCGAGCTGCGCGTCGACCAGGAGCGCTTCGCAGCGCGCCGCCGCGTCAAGACAGCGGGCGAGCTGGAGGGCATCCGGCGCGCGCAGAAGGCCGCCGACGCGGCGATGGCCGTGGCGGCCGAGCTGATCCGCGCGCTCGCCCCGGGCACGACGAGCGCGAGCGTGCGCGAGGCGATGAGGGCGCGCGTCGCGGAGCTCGGCGGCGAACTGCCCGACGACGTGATCGTCGCCCACGGCGCGCAGGGCGCGGTCGGCCACGACTCCGGCTCCGGGACGATCGCGGCCGGCGAGCCGGTGATCGTCGACATCTGGCCGCGCGACCCGGCCTCGCGCTGCTGGGCGGACATGACGCGCACCTTCGTCGCGGGCGGCGGCGAGCCGCCGGACGAGCTCGCGATCTACTGGCGGCTGTGCCGCGAGTCGCTCGACGCGGTCTACGCGCTGCTGCGCCCGGGGGTCAACGGCCGCGAGCTCTACGACGCCTCCGCCGCGCCGTTCTCCGATGCGGGGTACCCGACGCAGCTGACCAAGGCCCCGGGGGAGCTGCTCCAGGACGGCTACTTCCACTCGCTCGGGCATGGCGTCGGACTCGAGCTGCACGAGCGCCCGCTGATGGGGCGGCTCGGCGACGACCTCCTCGCCGGGGAGGTCGTGGCGATCGAGCCCGGCTGCTACCGCCGCGGCTTCGGCGGCTGCCGGCTCGAGAACCTCGTCCTGCTGACGGACGCAGGATGCGAGACGCTGACCGATTTCCCGTACGACCTGTGAGCTAGGGTCCGGGGCATGAGCATGCTCCTCGCACGCGGCAAGGTCCGCGAGCTCTATGACCTCGGGGACGACCTGCTGATGGTCGCGTCGGATCGGATCTCGACCTACGACGTCGTCCACCCGACGCCGATCCCCGACAAGGGCAAGGTGCTGACCGGCCTGTCCGTCGTGTGGTTCGACCTCACACGCGGGTTGATCCCGAACCACCTCGTCTCCGCGACCGACGGCGTGCCGGACGAGTTCCGCGGCCGCGGCCTGCGCGTGAAGCGGCTGAAGATGCTTCCGGTGGAAGCCGTCGTCCGCGGCTACCTGTCCGGCTCGGGGTGGAAGGACTACCAGGCGACGGGCGCCGTCTCGGGCATCGAGCTGCCTGAAGGGCTGCGCGAGTCCGACCAGCTGCCCGAGCCGATCTACACGCCGTCCACCAAGGCCGCCGAGGGTCACGACGAGGCGATCGACTTCGAGCGCACCGTCGAGCTGATCGGCGATCGCGCCCTCGCCGAGCGGGTGCGCGACACGACGCTGGCCGTCTACTCGGCGATCGCCGAGCACGCCCGCACGCGCGGCGTGATCCTCGCCGACACGAAGTTCGAGTTCGGGCTCGACGCCGACGGCGTGCTGACGCTCGGTGACGAGGTCGCGACGCCGGACTCCTCGCGCTTCTGGCCTGCCGACCAGTACGAGCCTGGGCGCGCGCAGCCGTCGTTCGACAAGCAGTACGTGCGCGACTGGGCCTCGGGCACCGGCTGGGACAAGTCGCCACCGGCCCCGGCGATCCCCGCCGACGTCGTCGCCGCGACGCGCGAGCGCTACGTGACGGCCTACGAGACGCTGGCGGGCGAGCCGTTCTCGGCGTGGCTGGAGAAGACGGCAGCTTGAGCCGGGTCCGCGTGTTGATCCGCCCGAAGGCCGGGATCCTCGATCCGCAGGGCCAGGCGGTCGAGCGCGCGCTGCCCGCGCTCGGCTTCGAGGGCGTGGCGAACGTCCACGTCGGCCGGCTCGTCGAGCTCGACGTCGAGGACACCTCGCGCCTGGACGAGATGTGCGAGCAGCTGCTGACCAACCCCTTGATCGAGGATTACGAAATAGATCGGCCGGATGCCGATCCCCGCGATCAGGACGCGGGCCGGATGCCCCGCGGAGGCGACTCAGCATGAAGTTCGGCGTCGTCAGGTTCCCCGGAACGTGCGACGAGCTCGACGCGCTCCAGGCCGCTCGCCGCGTCGGCGACGCACGGCTGCTCTGGCACGGCGACGCCGACCTGCACGGCGTCGACGCGGTGATCGTGCCGGGCGGCTTCTCCTACGGCGACTACCTGCGCGTCGGCGCGATCGCACGCTTCTCGCCGGTGATGGGCGCCGTCGAGCGCTTCGCGGCCGAGGGCGGTCCGGTGCTCGGCATCTGCAACGGGTTCCAGGTGCTCTGCGAAGCCGGGCTGCTCCCCGGCGCGCTGCTGCCCAACACCTCGCTGCGCTTCGTCTGCCGCCAGGTCGACCTC
>JAXDHR010000123.1:0-26954 GCA_034664425.1 Solirubrobacteraceae bacterium
GGACGACGTACTCCCGGAACTCGCTGCCCGTCTGCAGCACGTGGTTGATCAGCCCGCCGAGCCAGGCGATGTCAGTGCCGCCGCGCAGCGGCACGTGCAGATCCGCGACCGCGCTCGTGCGCGTGAAACGCGGGTCGACGTGGATGATCGTCGCGCCGCGCCTGCGCGCTTCCATCACCCATTGGAACCCGACCGGATGGCACTCGGCCATGTTCGAGCCCTCGATCACGATGCAGTCGCTGTTGGCGAGGTCCTGCTGGAACGTGGTGGCGCCGCCGCGCCCGAACGAGGTCCCCAGACCGGGGACCGTCGAGGAGTGTCATATGCGGGCCTGGTTCTCGATCTGGACCGCGCCGAGCGCGGTGAAGCACTTCTTGATCAGGTAGTTCTCCTCGTTGTCGAGCGTCGCGCCGCCGAGGTGGGCAAAGCCCTGTGTCCGGTTGAGCACGACGCCGTCCTCGTCCTCGGCCTCCCAGGTGCGCCGGCGGGTCGCGATCACCCGGTCAGCGATCATGTCCATGGCGGTGTCGAGGTCGAGGTCCTGCCAGTCGGTCGCGTGCGGCGGGCGGTAGCGGACCCTGGTCACGCGACTGGGGCTCGTGACCAGCGAGAGCGAGGAGGAGCCGCGCGGGCAGAGCCGGCCGCGCGAGACGGGCGAGTCCTTGTCGCCCTCGATGTGGACGATCTGCTCGTCCTTGACGTACACGGACTGACCGCAGCCGACGGCGCAGTACGGGCAGACGGACCTCACGACGCGGTCGGCCGTCGCGGTCCGCGGCTGCAGCGACTCGGAGACGCCCGAGCGCGCCGCGCGGCCGAGCGCGTGCGGATCGCCCCCAAGCTGGCGGAGCAACGGCGGCAGCCTCACCGGGCGCTTGTTATCCGATCGTCATCCAGGGCCCCATCTGCGATGTCCGAACGCGAACCCTGCGCGGGCGCGGCTCTCATCTTCGCCGCACCCGTCAGGCGTCCGCTCCCTCGTAGGCCGGGCGCGCGGCGACGCGCGGTGCCCGCGGCGCGGTCGTCTGCACGTCGCGGCGCGTGCGCGCCAGGTAGGCGACGAGCGCGATGAAGGCGACGAGGCCGATCGCGCTGACGGTGCCGTCGCCGAGGCCGAGGCCGGTCTGCGCGTGCGCCTTGCCGAACCAGTCGGCCAGCGAGGCGCCCAGCGGCCGCGTCACCACGTAGGAGGCCCAGAACGCGGCGATCGGGTTCAGCCATCCGCGCCGCCATGCCAGCGCGGGAACGGCGATGATCGCGGCGAACAGCACGGCCGAGGCGAAGAAGCCCAGGTGCAGCTCGATCGCCGTGAGATCGCCGGCCGCGGTTCCGAGCGCGAACGTGCCGAGCACCGCGGCCCAGTAGTACCGCTCACGGCGCCGCGTGGTGATGCTGTGGATCGACAGCGTCCCCTCGCTGCGGTGCCAGCGCAAGAAGACCACCGCGACGACGAGCGCGAAGACAGGCGTCGTCACCGCGTACGACAGGCCCGCGCCGTCGCGCACGCCGTCGGCCACCATCGTGCCGAAGACCGCGACCATCAGGACGGCGAACCAGTAGGCGGGCGCGCGGTAGCTGCGCGCCCGAAGCTGCAGCCGCAGCGCGTAGGCGAGGCCGACGATCCCGATCGCGCCGGCGAGCGGGACGCTCTCGTGGCCGAGGAAGTCGGAGATCGACTCGCCGATCCCGGTGGTCAGGATCTTGATCACCCAGAAGATCGCGGAGATCTCGGGCACCTTGGCGGCGAGCGGAGCGCGTGGCTCGGGGGAGCGAGTCATGCCCGCGGAGGCTGGGGCGCAGAGGTGGACCTGCGATGAGCCGCTCAGAAACGGTCTATCGGATCAGGCCCACTCGCGGCTCCGGATCGCCGCGCTCACGCGAACAGCGCCTCCTGCGTGAATCCCGGCGCGCGCTCGATCTCGAGCATGCGCCGCTTGGTCATGATCCCGCCCGGGGCCGAAAAGCCGGTCAGCGCCCCGTCGGCGGCGAGCACGCGGTGGCAGGGCACGACGATCGGGAACGGGTTGCTGCCCAGTGCAGCCCCGACGGCGCGCGCCGCGCCGGGCGCGCCGATCGCCCGGGCGATCTGCCCGTAGCTCGCCGTGGCGCCCGGGCCGATCGCGCGTGTCGCGGCGAACACCCTGCGGCGGAACGGGTCGATGCCGCGTTCGTCGAGGACGATGTCGGTGAGCTCACGCCGCTCACCCGCGAGCAGCGCGCCGATCCCCGCGATCGCGGCGCGCACCGCCTCCGGCGCTCGCGCATCGGCGGCGGGCGGCCGGCGCCGCCCGCCGGGCAGATGCACGCGCGTGATCCCGGCCTCGCTCCATTCCACGCCGCAAACCCCGATGGCGGTCGCGAACCAGAGCATGAGTCCAGCCTAGGGGCCGGACCGGCGGCTACCGGTGAGCGAGCCGCTCCGCCTCCGTGGCCTCGCGCTGCTCGTGCATGTGCTCCGCGACTCCGCGATCCGGACGCCCGATGACGAAGTAGATCGCCCCGACGAGCGCGATCCTTGCTCGGCGACGCGAACACGAGCAGCACGAACAGCGCCGTGACGGCCGTGCCGGCCAGCAGCGCGTGCACCGGCGTCTTGAAGCGGTGGTGGACGGCGGCGATCCAGCGCGACGCGGGCAGCGCGCCGTCGCGCGCGCAGGAGAAGGCGAGCCGGCTCCCGGCGCCCTGGATCGAGGTGCCGCACGAGAAGAAGGCGAAGATGATCAGCAGCAGCAGGAAGTCCTGCATCCCGCTCGAGAGCCGGCCGAGGATGAACGGCACGCCGCCGCCCTTGACGGTCGCGCCGACCGCGTTGTGCGCGGGCATCGCCAGCAGCAGCGCGGCGGTCAGGATCAGCGACGCGATGCCGCCCCAGATCAGCGCCAGGCGCATCGCACGCGGGACCTGGCGCCCGGCGTCCTCGGTCTCCTCCGAGATGTCGCCGGCCGACTCGAAGCCGTAGAAGATGATCGCGATGCCGAACGTACCGAGCACCTCGACGTAGACGCCGAACTGGGCGACCCGACCCATCACCCGCGCACACGTGATGTTAAGCACCGTCTGGATCGCGAGCAGGATCAGCGTGATGGCGAGGATCGTCCCGTGGCTGGCGGGGTCGAGGTTCCAGCCGAACCAGTTGTGCGTGAGGGCAGCGACGTAGGTGACCGCTCCCGTGTCGACCGAGGCGACGGTGACGAGCAGCGCGATGCCGTAGAGCCAGCCGACGAACCAGCCGAAGCACGCCGGCCCGATTAGGATCGGCCGGTCCGGAGGGAACGAGCTCGCAAATGGGGACGGTCGGTATGGACGTTACGACGGCGGCTGCGCCGACGCAGACCACTGACGACGAGCGGCTCGCATCTACTCGCTGTTCCTGCTCTTCGTCGGCACCGGCGGCCCCGCGTACCTGTGGCTGACGATCATCCCCTCGTCGGGATGCTCTTCGTGGCGCTCGTCTTCGGCGAGCTCGCGAGCCATTACCCGATCGCCGGCGCGCTGTACCAGTACAGCAAGTTCTCGGTGGGCCCCGGCTTACGAGCCGGAGCAGGCTGAACCGCCGGGACTGCCGTTCGGGCCCACCGCTCAGCGTGCGGTGAGCAGCTCCGACAGCGCCCCGATGAGCTCGCGCGGCAGCTTCTGCGCGTGCAGCTCCGCGAGCATCGCGTGCGGCGCCAGCTCGGAGCTCAGCGTCCGCCACGCCGCCGCCTTCGCCTCGTGGGCGAACTGCGCGGCGTTGAGCACGGCGAACAGCGCGCCGGAGCGGTCCTGCGTGCGGGGGCCGTCGGCGACGTCGGCGGGGACCGTCACCGGACGGTCCGTCGGGGCGTCGGGGACCGTCGCGCCCGCCGCGCCGGTGCCGAGGAACGTCACGGTCCACGTCCGCGTCGCCGGCAGGACGCCGTGCGGGTCCTCGGCGGCGGCGATCGTCAGCTCGCCGGCGGCCTGATCCCACGTGATCGCCGTCCGCGCCGTGGGGATGTCGGCGGGCGTCGAGCCGGTGCCGTCGTCCTCGATCAAGGTGAAGGCGCCGTCCGCACCCGGGGCGACGAGCAGCTCGAGCCGGTCCGGATTGCGGGTGGCGTCGAGGTCGTCCGCCGCGGTGAGCGGGACGATGCCGCCGGCACGCAGCAGCACGGGGATCGACCGCCCGTCGCGGTGCAGGTCGATCTCGCGGTCGCCGTCGTACGCCGTCCCGGTGAAGACGTCCACCCACGCGCCGGGCGGCAGCCAGGCGCGAACCTCGCCGCGCAGCGTCACGGCGTCGCGGGGCGCCGTGATCGGGGCGACGACGAGCTCGGAGCCGAACGCGAACTCGTTCGGGACCGCGTAGGCGCGGCGGTCGCCGGGCACGAGGTGGTACATCGGCCGTACCAGCGGCACGCCCTCGACGGCGGCGCGGTGGTTCATGGTGTGCAGGTAGGGCACGAGGCGGTGGCGCAAGCGCAGCGCCTCGTTCATGGCGTCGCGCGCCTCGCGCGGGTAGAGCCACGGCTCCTTGACCAGGAACGGGTTGCTCGACGAGTGCAGCCGAAGGATCGGCGAGAAGACGCCGTACTGCACCCAGCGCGTCGCGAGCTCATCATCGCGCACGCCCCACAGGTGGCCGCCGATGTCATGGCTCCACCAGCCGTAGCCGATGTTCGACGCCGTGGCGGTGAACTCGGGCTGGAAGTCCAGCGACTCCCACGAGATGATCGCGTCGCCCGAGAAGCCGACCGGGTACCGGTGGCTGCCCGGCCCGGCGTAGCGAGAGAAGGTCAGCGGGCGGCGGTGGTCGCGACCGGAGTCGAGGAAGTGGAAGTGGTTGAGCATCCACAGCGGATCGATGCCGGCGATCCGCGAGTAGCTGCCCTGCTGCCAGTCGAGCCACCAGAAGTCGACGCCCTGCGCCTCGAGTCGATGGTGGACGACCTCGAGGTAGGCGCGAAGGAAGTCGCGATCGGTGATGTCGAAGGCGATCGGGTCCTCGCCGCCGGCATCGCGGCCCAGAGCCTGGGCCATCGCCGGGTAGACGTCCTCGAAGGCACGCACGCCGTCGGCGGGATGCACGTTCAGCGTGACCCGCAACCCGCGGCGGTGCAGCTCGGCGACGAAGCCCTCGGGATCGGGAAACAGCGACGGCTCCCAGCTGTAGCCCGTCCAGCCCGAGCCGAAGCGCTCGGGCACCGAGTCCACGCGGTGCCAGTCCATGTCGAGCACGGCGACCGAGAACGGCACGCCCTCCTCGTCGAAGCGATCCATCAGCTCCAGGTAGGCGTCCGCGCTATAGCGGTGATAGCGGCTCCACCAGTTGCCCAGCGCCCAGCGGGGGAGCACGGGCTGCGCGCCGGAGACCGCGTAGAAGACCTTCAGCGCCTGCGCGTAGTCGTGCCCGAACGCGAACACGTAGACGTCGATGCGCCGGCCGTCGCGCGGGCTGACCCAGCCGTCGTCCTCGAAGACGAACGAGCCCGAGTCGTCGAGCGCGACGATCCCGAAGCGCGACACGACGCCCGGCTCGAGCGGCGCCCGGCCGTCGACGTTGTCGAGCGTGCGCGTCGTTCCGCCGAGGTCGCGGACGGGCTCGCCGAAGCGCCAGACGCCGCGGTAGTTGCTGACGTTCCCGCGCACCTGAGCGCTCAGCCCGGCGGGCGAGAACGGCCGGCGATCGTAGGTCAGCCGCACGCGGTCGGTGACGAGCTCGAGCGCCGCGTCGCCCTCGATGACCTCGAACCGCGGCACCGGCAGGTCGCGGTGCAGGGCGAACGCCGACGCGCGGTCCTCGAAGACGCCGTCCTCGGCCCACTCGAGCCGCAGCAGCCCGGCGTCGAGCACGGTGATGCGCCAGCGGTCGCCCCGGACGACCGCGTCCGGGTTGGCACGCGGCGAGGTGGCGAGGCGCAGATGCGGATCCAAGGGGCTCCTTCGAGGTTCGATCCCGCGCACGGTACCCGCGTCATCGACGTCTAATCGATCGCTTAGCCGGGCGGCGTACGCTCGCCGAGTGACGCCCACCCTGCGCCGGCTCGGCCTCGCCGCGCTGCTCGTGCCGGCCAGTCTGGCGTTCGCGAGCGGAGCGCTGTTCGGTTCGCTGCCGCCGACCCGCGACGCCGCCGCGCGGGTCGAGCGGATCCTGCACGCGCACGGCGCGACGTTCGTGCGCGTGCCGACCGGCGCACGCGTGGCGCGCGCCATCGTGGCCGTCGAGGACCAGCGCTTCTTCGAGCATGGCGCCATCGACCCGGTGGCCGTCGGCCGCGTCGTGGTCTCCGGCGTGACGCACCCCGGGCAGGACCCCGGCGGCAGCACGATCGCGCAGCAGCTCGCGAAGATCCTCTACGTCCGCCGCCCGGACTCGCTGCTCGGACGCGTGCAGGCGATCGGTCTCGCCTTCGGGCTCGAGCACGACTACTCGAAGCAGCAGATCCTCGAGCTCTACCTCAACGCGGTCTTCTTCGGGCATGGCTACTACGGCGTCGGCCAGGCGGCGCACGGCTACTTCGACCGCGATCCCGGCGCGCTGTCGTGGCGACAGGCCGCGCTGCTCGCGGGCCTGCCCCAGGCACCGAGCGCCTACGACCCGGTCGCACACCCGGCGCTCGCGCTCGAACGCCGCCGCCAGGTCCTCGGCCGGCTCGCGGCCGCCGCGTTGCTGCCGGGCACGCGCGCGAGCCGGCTCGCGCGCGCGCCGCTCGGCATCACGTGACGCCGCTGCTCGCGGCCGCCCGCGCCGGCCCGGCGACCATCTCCTGCAGCCGTCGCGCAGCATCCAGGTGGTCGCCGGTCCACAGGACGCGCACGGCGGTCGCGCTCGCATCCGCGTCGGCGCCCTGCAGGTCTGCCCCGACGGCGGCCACGAGCCGCTCCGAGGCGGCGGGGTCGTCGGGCCGGGGCGCGGGCAGCATTCGGCGATCGGCGAGGCCGTCCGCGAACGCCTCGTACCAGCCCGTCATCTCGTCCGCGGCGGCGATCAGCTCCCGGCGCGCCGCCGCACGGTCGCCACCCGCCACGCCGTCGCCGGACCAGACGTCGAGCACGGCGTCCCCGGCCAGCCGCAGCCCGATCACGCCGGCGAGCAACGACGTCACCTCGGCGAGCGGGACCGGCTTGGGGCCGCGCTCGGCCAGGTAGGTGCGGAACGCGTCGTCGAGCCGCCGCGACGCTGCGGCGGCACGCAGCGCGGCCGCGGCCGGCGGCGGCCGCTCCGCGGTCCCGGCGTCGCAGCGGCCGAGGCCGAAGCGGACCGCCTCGGCGAGGTAGCGGGCGCTGTCGCGGTACGCTCCCGCGAGCGCGGTCGAGAGCGCCGCGGCGGCGCCACGCGGCCAGAACAGCAACCCGACGGCGACGCTGACCGCACACCCGAGCGCCACGTCCTCGATCCGGACGAGCCCGATCTGCCACCCCTCGGGCGCGAGGATGTTGAAGACGATCAGCACGGTCAGCGTGAACGCGGCCTGGCCCGCGGCGAACGAGACCGTGGCCGGCGCCAGCCCCGCGAGCAGCACGACGAACGGCAGCAGGATCCAGAGCAGCGTCGTGTCCGTGCCGACGGCGGCCACGACCGCGGCGCCGGCCACGAAGCCGATCGCCGTCCCGAGCAGCGCGCGCACCACGTCCTGCCCGGTGCTGAGCGCGTTCGAGCGCAGCACCGAGAGCGTGCCGAGCACCACCCAGAAGCTATGGGAGACGCCGCTGAGGTCGGCGATCAGCACCGCGAGGCCGAGCGCCGCCGCCCCACGGATGCTGTTCTGCAGCCACAGCGAGTGCCGCTCGACGTGCGCGCCCGCCCGCTCCTGCGCCGAGGCGAGCGTCCCGCGCACGTCGGCGGGGGCGCGGCCCAGCAGCTGCGCTGGCCATGATCGCCGCTCGGCAGCGGCGGCGAGGTCGATATTGCGGCCGATCGCCGCGACGACGAAGCTGAGCTCCTGCGCGCGGAAGCTCGGGTCGATCGCGGAGAGCACCGCACCCATCGACTCGGCGACGGCGATGTCGCCCGGCGCAGCCCGCGCCGGCAGCTTCAGCCGCGCGTCGAGCTCGAGCGCCGCGACCTGCTCGTCCAGCCCGTCGAGCGCCGCGCGCAGCTCGCCCGGCGAGCTCGACGGCGCGTCGAGCAGCGCCGCGCCGCGCTCGAGCACGGCTGCTGCGGCGAGCTTCACGTCGCAGACGGAGCGATCGTGCCGCACGCCGGGATCCGGCGCGGCCTCGGCGAGAACGCCCTCCATCCACTGCAACTCGTCGACCAGCCGGACCACCGTCCGCGCCGCTGTGCTGAGCCCCGTCGGCCGGTACGGCGTGGCGTAGAAGACGTCGTGCAGCGCCGCGACCCGGTCGTCGGCCTCCGCGATCGCCGCCCGGTACTCGGCGTCCGCCGGCCGCCGCACGCCCGCGACCGTGCGCGCGACCTCGGCCCGCAGGCGGGCACCGAGCGCGCGGCACGCCGCGATCGCGGCCGAGCGCACGGGATCGCGCGCCGGCGCCGGCCACAGCAGCGCGACGGCGACCAGTGCCGCCGCCGACGCGAGCCCCCAGCCCGCGAGGCGGTCCGGAATCGAGGACACCGGCCCCGGCAGGCAGACCGAAAGGATGAAGGCGAGCAGCAGCGAGGTCGTCGCGCCGGCGAGCAGCGAGCTGACGACGCCCGAGAACAGGATGCCGAGGGCGACGATCGCGGTGGCCACCGCGGCGGTCGCGACCGTCTGCTCCGCGAGCGTGCCGACGCAGACCAGGACGGCGCCGGCGAGCGCGAGCGCGAGCTGGGCCGGGAGCCGGGCGCGCCGTGGCCCGGGCGGGTCGAAGAGCAGCAGCGAGGCGAAGGAGCCGAACGCCGCGAACGCGGCCGTCGTCGTGTCGCCGATCACGACGTCGCCGAGCGCGAACATCGCCGGCATCGCGATCGCCGTCCGGCCTGCGCGGCGCAGAGCGACCAGGCCACGATCGCGGCGGCGCAGCCACGTCATCACGATACGGCACCCACGCGAGCTGAACTATGACGGGCCGCTCACGAGCGCGTACGCGACGACGGCAGGCAACGGGCGGTCAGGATGCGCCAGTGTGCGTTGGCCGCCGCGACGCGGCGGGCACGCGAACCGGCCGGCGCGAACGGCGAGCGCGGCCGCCCGCGCTCCTGAAAGACGACGGTCGCATGTGCGGAGCGTGGGTCCAGACGGGCTGGCGGCACACCGAGATCCCACGCGATCATGGGTCCCGTGAACAGCGGGACCGCGGGATGTCCGCACGCGAGCAGCCGGCGCGGACCGCCCGCGGCGTCGATCGCCGCAGGAAGGGTGCGGGCCGCGCCGGCCTGGGTTTCCACGAACGCCTCCTGACGCGCGAAGTGCGCGAACCGGGAGGGGGCGTCGAGCGCGACCCAGACCGCGAGCAAGGTCGCCACGACCGCCACCCCGGACGTGCCGCCGACCCGGCCGAGACGGGCCCAGCCCGCGCCGCCGGCGACCGCGAGCACGGCCAGCGGACCGAAGAAGTAGCGGACCGCGCCGGCGTAGCCCGCTCCGAGCAGCGCCAGATCGACCGCGATCCAGGTGAGCGCGGCCACGACGATCACCGCGAGCGGATCGATGCGCCGGGTGCGGGCGCTGGCGAGCAGGCCGGCCGCGAGCGCGACGGCCGCGCCGGTCGCGAACGGGGCGAGCAGTTCGTGGCGGACATCGAAGACGGCGCGGCCGATGGGATCGGGATGACCGCCGTACGTCAGCGGCGTATCGACGCGGGCGAGCGCGGCGCCGTAGAAGGGGTTCCCCTCCACGAGCCAGTCGGGCACGAACCAGAGCACGGCGAGGGCGGCACCGAGGGCGGCCGCGAGGGGCCGGGCGCCCGGCTCGCGCCAGGCCAGCCAGAGCCCGTAGGCGAGCAGCACCGGCCACAGCTCCGGGCGGACCAGCCCGGCGCCCCACGCGGACGCGAGCGCGAGCCGCGGGCGCCCCGCCAGGTGGAGGTCGATGGCGAGCAGCGAGAGCAGCACGACGGCGGTCTCCGAGCCGCCGACCATGACCGCGTAGGCGTGCGCTGTGAGCACGAGTCCGGCGAGCGCGGCGGCAGCGGCGGCGAGCCCTGCGGCGCGGCCGCCGGCCAGCCGGCGGGCCACGCGGAACGCCTCCACCAGCGCGAGCACCCCGAACGCGCGCACGGTCGCGAGCCACAGCGCGGGGGCGGCACGGCCGAACAGCGCATCGATCGTCGTGAGGGCGACGGGCAGCGGCTTCCACGAGGTCCCGCCGGCGAGCGAGAGGTCGGCGTGGACGATCTCCCGTCCCCACAGCAGCCAGGACCACTGGTCATAGCCGGGGCTGCCCGGCAGCAGCAGGCTCAGCCCGCCGAGGACGGCGGCGCCGACGACCGTCGGGACGAGCCAGCGCGGAGCCCGCACGCTGCGACGGTACCCCGGTGAACCGCACCGTCCATGAACCGCGCGAGCGTCCGCTCATGTTCAGCGGAGCGTGTAGGAGTCGACGTAGCGCCCGCACGCGCGCGCGAGCGGGATCTTCTGCGGGCGCTCGCCGTGCCTGGTCGCGGCGAGCTCGCCGAGCGCGTGGAAGCCGGGCGAGTTGAGCGCGCGCGTGTGCCCCTTGGCGCCGAGCAGGCGGCCGATCAGCCCGAGCCGGTCGACGGTCACGCGGATCCGGACCGGCCCGCCCCCGGTCACGGTCCCGACGCCGAAGAACGACCCCATGCGGTCGAGGTTGGCCGGCATGCCGCGGTGCATGCCCGGGGCGCTGACCGTGATCGGATTGCGGCTCTGGTACTGCAGCGACAGATCCCAGCGGCCGGGCGGCAGCTCGATCGTCCGCGAGGCGGTCGAGCCGGCGTCGTCGGCGTAGCCGTGCCATCCGCTCGTCTTCTCGATCACCGGCGGCGTGCGGACGGTGGCGGTCCCCGAGCGGCGGCTGAGCGCTCGGCCGGCCGCCGTCGAGCAGTCCAGCACCGCGCCCGGGCGCCAGCGCGCGTGCAGCGTCTCGCGCGGCGGCACGGTCGCGACGCGCTCCCACAGGATCCACGACGGCGTGCGCTTGACCACGCGCAGCCCCGGCGGCGGGAAGCTCGCGAACGGCGTGTTCGGCGAGACGATCCACTTGAACCGGTTCAACGTCGCCGACGTCACGCCGTCGAGGTCGAGCGCCATGCCCTGGTGCCAGCCCGTCTCGGGTCGCGTGGGCAGCACGTTGACCTTGTAGAGCAGGCTCGGCCGGTACGGGCGCAGGGCGAACAGATCCCAGCCGCCGTAGTCGCTCTGGTCGAGGAACGCGGTGGGACCCGTCTTCGCGGTCGCCTCGATCGAGCGCAGCTCCGCGGCGTGCGCGTCGGGGCCTACGATGCCGTCGCGCAGCGTGAGGAAGCTCGAGACCGCCGCGGCGACGATCACGGCCGCGGTCGCGGCCCGCAAGCCGATCCTCAGCGCCGGGCGCTCGCGCAGCGACCAGGCGACGACCGCGCCGTAGACCAGGGCGACGCCGATCACCGGCGCCATCATCGCGAGCCCCTTCGCGGCGTTGTACGGGTTGCGGAACAGCGACAGGCCGATCCACAGGACCCAGCACACGATCAGCGCGGCGGCGAGCGAGCTCGGTCCGCGCCGCAGCCAGCGCACGACGGCGAGGGCGATCAGGATCGCGGCCCCGATCAGCAACAGCCCCGTCAGGACCGGGAGGTGCGTGGCGAAGCGGAAGTCGGGGTTCAGCCAGATGCCGAGCGCCTTCCACGGCGGCAGCCGGCCGCCGAGGTTGCCGACGCCGCCGTCGGGCTCGTTGGCGAAGTGGCTCGACTGGAAGTGGACGATCCGGAGCATCTCGGGCGCCTGCAGGATCAGCGTCGCCACGATCCCGGCGAGCACCGTCGGCACGGCGCGCCGCACGAGCGCGCGCATCTCGGCGGGCATGCGCCGGCGGCGCGCGAGCTCGATCACCGCCCACAGCCCGAGGGTGCCGAGCGGCCACAGCGCGGCGCCGCCGCTGAGGATCTGCGTGGCCGAGACGATCAGCAGCGCCGGGACGAGCGCCGCGCGGATCGCCTGCGAACGGCCGCCTCGCCGGACGGCCTCCGCGACGGCGGGGAGCGTGAGGGCGAAGCCGAGGATCGGGACGGCGGCGAGCACCTCCTTGTGCGACGCCTGGGCGTAGTACGCGGCACCGAGGTAGGAGAGCCCGGCGACGATCGCGAGCGCCCAGTTGACCGGCCGGCGGACCCCGGGGAGGACGGCGAGGGCCGCGCGCGCGGAGAGGATCGGCCCGGCGGCCATCACGGCGGTCAGCGCCTGCGGCGCGGTCCAGCCGACGGCCGTGAGCGCGGCGGCGATCGCATGCGGTCCGACCGGGTAGCCGACGGCGACGACGGTCTCCCGCACGGGGATCTCGTGGTGGGCGAGCCAGCGCACGACGATCAGGTGCATGGTCCAGTCGTCGTTGTTGCCCATGCCGAGAATCCCGAAGTGGCCCGAGACGATGAAGGGCAGCATCAGGGCGACGAGCGCGACGAACATCACCGGGAGGCCGTCGGCGAGGCCCGCCCTGACGTCCGCGCGCACCACCGGTACCGCAGCGGCGGCGAGCGTCAGCACGACGCCGAGCCCAAGCCCCGTCCAGGCGTGGCCGGGCAGGAAGACCGCGGGCAGGACGAGCACGAGCAGCACGGCGAACCCCGCGATCGGGGCGACGTGCGAGGGAGCGGCGAGGCCGGCGAGCCGCCAGACGGCGGCGCCGATCAGCGAGGACGCGGCGACGACCGCGACCGCGGCGAGCGCGACCCAGACCACTAGTGCGAGCGGCGGCGAGCGGCGTTCACGGCGCTCAGCATGGCAGGAGCAGTCAACTTGACGAGCGACAAGTTATCCTCCCGCTCATGACAGGCGCGGGTCCCGTCCTCTACGTCGATGTCGGGTCGCCGTACGCGTATCTCGCGGTCGAGCGCGCACCCGCGCTGCTGGGCGCCGAGCCCGAGCTGCACCCGGTCCTGCTCGGCGCGATCTTCGCCAGGCGCGGCTGGGGCTCGTGGTCCGCGACTCCTGCGCGCAGCGCGCGGATCGCCGACCTCCAGGCGCGGGCGGCGCGCGCCGGGCTGCCGCCGTTCACGTGGCCGCCGCGCTGGCCGGCAAACGGGCTCGCGGCGATGCGGGCGCTGACCTGGGCCGACATGCAGGGATCCGCGACCGCGTTCGCGCGCACCGTCTTGCGCCTGCAGTTCGCCCGCGGCGCCGACATCGCCGACGTGGACGTGCTCGAGGCCGCGGCTCGCGAGGCCGGCCTCGAGCCCGCCGGCGTGCGCCCGGCGATCGCCGACCCGGCGGTGAAGCAGCGGCTGCGCGAGACGACGGATGCGGCATGGGAGGCGGGGGTGCGCGGCATCCCCACCCTGCGGCTCGGCGGCGAGCTGCACTACGGCGACGACCGGCTCGAGGCGGCGATCGCGGCGGCATGAACCCGGCCGACCTCGAGCTCCCGATCGTGCTCGCACCGCTCGCGGGCGGGCCGGCGACCGTCGAGCTGGCGGTCGCCGTCTCCGAAGCCGGCGGGCTCGGCTTCCTCGCTGCGGGCTACCTGACCGCCGCGGCGATGCGCGAGCAGCTCGAGCGCTTCCGGGCGACGAGCCGGCGCGCCTTCGGCGTCAACCTCTTCGCGCCGCCGTCGGCGCCCGCCGAGCCCTACGAGGCGTTCGTCGAGAGCCTGCGGGGCGAGGAGGCACACGCCGGCGTCGCGCTCGGCACGCCGCGCTCCGACGACGACGACTGGGCCGCCAAGCTCGATGCGGTGGCCGAGCTCGCGCCGCCCGTCGTGTCGTTCGTCTTCGGCTGCCCCGCGCCGGAGGTCCTCGCGCGGCTGCAGGCGTCCGGAAGCGCGACGTGGGTCACGATCACCACGCCGGGCGAGGCCGCCCGCGCCGAGGCGGCCGGGGCGCAAGCCCTCGTCGTGCAGGGCGCCGAGGCGGGCGGCCACCGCGCCGCCTTCTGCGACCGCGGCGAGGAGCCGTACGGCCTGCTCGCGCTGCTGCAGCTCGTCGGGGCCGCGACGGAGCTGCCGCTGATCGCGGCGGGCGGGATCGCGACGGGGCGCGGCGTCGCGGGCGCGCTGGCCGCCGGCGCGAGCGCCGCGCAGGTCGGGACGGCGTTCCTGCGCTGCCCCGAGGCCGGGACGGCGGAGGTCCACCGCGCCGCGATCGCGCGCGCCGAACCGACCGCGCTGACACGAGCGTTCAGCGGCAAGCTCGCGCGCGGCGTCGTCAACCGCTTCATGCGCGAGCACGATGATGCGCCGTCCGCGTACCCCGAGATCCATCACGTCACCTCGCCGCTGCGCAGGGCGGCGCGCGCGAGCGGCGACCCGGATCTCGTCAACCTCTGGGCGGGGCAGGCGCACGTGCTGGCGAGCGACGCGCCGGCGGGCGACGTCGCCCGCCGGCTGGCCGCCGAGGCGCAGGAGGCGGCCGGCCGCCTCGCGCGCCGCTTCGAGCGCTGAGCGGCGGTCCTCAGAAGTCGTCCCGCCGACCACTCCGTTTCGTCTCCGGCGCTCCCGCAGGCGCGCCGCGGTGTGAGACGCTCGTGGCATGTCGACGTTCGTCGTCGTCCATGGTGGCTTCGGGGGCGGGTGGGAATGGACCCCGGTCGCGCGGCGGCTGCGGAGGCGTGGGCATGATCTGTTCACGCCCACGCTCACGGGCATGGGCGAGCGCGCGCACCTCGCTGCACCCGACATCGGTCTCGGCACGCACGTCGACGACGTCGTCGCCGTCCTCGAGATGGAGGGCCTGGAGGACATCGTCCTGTGCGCTCACAGTTACGGAGGCGTCCCGGTCACCGGTGCGGCCGACCGCGTTCCCGAGCGCGTAGGCCTGCTGATCTACATCGATGCGCTCGTGCCCGGCCACGGGCAGTCGGCGCTCGATCTCCTGCCGGGGTGGTTCGCCGCCGAGGCGCGAGCGACCGTCGACGCGCGGGGGCGAGTGCCGATGCCCTCATCACTCGAGCCGCCCCGGGGCTGGATCGACGAACATGACCGGATTCGCTACATCCAACGACTGCGGGCGCAGCCGCTGGCCAGCCTCACCGAGCCGATCCGACTGACCGGCGCAGTCGAGCGCCTCCCGACGGCGTTCGTCCGCTGCAGTCGCGCAGCGCCTCCAGGCGATCCGATCGCCGCGATCGCCGCGCGCGCTCGCGCGAATGGATGGGCGTATCGCGAGCTGGCCGCTCCGCACGACCCGCAGGTCCTCGACCCGGACGGGACCGCGAACCTGCTCCACGAGCTCGCGGCATCGATGCCCCGCGCCAGGTGAGCCGGAGCTTCGATGCTCGCATGATTCGCGGATCCGGGCACCCGCTCCACTCGTCCGACAGACTTCTCAAACCGCTTCTACGCTCCGAGGTCCACGTCGATCTCGCGCGGCTCGGCGCCGCGCAGGACCGCGAGCGCGAGGCGTCCGTCCGCCGCCCGGACCGCGCGGTCGAGGTCGCCGACGGAGTGCACGCCCGCGCCCGCGGCCTGCGTCACGAGGTCGCCGCGCAGCACGCCGGCCGCGGCGGCCGGGCTGTCGGGCCTGACTCCGACGACGAGCACGCCCGGCTCGTCGGCGAGCCCGACCGCCCGGCGCATGCGCGCGGCCACGGCGGACGGCGCGACGGCGACGCCCAGCCGGGGCGTCACGCGCTCGTCGGGCTCGAAGAAGGCGAGCCAGGCCGCGAGCTGGCCGGCCAGCGCCGGCGTCCCGTCGCCGAGCGCGCCGACGAGCCGCGCGGCGCGCGCCTCGTAGGCCGGGCGGGCGGCGCGGACGAGCGCGGCGCCGCGCTCGGTCAGCGTCACCGTGACGCGCCGGCGGTTCTCCGCGTCAGGCTCCCGGGCGATGACCTTCGCGCGCTCGAGCCGGCCGAGCCGGACCGACAGCGTGCCGGACGTCCGCCGGACCTGAGCGACCAGCTCGCGCTGGCTGAGCGCGTGGTCGGGTGCCTGCTCGAGCGCGTCGAGCACGAGGAAGCTGGCACGGGTCAGGCGATGCTCGGCGAGCGCCTCCTCGAGCTCGCCCTCCAGGTGCGCCGCGACGCTGATCGCGTCGTCCGCGACGCGGCGGGGATCGGGTGCGGACATTGCAGTCTCCAAATGTTTGAGTCGAAACGGTGCGATACGATCATAGCCATGTCAGCGCTCGACGCGTACTCCCGGACCGTGGTGGGCGTGGCCGAGGCCATCTCGCCCAGCGTCGCCAACCTCCAGGTCCGCCATCGCACCCGCCGCGGCGACGGCATCGGCGCCGGCAGCGGCGTCGTGATCGCGCCGGACGGCTTCCTGCTCACCTCCGCCCACGTGATCGAGCGCGCCCGCCGCGGGACGGCGACGTTCGGCGACGGGCGCGAGACGGCCGTGGAGATCGTCGGCGCCGACCCGCTGTCGGACCTCGCCGTGCTGCGCGCCGAGGCCGGCTCCCTCGATCCCGCCCCGCTCGGGCATGCCGAGGACCTGCGAGTCGGCCAGCTCGTCGTCGCGATCGGCAATCCGCAGGGCTTCGCCAGCTCGGTCACGGCCGGAGTCGTCTCCGGCCTCGGGCGCTCGCTGCCCGTCGGCGCGCGCGGCGGGCCGCGACGGCTCGTCGAGAACGTGATCCAGACCGACGCGGCGCTCAACCCCGGCAACTCGGGCGGCGCGCTCGTCGACGGCACGGGCCACGTGGTCGGCATCAACACCGCGCTGGCGGGCATCGGGCTCGGGCTCGCCGTGCCGATCAACGAGGCCACACGCGCGATCGTGGCCGCGTTGATGCGCGACGGGCGCGTCCGGCGCGCCCAGCTCGGCGTCGCCGTCGCGCCGCGGCCGCTCGCGCCCGCCGTCGCCGCGCGGCTCGGGCGCCCGCGGGGGGTCGCGGTCGTGCAGGTCGTCGAAGGCAGCGCCGCCGAGCGCGGTGGCCTGCGCTCGGGCGACGTGCTCGTGGCGCTCGACGGGGTCGCGCTCGAGGACGCCACCGACCTGCAGCGGCTGATGGTCGACGAGCGCATCGGCCGTCCGCTCGCCGCGCGCGTACTGCGCGACGGCGCCGACCGGACGGTGACGGTCGTGCCCGACGAGCTCGTCGCCTGAGGCCGGGCAGCGCGCGTGCCCACCGGTAGCGTCAGCGCCGATGAGCTCCCCGCCCGCCGAGCGCTCGAGCGTCACGACGCTCGAGCTGTTCTTCGATCTCGTCTTCGTGTTCACGATCACGCAGCTCACGAGCGTGTTCGCGCATGCGCCGACCTGGACGGGCCTGTCCCGGGTGGCGGTCCTGCTCGGGCTGATCTTCTGGATGTACGGCGGCTACGCGTGGCTGACCAACGCGGTCGCGCTCGACCGGGTCGGCCGGCGGCTGTGGCTGCTCGCCGCGATGGCGGCGCTGCTGGTCGTGGCGCTCTCGGTGCCGGGCGCGTTCACGGGGAGCGGCGCGACCTTCGGGATGGCCTACCTCGCCGTCGTGCTGATCCACATGGGGCTGTTCGCGCGCTCCTCGCACGTCACGGTCGTGCAGGCGGTGCGCGGCCTTGCGCCGTTCAACCTGTTCACTGCCCTGCTCGTGCTGACGGGCGGAATCGCCGGCGGCACGCCGCAGGCCGTGCTGTGGACCGTCGCCTTCGTGCTCGAGTGGATCTCGCCGAAGCTGATCGACGACTCGGGCTTCGTGATCGCCGCCGCCCACTTCGTCGAGCGCCACGGACTGGTCGTGATCGTCGCCATCGGCGAATCCGTGGTCGCGGTCGGGATCGGCGCCGCGGGGCTGCCGGTCGACGCCGCGCTCGTGCTGGGCGCCGTGCTCGGGCTGGCGCTCACCGCCGCGCTGTGGTGGTCGTACTTCGGCGGCGACGGCGCGGCCGCCGAGCGAGCGCTGGAGGCAGCGCCGGCGGCGCGGCGCCCGTGGCTGGCGCTCGAGGGCTTCGGCTACTGGCACCTGCCGATCCTGCTCGGCGTCGTGCTGATCGCGGCGGCCTTGAAGCACGCGACGGGACATCCGCTCGCTGCGCTCGACCGCCCGTGGGCGTTCGCGCTCGGCGGCGGCGCCGCCGTGTTCCTCGCCGGCGAGGCGCTCTTCCGCCGCACGCTGGCTCTCGGCGGCGACCGCGAGCGCGCGCTCGCTGCGGTCGTCGCCCTGCTCACGATCCCGATCGGCACCGCACTCGCCGCGGCGGGCCAGGTCGTCGCGCTGCTCGCGGTCTTCGTGGTCATGCTCGTGGGCCCCGCCCGCAGTTCGGCCTCTGAGCGATGAGTCGCGGGCCTCGAGCGGGTCTGCACCACCATGGACATCGTCGCCACCACCCAGTCCTTCAGCGGCTTGGTTCAAGGTCCCGCCGGGAACACCCTCTCGGTGCTGCAGACGCGCTAGGCGACCCCGGCGTCCGCCAGCCAGCGCCACAGCTGCTCCTGGTCGACGACGGCGACGCCGAGCTTGTCGGCCTTCGCCGTCTTCGAGGCCCCGACGTCGGCGCCCGCCAGCAGGAAGTCGGTGTTGGCCGACACGGACGAGGCGGCGGTCGCCGCGGCCTGCTCGACGAGTCGCGTGACGTCGGGGCGGCTGATCTTCGCCCCCGTGCGCGGGTCGGTGAAGGCGCCGGTGATGACCACGGTCGCGCCCTTCAGCGGCGAATCGCCGGCCGTGGCGACGTCGAGGGGGCGGTCCTCGTCGTGCACGTCGAGGTCCACGCCGAAGCCTCGCAGTGCCTCGATCTCCTCGGAGGTCTCCGGCCGCGCGAAGAAGGCGACGAGGCTCTCGGCCACCTTGGGACCGATGTCGCGGATCGCCACGAGCGCCTCGGCCGAGGCCTCCGCAACGTCCTCGATGCGCTCGTAGCCGGCCAGACAGAGCCGCTTCGCGGTGCCCTCGGACGCCATCGGGATCGCCAGCCCGATCAGCGCGCGGCGCAGCCCCAGGCGCTTGGAGGACTCGATCGAGTCGATCATCCTGGCCGCGCTGACCTCGCCCATCCGCTCGTAGCCGAGCAGTTGCTCGGCGGTCAGCGCGTAGAAGTCGCTGCGCCGCTTGAGCACACCGTCGTCGGCGAGCTTCTCGATCCAGACGTCGCCGACGCCCTCCATGTCGGCCGCGTGGCGCGAGGCCCAGTGCATCAGGCGCCGCGTCGCCTGGGCCGGGCACTGGAGGTTCAGGCACCAGCGCTCCTCCCCCGTCCCGCGGATCTCGAGCTCGGATCCGCACGAGGGGCAGCGCTCCGGCGGCACGATCTCCTGCTCGGATCCGTCGCGGTCCTCGGGGATCGAGCGGCCGGCGAACGGGATCACGTCGCCGCGCCTGACGACGGCGACCGTGTCGCCGATGCGCAGATCGCGCTCGCGGATCAGGCGCGGGTTGTGCAGCGTGATGTTCTCGACGGTGACACCGCCGACGAACACCGGCTCGACGCGGGCGCGCGGCGGGACGCGGCCGATCTTCCCGACGGGCCACTCGACCGCGAGCAGCTTCGTCAGCTTCTCCTCCGGCGGGTACTTGAAGGCGATCGCGCCGCGCGGCTCGGCGCTGTTGAAGCCCGCCGCGTCGAACGCCGCCGGCTCGTGCAGCCGTACGACCGCGCCGTCGATGTCGTAGTCGAGCCCGTCGCGGCGGTCGCCGATCGCGTGGATCGCCTCCAGCACCGTGTCGGCGTCCTCGCAGACCGCCTGCGCTGCGGCCTCGAACGGCAGGCCGGCGAGATCGACAGCCGCGCCCCGGCGGTCGGCGCCGAACGCGAAGAAGCGCAGCAGCCGCCCGGACTCGGCGGCGGCCTCGGGGTCCTTCTGCATCAGCGTCCCCGCCGCGCCCGAGCGCGGGTTGGTCAGCGGCTTGTCGGGGTGCGCCGCGTTGTATGCGCTCCAGGTGGAGCGCAGCATCACGGCCTCGCCGCGCACCTCGACGCGGCCGGGCGCGTCGATCACGGCGGGCATGTCGGGGATCACCCAGCGCGCCTTCTCGGTGACGAGCTCGCCGAGCGCCCCGGTGCCGCGCGTGGCGACGTAGTCCAGCGCCCCGTCCTCGTAGACGAGGCTCAGCGACAGCCCGTCGAGCTTCTCCGAGACGCGGAACACCTGGCCGGGGAAGCGCTCGCAGAACGTGCGGATCTGCTCCTCGCCGGTCGCCTTCGCGAGCGAGAGCATCGGCCGCGCATGGCGAACCGTCGGTCCCGTCAGCTGGGCCGGCGCGTTGACCTTGCCGAGCGGGCTGTCGGCGGGCTCGAGCTCGGGGTGCTCGGCGACGAGCGCGGCCAGCTCGTCCTTGAGCGCGTCGTAGTCGGCGTCGGGCAGCGGGCTGTCGCCCGTGCGGTAGTAGAGGTCGTTGAGGCGGCGCACCTCGGCGCTCAGCTCGCCGATCCGCTGGGAAAGGTCCTGCGTCACACCTTCATGGTGAACGGCTGCCCCGACGGCGCTCGTAGCGCCGCACCGCGTAGGCGCCGGCCGGGTGCGCGCGGAGGCGGCGGATCTCGCTCGCGAGCGGCTCGTGGAGCTGCTCGGGCTGAAGTGCTCGCCGCACCCGTACGGACGGCCGTGCGCGAGCCGCTCGGCGACCGGCATCATCGTGCCCCCGGCCGGGTACCCGCGTGACGATGAGCACGACCGCCACGGGACGCCGCCGCATCGCCGCCGGATCCGCGCGCCTTGGCCTCGCGCGCGCCATCGACCTGATCGGTGCGCTCGTGGCGCTGATCCTGGTCGTCGCGATCCTGCTCGTCCTGCTCGGCGCCAACCGCCACAACGGGCTCGTCCAGGCCGTGCGCGACGCGGCCGACTGGCTCGCCGGCCCGTTCAACGGGCTCTTCTCCCTCAAGCACCACAAGGTCGAGCTGGCGGTCAACTGGGGCGTGGCCGCGCTCGTCTGGCTGCTGCTCGCGCGTCTGATCGCGCGCGTCGTCCGTCCCTGACGCGCGGCGCTGCACGACGGGTCGCCGCGCACCCTGACGCGCGGTCTTGCGGGTTCGAACCGCGGGGCGTGCCATGGTTGATGGGATGGGGACGTCCGCGACTAGCCGCTTCGCTCCGCCCGACCTGGGCGTGCGCGACACGATCGCGCGGCTCGCGCACGTCGGTCGCGAGCAGTGGCGTCTGAGCTCGCTCGGGCTCGGGCTGGCGTTCGTCTACACGCTGCTGTCGATCGCGATCCCGCTGCTCGTCGCACGCGCGATCGACCGCTCGATCGTCCATCACGACGAGCCGCTCGCGCCGCTGCTGGCGGCGATCGCCGGCCTCGCGATCGTGCGGGCGTTCGTCAACTTCGAGCGCCGCTATGCGACGGCCCGCGTCGGCGTGCGGGTCGAGGCGCGCATGCGCGAGCTGCTCTTCCGCGCCTACCTGCGCTTCCCGCGCGGCTTCTACGACCATCACGCCACGGGTCAGGTCGTCTCGCGCGCCACCAACGACCTCTACCCGATCCGCTACTTCGTCGGCTGGGGCCTGGTGCAGGGCGCCCAGAGCGTGATGATGATCGTCGGGGCCGGCATCGTGCTCGGACTCGCCGACCCGAAGCTCGCACTGCTCAGCGCCATCCCGCTGCCGCTGATCGGCCTCGTCGCCTGGCACTTCGGCCGCCTGGTCACGCCGATCTCGCGCGAGGTGCAATCCCGCAAGGGCGACGTCACCGAGTCCGCCGACGAGGCGGTCGTCGGCATCGAGATGGTGCAGGCGTTCGGCCGCGAGGGCGACATCCAGGCACGCTTCGCGGAGCGCGCGGGCACCGTCCGCGAGGCGGTCCTGCGCCAGGCGCAAGTGGAGTCCCACCACCTGCCGGGCCTGTTCTTCCTGCCGTCGCTCTCGGTCGCGATCGTGCTCGGCCTGGGTGGCGAGCAGGTGATCCGCGGCACGCTGTCCTATGGCGAGTTCGCCCTGTTCATCCAGCTGCTGCTGCAGCTCGTATGGCCGCTCGAGTCGATGGGCTGGATCCTCAATCTGGCCCAGCGCGCGACCGCCTCGGCCGGCCGCGCCTTCGCCTGGATCGAAGGCGTTCCCTGCCTGCCCGACCCCGAGCGGCCGCACACGCTCCCGGCCGGTCGCGGGCTCGGTGTCTCGCTGCGCGGCGTGCACTTCGCCTACCCGGGCGGCAGCGAGGTGCTCGCGGGCGTCGACCTCGACGTCGCGCCCGGCGAGATCCTCGCCGTCTGCGGGGCCACGGGCAGCGGCAAGTCCACTCTCCTGCAACTGCTGCCGCGCTTCTACGACCCGGATGCCGGCGTGGTCGAGCTCGGCGGCGTCGCCCTGACCGACGTCGCGCTCGAGGACGCCCGCGGCGCGGTCGCGGTGGTCACGCAGCGGCCCGTGCTGTTCTCCGACACGCTGCGCGAGAACCTGCTCGTCGGCCGCCTGGACGCGTCGCAGGCCGACATCGACGCCGCCTGCGCGCTCGCGGGCGTGACCGGGTTCCTCGACGACCTGCCGGACGGCTTCGACACCCTCATCGGCGAGCGCGGCGTGAACCTCTCGGGTGGTCAGCGCCAGCGCGTCGCGCTCGCCCGCGCGCTGCTCAGCGACGCACGCGTGCTCGTGCTCGACGACCCGCTGTCGGCCGTCGACACGACGACGGAGGAGGGCATCGTCGAGCGCCTGCGGGGCGCGCTCGCCGGCCGCCCGGTGCTGGTCGCGACGCAACGCCTGTCGACGCTCGCCCTCGCCGAGCGCGTCGCCGTCCTCGACGAGGGCCGCGTCGCGGAAACCGGCGATCCGGCCGAGCTCCTGGAGCGCGGCGGGGCGTTCAGCGCGCTCTTCGGAGAGGAGACTCCTGTCCTCTGAGGCGCCCAGCGGCCTGCGCCGCCTGCGCCAGCATGCCCGCCGCCGCCGCGGCTGGCTGGCCGTGCTCGGGCTCTGCGCGGTCGGCGAGGCGTTCGCCCAGAGCGGCTCATGGCTGCTCGTGCGCCTGGCGATCAACGACGGCATCGTCAAGAGCGACGAGACCGTGCTGCGCTGGAGCGTCGCGGCCTACGCGGCCGCGGCCGTGGTCGGCTTCGTGCTGATGGGCATCGTCATCCGCGGGCTCGCCCAGCTCGGCCAGGAGCTCGTCCTCGGCCTCCGCCGCGAGCTCTTCGATCACCTCACCTCGCTTTCGCTGCGCTACTTCTCCGAGCAGCGCGCGGGCTGGATCATCGCGCGGCTGACCTCCGACGTGGACGCGATCTCCGACGTGCTCTCGCAGGGTCTGCCGACGCTCGTGACCAACGCCGTGCTGCTGCCTGCCGCGATCACGGCGCTGTTCATCAACGACTGGCGCCTCGGATTGATCTCGCTCGTGGTGCTGCCGCCGGCGATCGTGCTCACCCGCTGGTTCCAGCGCCGCTCGTCGGTCGCCCAGCTCGAGGTCCGCAACCGCATCGGGGCGGTGACCGCGCATCTCGCGGAGTCCGTCGCGGGGATGGCGATCGTGCAGTCGTTCCGCCGCGAGCGCGGCTTCGGCGGCCGCTTCGACGCGCTCAACGACGACAACCGCGCCGCGAACTTCGTGGCGCAGCGGATCTCCTCGCTGTTCTTCCCGTCGATCGAGTTCCTCGGCGTGATCGCGACGATCGCGGTGCTCGCGCTCGGCTCGGGCCTGCTGCCGACCACGCAGATCGGCACGCTCGCCGCCGCCTACTTCCTGCTCGGGCTCGTCTTCCAGCCGCTGCAGGAGCTCTCCGACGTCTACGGGCAGTTGCAGTCGGCGAGCGCGGCGATGGTGAAGATCAGCGCAGTGCTCGACGCCGAGCCCGACATCGAGTCCCCGCCCGGCGCGCGCGATCCCGGCCGGCTCGAGGGCGAGATCGCCTTCGACGGCGTGCGCTTCGCCTACGGGTCCAACGAGGTCGTGCACGGCATCGACCTCGTCATCGCGGCGGGGACCTGCACGGCGCTGATCGGCGAGTCCGGCGGCGGCAAGTCGACCCTGGCCAAGCTGCTGGCGCGCTTCTACGACCCGACCGAGGGGGCGGTGCGCGTCGACGGCGTCGACCTGCGCGAGTACGACCTGCATCGCTACCGGCGCCAGCTCGGCGTCGTCCTGCAGGACCCGTTCCTGTTCACGGGGACGATCGCCGACAACATCCGCTTCGCCCGGCCCGAGGCGAGCGACGAGGACGTGCGCGAGACGGCCGCGATGCTGGGCCTGGACCGGCTCGCGCGGCGCTTCGCCGAGGGCCTCGACCACCCGGTCCACGAGGGCGGCTCGGGCCTGTCGGCGGGCGAGCGCCAGCTCATCTCGATCGCCCGCGCGCTGCTCGCCGACCCGCGCATCCTGATCCTCGACGAGGCGACCTCGAACATCGACCGCCCGACGGAGCTGCTGATCGAGCGCGCGCTCGACCGCCTGCTCGCCGGGCGCACGTCGCTGATCATCGCCCACCGGCTCTCGACGGTCGCGCGCGCCGACGAGCTCGTGGTCATCGACCACGGACGCATCACCGAGCGCGGCGGCGAGGCGGCGGTAGCCTGAGCGAATGCAGCAGCGGGTCAGCCTGGTCACGCTCGGAGTCGAGGACCTCGGGCGCGCGAAGGCCTTCTACGCCGCCCTCGGCTGGCAGGGCCAGGAGGTGCAGGAGACCGTGTTCTTCCAGGCCGGCCCGCTGGCGGTCGTGCTGTGGGGACGCGACAAGCTCGCGGAGGACTCGGGGATCGAGGACGACGGCGGCCGCTTCGGCGGCGTCGCGCTCGCACACAACGTGCGCTCGGCGGCCGAGGTCGACGCAGTCGTCGCTGCCGCCGAGGCGGCCGGCGCGACCGTGACCCGGCCGCCGTCGACGACGTTCTACGGCGGCTACGCGGGCGTCTTCCGCGACCACGACGGCCACGTCTGGGAGATCGCCCACAACCCCGGCTTCAGGCTCGACGAGGACGGCGCGCTGATCCTCCCCGACTTCGGGTAGCGGCGCGTACGCTGACGGCATGCCGGCCGTCGAGATCGCGCCGCTGCAGCTCGCCGGACCCGCCGTCGCGGCGTGGGCCTACTGGCGGCGCGCCCGCACGCTGTCCGAGCGCGACGCGCCCGTGCCGGGCTGGCGGCAGCGGTGCTGGTACGGCGGCCTGGCGCTGATCGCGGTCACCCTCAGCTCGCCGGTCGCGATCATCAGCGACGAGCTGTTCGCCGTGCACATGGTCGAGCACCTGCTGATCGCCGACCTCGGGGCTCTGCTGCTCGTGCTCGGACTCACCGGCCCGCTGCTGGCGCCGCTGCTGCGCGTGCGCGAGCTGCGCTGGCTGCGCGCGCTCGGCCACCCGGCGGTGGCACTGCCGCTGTGGGCGATCGACTTCTACGTCTGGCATTTGCCGGCGCTGTACCAGCGGGCGGTCGCCGACGACTGGGTGCACGCGCTGCAGCACCTGCTGTTCCTGACCTGCGGCGTGGCGATGTGGATGGCGCTGCTCGGTCCGCTGCCGAAGCCCGCCTGGTTCGGCAATCTCGCCCGGCTCGGCTACATCGTGCTCGTGCGGCTGATCGAGTCGGTGCTCGCGAACATCCTGCTGTGGTCGGGCACGGTCCTCTACCCGCGCTACGCGGGCGGCGAGCGCAAGTGGCACGTCACACCGCTCAACGACCAGGTGGCGGCCGGGGCGATCATGATGATCGAGGGCTCGATCCTGACCATCGCCCTGTTCGGCTGGCTCTTCCTCCGGGCCGGGCGCGAGAGCGAGGAGCGCGACGCGCTGCGCGAGCTCGCCGCCAGCCGTGGGGTCGAGCTCGACGAGCAGCGCGCGGCGCGGGCCGTCGCCGCCGGACGCGGCGACGCGCTGCGCGAGCGGATCCTGGCGCAGGCCGCCGCTGCATCCGACGAATAGCCTGCCGGCGATGACCACGCTCGCCGGGAAGACGCTGTTCATCTCCGGCGCGAGCCGGGGCATCGGCCTCGCGATCGCGCTCACCGTCGCGCGCGACGGTGGCAACGTCGCGCTGATCGCCAAGACCGCCGACCCGCATCCGAAGCTCGAGGGGACGATCTACACGGCCGCCGAGCAGATCGAGGCCGCCGGGGGCCAGGCGCTGCCGATCGTCGGCGACATCCGCGACGGCGAGCAGGTCGAGCGCGCGGTCGCGCAGGCGGTCGAGCGCTTCGGCGGCATCGACCTGTGCGTCAACAACGCGAGCGCGATCAACCTCGGCAGCGTCGACGACGTCGACCTCAAGCGCTTCGACCTGATGCACGACATCAACGTGCGCGGGACCTACGCGGTCTCGCGCGCATGTGTCCCGCATCTGCGCAAGGGCCAGAACCCGCACATCCTCACGCTCTCGCCGCCGATCAGCCTCGAGCCACGCTGGCTGGCGCCGTTCACCGCCTACGCGATGGCCAAGTACGCGATGACGCTGTGCGCTCTGGGCCTCGCCGAGCAGCTGCGCGAGGAGGGCATCGCGTCCAACGCGCTGTGGCCGCGCACGCTGATCGCGACGGCGGCGGTCCAGAACCTCCTCGGCGGCGAGGAGGCGATGCGCCGCGCGCGCACGCCCGACCTCTACGCCGACGCGGCGTACCGGGTCCTGACGTCGCCGAGCCGCAAGCTGACCGGCCGTGCGCTGCTGTGCGAGGACGTGCTCGTCGAGTCAGGCGTCGCCGACCTGTCGGCCTACTCCGCGGCCGGCGCGGACGCCGAACTGCAGGTCGACCTCTTCGTCGACGCCGTAAACCCGCCCATGCTCGGCTGATCGGCGGCGCCCAGTCCGGCCCGCCGTAGGCCTCGGGCACGAGCGCGCCCGGCAGGCGCCGCTCGACGAGCCGCCCGAGCACCTCGAAACGGCGCGCGGGTCTGCCAGGATGCCCGGCGTGACCGAGACGAACGGACGCCCCGCCGAGCTGCTGCGCCTGGCCACGGCCGGGTCGGTGGACGACGGCAAGAGCACGCTGATCGGCCGGCTGCTCTACGACGCGAAGGCGCTGATGGCCGATCAGATGCCGGCCGCGGAGACCGATCTCGCCAACGTCACCGACGGCCTGCGGGCCGAGCGCGAGCAGGGCATCACGATCGACGTCGCCTACCGCTTCTTCGCCACCCCCCACCGCTCCTTCATCATCGCCGACACCCCCGGCCACGTCCGCT
>JAXDHR010000124.1:0-31758 GCA_034664425.1 Solirubrobacteraceae bacterium
CCCCCCCCCCCCCCCCCACGCCCGCGTCGCCGAGCAGCCCGAGCCAGCGGTCGTAGGCGCTCAAGCAGCGCACGCCGGCGTCGGGCAGGCCCGTGGCGAGGAAGGCGTCGGCGAGCCGGTCGGTCGCCGGGCGCGAGAGCTGCTCGATCAGGAACGGACGCACGGCCTCGCGCGGCAGGCTGTGGCAGCGCAGGATCGGTATCAGGCCGCCGGCGAAGAGCACCTTGCGAGACGTCCGCAGCTTCGCGTTGCGCAGCGCCCACTTCTCGTCGGAGTCGCGCTGCTTGCCCGCGAAGTCCACCGTGATCGTCCGCCAGTAGCGGATCACGTCATTGAGGAAGAAGCGCGGAGGCCGCCGCGCGACGCGCTCCTCGGCCAGGTAGCGGTCGAGCACCCGCGTCCAGCACGAGGCGTAGGCGTCCTCGCCGAGGATCGGCACCGACTCGAGCATCAGCAGCATCCGCTGGGTCAGGTTGCGGTTGTCGTCCTCGGCGAGGCCGATGTGGTCGACAAGGTCGTCCCCGAAGCCGGTGACGCCGAAGATGCGCCCTTCGCCGGGCTCCCGCGCGCCGCCTCCGAGCCGCTCACGAAGCGCGTCCAGCCCTGGCGCGGGAGCAGCGCGCGGCGCACCGTCGACGAGCAGCAGCCAGTCGTCGTCGGAGTGCTCGGTCAGCTCGCGCCGGCCCCAGGAGCCGAACAGGACGACGGCGGCATCGGAGTCGCGCTCGAGGCCGGCGAGGCGGTGGCGCAGATCCGCGAGGGCGGCATCGGTCCGCTCGCGCGCCGCAAGCAGGTGCGGAAAGCCGTCGGCGCCGTGCGCGGCGAGCAGCTCGATCGGGGTCGCCGCGGCGGCCATCGCCGCGAGACCCTAGATGGTCAGCGGGCCAGGGGTGCCTCGAGGATCCATGGCACGTCGCGGCAGCGGCGCAACAGCGGCGTGAAGGCGACTTCGTCCGCCGGTCGCAGCGGTACGTGGTGGCCGGCGGCGTCGAGCGAGGAGACGTGCACGTGGCGCAGGCGCGGCGCGAAGCGGTCGAGCAGCAGATGGCCCTCGCGCAGCGACGGGTCGACGTCGAGCGCATGCGCGACGTCCAGGCACAGGCCGGCTTCCGGCAGCAGGGCGAGCAGGGGCGCGAGCTCGCCCGCGGTGCGGCCGGCGGGCTTGCGCGCGTCCATGTTCTCGAGCACGAGCCGGCGGCCGAGGCGCCGGTAGCGCGCCGGGTCCTCGATCACGTCGGGATGGACGACGATCGCGTCGACCTCGCACGGCAGCCCCGCGAGCAGTGCCACGAGCTCCGACTCGGGCATGACGCGGCCCTTGGACGGCGCATGGACGCTGACGTAGTGGAAGGGGAGGCAGTCCTCGGCCGCCAGGTGCTCCACGAGGGCGGGCAGCTCGACCTCCGACAGCGCGGCGAGCTCGGCCGCGAACGGCGAGACCTCGCACGCTTGCTCCACCAGCCGCTGCCAGTCGCCCCGATCGGCGTGCAGGTAGCCGGTCGAGGCGCCCACGGGATGGTGCGCGAGCAGCGTGCGGTGCTCGGTGAGCGTGGCTGTCGGCATCATCGAAGCGAGAACCCTAGGCGACGCCGCGGACGGCGTCGCCCAGCGATCCCGCACGCTGCAGTGATCTCGGCCCCGGGCGACGCCGCCGGCTAGCCCCCCGCGACGAACGCGCTGATGTCGGGCGTGCCGCGACCCGTGGTGTAGTCCCATCCCGGCGTCGCCGGCACGCCGTTGACGCCGACCACGATGTCGTGGAACGCGCTCGCGGGCTCCGTCGCGTAGATCACCGGGCCGGCGAAGCCGAGGCCCCCGCCCTTGGCGCCCTGGGTCCGGGCCCAGATGCCCTGCCAGGCCGGAGCGCTCGCGCTCGTACCGCCGATGATCTCCTGCTGGCCGTTGACGATCACCTCGTAGCCCGAGGTCGGGTCGGCGTCGAGGGCGACGTCCGGAACGCCGCGCTGGACGCCGAGGAACGAGCCCCCGGCGTTCTGCTGCCACGACGGAGTGGGCTCGACGTCGCTCGACCCGCCGCCGCCGGCGTACCACGCGATCTCGCTCGGGCCGGGGCCGAGCACCGTCGTGCCGCCGACGCCGATCGCGTTCGGGCTCGCCGCCGGGTACTCGACGCTCGGGACGCCGGCCGGGACGCCGTTGACGCCGACGACCGCGGTGCAGAAGGTGCCGCTGTCGCCGCTCGAGAGGAACAGGGTCTGCCCCTGCGCGGCGGCCTGCTCGAGCACGACATCGAGTGCGTCGGTGAAGCCGGTCGCAAACGCGAGCACCTCGCACTCGCCGGCCGAGAAGCTGCCCTGGCGGCTCCCATCGTCGGTGACCCAGCGGTTGATCGTGGCCAGGATGTCGTCGTTGGACAGCGAGGCGCCGTCGTAGACATCGAGCTGAGAGACGTCGGGGGCCATGCCGGTCGAGTACTGGGTGTCGAGATCCCATTCGTCCGACCCGGAGGTGTCGCTCGACGGCGCGCCGACCTGGATCTGGTTCCACGTGACGTGCGGCAGGCCGAACTCGTCCTCGAAGGTCACGAGGTCCTTGCGCGGCTGCGTGAGGTCGCCTTCGGCGATGACCGCGACGTGCTGACCGGCGCCGGTGGCCGACGCCGGAGCGTTGTAGAGCGCCGCGAGCTCCTTCGGACCGTACGTCGACGGCGTGCCGACCTGGCTGGGCAGTGGCAGCTGGCCGGGTTCGGCGCGACCGAGGCTCGACAGGCCGAGCACCGCGTTCGTGCGTGTGCCGATCCGCCGCGGCAGCGATGCCCGCCGGCCGGGCGCGAAGAAGCGCGTGGAGCCGGCGCGGTACGTCCGCAGGCGCGTGCCGAACGCCCGCGAGACGCGGCTCGCGGAGCCCGTCACGCGGACCAGCAGCCGGTTCGACGACACGGACGCGACGCGCAGCGCGTGGGAGCGCGCCCAGGCGCGAACGAGCGCTACCGTCGCGTTCGCGGGCGCGAAGCGGCGGTTGAAAGCGGCGGGCTTCAGGCCGGCGCCGCGAGCGGCGGCCGCCTTCAGACCGGCGGCGTGACGCGGCTTGAGGCTGAGCGTGACGGGGAGGTTCGCGCGCTGCAGCGTGCCGGTCCGCGTCGCGCCCTGCAGGCGCAGCGCACTCAGGCCCGACGGCGCTGCGAGCGCCCCCGGAGCGATGATCAGGCCGGCGGCGACCGCCGCCAAAGCTGTTCCGAGTGCTCTCGTCCGCACGTCTGGTCCTCCCCGTCGGGCGCGTCCCCGACGCGCGATCACCAGGGGTGCGAGTTACCCGAGGCGAACGGCCCGAAACTCCAGCGGCCGGTGCATCGTGGAGACGAACCGCAGTGCGACGAAGCTCAGGCGCCTGCGGGGGCGCTGTCGTCGCCCTTGCCGCCGAGCAGCTTCACGGCGGCGATCGCGGCGGCGGCGGCGCCCAGCACGATCGGGATGCGCTTGACGACCGGCGTGCGCTTGGCGACCTGGTAGACGGCGGTTCCCTTGGCGGCCTTCTTGGCGCCCTTGGCGGTCTTCGAGACGGCCTTGAGCTTCAGGTACGAGGACAGCAGGTCGGCGGCCTGCTTCGGCTTGCTCTTGCGTCGTCGGAGGTTCATGTGGATGGCGTACCCACGCTCGCCGCGTCGCACGCGCGCTTGCATCTGCCAGCCTGCGGTGCCGTGTCGCGCACCTCACGCCCGCTTCCGCGCTCCGTGCTGCCCGTGGCTGCGATCGTCCTGGCGGTGGCGGGCCTGGGGGCCATGCTCGCGCGCGGCGCCCCCTCCCGGCAGTCCGCGGCGCACCCCGCGCATGGCGCCGCCGTACTGCCCTCGGGGCGCGTCCGGGACCCGTTCGCCTGGAGCCCGCGTGCGGAAGCCGGGCTCGTCGCGCGCGCCGCGCGCGGGACCAGCCACGGGATCTTCGCGCTGTCGCCCGGGGGCGTCGATGCGAGCGCAGCGCGTACGGCCCGCTTCCGCGGGCTGGTGAACACGGCGGCGCGCGCCGCCCGGGTCCCGCCCGCGACGCTCGAGGGCCTGGTCCTGCTGGAGAGCGCGGGCCGCACGGACGCCGTCACGCCGGCTGGCCTCGACGGCGCGGTCGGGCTCACCCAGATCCTCGCCCAGACCGGCAGCGGGCTGCTCGGCATGCACGTCGATGTCGCCGCCGCGCGGCGCATCTCGGGCCGCATCCAGCGTGCGACGGACGCCGGCGACAGCGCGCGCGTGCAGGCGCTGGTCCGCCGCCGGGCCGCGCTCGACCAGCGCTTCGATCCGCGCGCCTCGCTGCAGGCCACCGGCCGCTACCTGGCGGCGGCGCGGCGGCGCTTCGGGCGCACCGACCTCGCGATCGCCAGCTACCACATGGGCCAGGGCAACCTGGAGAGCGTCCTGCGCGCCTACAGCGGCCGCTCGGACGGCACGATCGCCGCCGTCGTGCGCGAGGACGGCCTCTCCTACGCGAAGCTCTACTTCGACTCGACCCCGACCCGGCACGCTGCGGCCTGGCGGCAGCTGTCGGCCTTCGGTGACGACTCCTCCAACTACCTCTGGAAGGTCTACGCGGCACAGGCGATCATGCGCCAATGGCGCAGCGACCGTGCGGGGCTTGCGCGGCTCGCCGCCCGCCACGCGGCCGCGGACACGGCCGAGCAGGTGCTGCATCCCGTCCCGGGCACGCCGCGCTTCGCCAATCCGGCGGCGCTCACGGCAGCGCTGCGCGACGGGCGGCTCGTCGTGCTGCCCGACCGGCCCGCGCGCACGGGGCTGCGGCCCGCTCCGTCGCTCGCGGCGGCCGACCGCGGGCTGCGACCGCAGGCAGCAGCCGTCGCGCTCTACCTCGGCGAGCAGGTGCGCGCCCAGGTGCCGGGCACCACGCTCGAGGTCACCGCGGCCGCGCGCGACATCGCCGCGGGCGCCACGGGGCGCGAGGGGGTGAGCGCCACGGAGCTGCATCAGACCGGCTGGGCCTTCGACATCGCCCGCCGCTACGCCTCGCCGGCGCAGGCACAGGCACTGCAGTTCGCGCTCGACCGGCTGTCCGTGCTCGACGCGATCGCCTGGCAGCGCGAGGGGCGAGAGATCCACGTCACCGCCGGCCCGGAGGCCGAGCTGCTCGGCCTGCTGCGCGGCGTGGCGGTCTCCGGCCCGTCAGGCGGCTGAGCGCTCCTCGGTCGGCTCCTCGGCGGCCGGGGCCGAGCGGGCGGCCCGCGCCTCATAGGCGGCCCGGACGCTGCGGTCCGCCTTGCCGGCCGCGTCGTCGGCGCCGAGCGCGCGGGCGATGCTCTCGCGCAGTCGCCGCGGCAGCGCGCCCGTGATCGCGATCAGCGGGCCGGTCGAGCGCGGGACGAAGACGTCGAAGCGTGGGATCTCGAGCGCGGAGACAATCTCCGCGGCGACGTCCTCGGGCGTGAGCGTCTTGACACCGCGCGCATCCTTGAGCCCGGCCGAGAGCTCGGTGCGCACGATCCCCGGCATCACGACGGAGATCTCCACGCCGGTGCCGCGCAGCTCCCCGCGCACCGCCTCGGAGAGGCCGACGACGCCGTGCTTCGTCGCGCAGTAGGTCGCGAGGTTCGGGAAGCCGGAGCGCCCGGCGAGCGAGGCGACGTTGACGATGTGCCCGCTTGCGCGCGGGACCATCCGCCGCATCGCCTCCTGTGTGCCGCGGATGACCGCGTGCAGGTTGAGCTCGAGCTGGCGCGTGACGCTCGCGTCGTCCTCGTCGGCCAGCGGCGTGACCGGCATGATGCCGGCGTTGTTGATCAGCACGTCGAGCGGGCCGAGCCGGCGCTCGACCTCGTCGAGGAAGGCGGTGAAGGCGCTGGCGTCGGTGACGTCGACTGCGGATCCCAGGTGATCGGGGCCGAGCGCGGCAGCGGCCTGCTCGGCCGCGGCGCCGTCGAGGTCCGCGACCGCGATCCGCGCGCCCCTGGCGGCCAGGGCGGCGGCGGTGGCACGTCCGATCCCCCGGCCCGCACCGGTGATCGCGACGACCCTACCCGCGAGCGGGCGCGGCTGCTTGGCCATGGACGGTGCTCCTCCTCCGAGACGACGTCGTGTCAGCGAGCAGGCTACAGGTAGGGCCCGGACGGCAGATAGGGGTGCAGCGGGCCGAGCCGGCCGCCCGTCAGCATGGCGCCGTGGGAGTAGAAGCCGAGTCCCGCGTGCACGCAGGCGCGGATCGCCCACTGCTGGGCGCCCGTGATCCACTGGACCGTGACGTGCTCGTCGCCCGCCGCCGCGAGATGGCCGTCGATGAGCGCCCGCGCGGCGCTCTCGTCGGCGGCGGCGAGCAGTCGGAGGTCGTTCGCGCGCGCGGCCGCGTAGCCGCGCCCGGGCAGCACGGTGATCGTCATCCCGGCCTCGAGCAGCGCGCCCAGGTCGGCGCCGTGCGCCGCGCCGCGGATCCGGCGCGCGAGCGGATCGGCCCAGGCCGCGTCGGCCGGCTCCCACGGACGCAGTCCGTCCGGCATGGTCACGCCGCGCGGCACGCCGGCGCCGTCGAGCGCCGGGTGCAGGTCCAGGCCGAGCCGCACGTAGGCGCGCAGCGCGCGCGCATCGCGAGAGGCGAGGATCAGGAAGCCGGTCGCGTCGCCGTGCTCCCAGGCGCGGGCGAGCAGCTCGCGGCCGATGCCGGTCGACTGCGCGCCGGGTGCGACGACGAACAGCGACAGTCCCCAGACCCGCTCGCGCACCAGCGCGAGCGCAGCGCCGACGATCTCGCCGTCGCGCTCGGCCACCCAGGCGCCGCCGGGGTCCGTGGCGAGCAGGTGCCGCAGCCGGACGGCGGCCACCGCCGCCGTGGCACCCGCGTAGGGCATCTCGCCGAGCCGGGCGTTGAGGTCACCGAACGCGGCGACGGCGACGTCGTCGACGGCGAGCACGTCAGTGTCCTCCATCGGGCGGATCCGGGGCGCGGCCATCGCCGGCCAGCGTAGAGTCCGCCCGATGCCGGCTCCCACGCCCACCACGGACGCCTTCGAGCACGAGGGCCAGCGGATCGCCTACACCAGCTACGGCGACGGCCCGCGCGTCATCGTGCTGCTGCACGGGCTGCTGCTCAACCAGCGGATGCACGACCGCCTCGCCGTCGCGCTGGCCGAGCGCGGCAACCGCGTCATCTGCGTCGACCTCCTCGGCCACGGCCGGTCGGACCGCCCGACCGACATGTGGCGGTACTCGATGACCGAGTACGGCCGCGAGGTGATCGCGCTGCTCGACCACCTCGGCGTCGAATCCGCAGTGGTGCTCGGGACCTCGCTCGGCGCCAACGCGACGCTCGAGGCCGCCGTGCTGGCGCCGGAGCGTCTGCGCGGGATGATCATCGAGATGCCGGTGCTCGACAACGCGCTGCTCGGCTGCGCCCTCGCCTTCACGCCCTTGACGGTCGCCCTGACCTTCGGCGAGCGCGGGATGCGGATGCTCGCGCGCGGTGCGCGGGCGATCCCGTCGCGCGGCGTGCCGTGGCAGCTCGACATCGCGCTGGACGCCCTGCGTCAGGACCCGAAGCCGAGCGCCTCGCTGATCCAGGGGCTGTTCTTCGGGCGCACCGCGCCGCACCGCTCCGAGCGCGCGCGGATCGACGTGCCCGCGCTGGTCATCGGGCACCGCCACGACATCGTCCATCCGTTCTCCGACGCGGGGATGCTGGCCGAGGAGCTGCCCGACGCGCGGCTGATCGAGGCGACCTCGATCCTCGAGCTGCGCGTCCGGCCGCAGCGACTCACCGGCGAGATCGCCGCCTTCGTCGAGGCCTGCTGGAAGCCACGCCCGGCCGCCAGGCGCCGGCGGCGCGCCGCGACGTCCGGCTAGCGGACCTTGGCGAAGCGGCGCACGGCGGCCATCAGCTCGTCCAGGCGCGCTTCGGCCGCATCCCCGTCGGGGCCGGAGACCGCGTCGGCGACGCAATGGCGCACGTGAGCGTCGAGCACCTGGACGGCGACCTGCTCGAGCGCCGTCTGGACGGCGGACACCTGGGTGAGCACGTCGATGCAGTAGGCGTCCTCGTCGACCATTCGCTGCAGGCCGCGAACCTGCCCCTCGATGCGGGCGAGGCGGTTGTGAAGTGCGCGCGCGTCGGCCTGCATTCGTCCATCATACCCCCGGCGGGTACTCAGGTCCGCTACCCTGCGCCGTCGCATGGCCAGTCGGCAGGAGGAGAAGCAGCGTCGCCGCGAGGAGCGCCTCGCACGCGAACAGGCGGAAGCCGCCGCCGCGGCGCGCCGCAGGCGGCTGCAATGGGCCGGCGGCGCTGTGCTCGCGGTCGCGATCATCGCGGGCGTCGTCGTGCTCGCCGTCTCGGGCATCGGCAGCGGCTCGGGCGGCGGCGAGGGCAAGGCCGCCAAGATCAGCGCGGCGGCGGCCAGCGTCAAGCTGCCCCAGCAGCAGACCTCGAGCGTCGACGCCGCCGCCAAGGCGGCCGGCTGTGTGCTTCAGCACCCGCCGATCGAGGGCCGCACGCACGTCACGCGCAAGCTGACCGAGAAGGACTACAAGACCAACCCGCCGACCTCGGGCAACCACAACCCCGTCTGGTACCAGGACGGGATCTACAACCCGGGCGACGTTCCGAACCTCGGCATGCTCGTCCACCCGCTCGAGCACGGGCGCATCGAGCTGCAGTACAAGCCGGGCACGCCGAAGTCCACGGTGACCCAGCTCGAGGCGCTCTACCAGGAGCAGGGGCAGGGCTACCACATGCTGCTGTTCGAGAACACGACCGGCATGAAGTACCAGGTCGCCGCGACCGCCTGGGGCCAGCTGCTCGGCTGCCCGCGGATGAACCCGAAGGTGTTCGACGCGGTCCGCACCTTCCGCGAGCGCTACCTCGACAAGGGTCCGGAGATCGTCCCCTAGTCGATCGGCGGCGGCTCGGACCAGCCCCCGGTCGCGCCCTTGTAGAGCCCATGGCCGGTCAGCGCCATTTGCGCGGTGCGGGCGAGGATGCGCAGGTCGAGCCGCAGCGATGCGTGCTCGAGGTACCAGACGTCGAGCTCGATCCGCTCGGCCCATGGCAGCGACGCACGGCCGTTGACCTGCGCCCAGCCCGTCAGGCCCGGCAGCGCGTCCAGGCGGCGGCGCTGGCGGGGCGAGTAGCGGTCGACCTGCACCTGCACGGTCGGGCGCGGGCCGACGACCGACATCTCGCCGCGCAGCACGTTGATCAGGTTGGGCAGCTCGTCGAAGGAGGTCCGCCGCAGCAGCGCCCCCGCGCGCGTGATGCGATCGTCGCCGGCGTTGACGGCCAGGCCCGCGCCCATCGTCTCGGCCCCGGTGACCATCGTGCGCAGCTTGTAGAGCTCGAAGGGGACGCCGTCGCGGCCGACGCGGCGCTGCCGGTAGAGCGCATCGCCGTGCGTCTCGAGCCGGATCACGACCGCGGCCACCGCGAGCAGCGGCGACGCGAGCGCCAGCATCGCGCCCGCGATCAGCACGTCGAGCGCGCGCTTGCGGCGCGAGTGGAGGTAGCGCGAGCGGACGTGCGGCTGCTCGGTGGGGACGCTCACCGGGTGCCCTCCGCCGCGTCCCAGCCAGCCTCGGTGCCGTGGCGCAGGTGGTCGTAGAGGCCCAAGGCGAGCGAGGTGGTGGTGAGGACGTAGTAGCGGGCCACGAGCAGCGGGCGCGACGGTATCCGACCGCCCGCAGCGGCCGCCCCCAGCAGCGCCGCCTGGGCCAGGGCGGCGGCGACGTACACCCTCCCGCGACGCAGCAGCGCGAGCGTCGCCAGCGCGGCGGCGAGGTGCAGGAACGGCGTCGCGTAGCGCAGCACGCGGTGGCTGGCGATGAACAGCGCGTACAACGGCGGGTAACCGCGGGGGTCGAGCATGCCGCCGCGCAGGACGATCGCCCAGGCGTGGCTCATCATCCGCCGCTTGCGCCGCCACTCGCCCTCGACGGTCGGCACCATCTTCTCGCTCGCCCGCGCAGCCTCGACCTCGACCGCGCGCCAGCCGGCCTTGACCAGCGTGAACGGCAGCGAGAGGTCGTGGCCCATGACCGCGTCCATCTCCACGTAGGCCTCGGGGCGCACGGCGTAGATCGCGCCGTTGCCGGCCGTCACCGAGGCGAGCGCCGACTCGCGCGCCCGCTGGAACATGTCCCAGCGCCAGTAGAGGCCCTCCTGGTTCGTGCCGGTCTCGTTGACGAAGGCGACCCGCCCGCAGGCGTAGCCGACGCTCGGGTCCGCGAACGCCGTGACGAGCCGGGCGAGCGCGTCGGGCGCCCACGTCGCGTTGGCATCCGAGAAGGCCAGCAGCTCGCCGGAGGCGGCGCGGACGGCCGCGTCCTGAGCACGCACCTTGCCGGCGCGCGGCAGCTCGAGCACGAGGTCGGCGCCTGCCGCGCGGGCGTGCTCGGCCGTGCGGTCGGCGTCCGGATCGGCGCCGCCGTCGACGGCCACGATCAGCTCGAGCGCGGCGCGCGGCCAGTCGAGCGCGAGCAGGTTCGCGACACGAGCGGCGATCACCGCCTCCTCCCGGAAGGCCGCGACGATCACCGACACGCGCGGATGCGCACGCGGATCCGGCGCGGGGGCGGTCCAGGCCGCAAGCCCGGAGCGGCGCAGCCCCGCGAGCAGCAGCCCGTAGCCCACCTGGGCGTAGGCGAGCAGGATCCCGGCGGACCAGAAGAGGATGCGCACGGGGCGCCATCCTGGCAGGCCAAGCCGGGACTCGGCGGGCGACGGCGCGGGGCAGTATGCACGCTGATGGCCGTCGAGCTCTCCTACTGCGTCATCAACACCGCACGCCGGCAGCTGCTGCACTACTGCCTCGACGCGATCGCGCGCGAGCGGGCCACGGTGGCGTTCGAGACCGAGGTGCTGGTGCTCGACAACGGCTCCGCCGACGGCTCCGCGGAGGCCGCGCGCGGGCACCCCGCGACCTCCGAGGTGATCGCCGTCGACCGGCCGCGGCCGCTCGGCGCCAACGTCGCGGAGCTGCTCGAGCGGGCACGCGGGCGGTTCTGCCTGCTGCTCGACGAGGATTCCGAGCTCGAGCCGGGCGCGACCGCCGCGCTGCACGCCGAGCTCGAGCGCGCGCCGCGCGCCGGCGCGGCGTGCGCGACGCTCGTGGACGCGAACGGGACGCCACGCGACTCGGCGCGGCGGCTCGGAGCGAGCGTGCGCGGCGGCCGCGGCGGCGTACGGCGCGTGAGCTGGACGCGCACGGCGGCGCTGCTCGTGCGCCGCGACGCGGCGGAGCAGGCGGGCTCGTTCGACCCGGCGCTGAACGGCCGGACCGCCGAGCGCGACTTCTGTCGCCGCTTGCGCCGCACCGGCTGGCAGCTGCTGCTCGTTCCCGAGGCCCGCGCGGTCGTGCACGAGGGTTCCTAGACTCGGAGCCGTGAGCGATCCCGGCGGCGGATACGGCTGGCGGGCCGGGCCCTACATGCCCCGGCACCGCGGCGGCGTGCTCGGGCTCGGCCGGCTCGCCGAGCGGGCGACGCCGGCCGATCTGCAGCCGCTCGGGATCATGCTGCTGCCACAGCCCCTCGAGGAGTTCTGGCTGCGCGAGCGCGCCGAGGACCTGCTGACCGCACCCGCCGTCTACGCCGCCGACCCCGCGCGGATCTCCTACCGCGCGCTCGGCCGCCTGCCGGACACGCTGATGACCGGGCTCGCCGCGGGACAGGCGCGGCGCATGCGCTTTCCCGGCGTACCCCGCGCGATCCTCGTCTTCCACCCGCTGCAGTACCCGCTGGCGCGCTCGATGATCGCCGACAACCCGGACGCGCAGCTGTGGTACGCGGACTGGTCGCCGGACGTCGAATCGCCCCACAGACCACGCGTGCAGCGGCGCATCGCCGACTTCGACACGATGGCCGCGATGCGCGCGGACTGGCGCTTCGACGCGAGCGCGCCCGCCGGTGGCGTGAGCGCGCGCGAATGCAACCGCGAGCTGTGGGAGCGTCTCGAGGACCTGGGCGTGGAGAGCGGGCGGCTCGGCTCCGAGCGTCCCGGCGTCATCCGCGCCGCGCGCGCGGGTGGCGCGTCCTCGCCTTCCTGACCTTCGGCTTCGGCGGGGCCAGCTCGGAGAGGTCGTGCGGGCTGGGCTTGAGGGCGAGCAGCACGTCGATCGCGTTCCAGGTGAGCTGGGCGACGTCGGCGTCGGTGATCGTGCGCGCCGCCCAGTCCGCCAGGCCGACGCGGATGACCGTGCCCTTGCCGAGCGCCGTCTGCGTCAGCGCGGGGTGCGGCTGGTCCTGGACGCCGCCGCTCGTGCCCGGCGCGACGCCGACCGCGGTGACGAGACGCGCGCCGCCCTGCGCGTCGGGCGGCTCCGATTCCTCCACGGCCCCGAAGCCGCTCAGCGTGCCGTCCCAGAAGGCGAGCAGCGGGGCGGTCGCGCTCCCGGCGATCGGCTGCAGGGTCGTGCCCGGCGGCAGCGTGCGCAGCGGCCGGAGGCGCGCACCGAGCGGATCGCGGTCGACGGCCTGGGTCGGGCGGATGAGCTGCCCAGAGCTGCCCTGGGCGCGGCTCAACAGCGTCACGCCGCGGCGCAGCGAGCCGGTGGCGATCGTCGCGAGCCGCCCGCCGTCCTCGACATAGCGGCGCAGCCGGCGGCCGTAGGCGACGGTGATCCAGCGCTCCGGGCCCGCGAGCAGGACCGCAGGGCGGTCGGTCGCGCGCGGCCCGTCGCCGAGTGAGAGGGCGAGGTCCGTCGTGACGTCGTAGCGGATCTTCGCGCGGTCGAGGAAGGTCAGCAGCGGCGCCTGGACCGTGCGCAGGCCGGCGGGGAGCTCGGGCAGCACGCGCGGCCACGCCACGGGGCCGCCGGCGGCGAGCGTGTCGGGCTGGCCGTCGCCGTTGTCGTCGACGGACGCCTCGCCCTCCCAGCTCAGCGACGGCATCACGACGAGCAGACGGGCGCGCCGCGCGGACTGCACGAGGATCGGAACGCGCGTCCCGTTGCGGCCCGCGCGCAGCGAGAGCACGTAGAGCCCGGAGCGCCCGCCGGGGGCGGTGAAGCGCAGCGGCGTCCCGGTCGCCCGTCCGCTCGCGACCGCGCCCCGCTGGCCGACGCGGTCCAGGCGCCACCGGTAGGGCCGGCGGCGGCTGTCGACATCGACCGCCACGCGCGCGCCGGCGCGCACCGGGCCGACCGGCGGCTGCGCCCCGATCCCGCGCACGGTGACCCCAGGGCGGCCGGGGATCGGCTGCCGCGTCGGGACCTGAGCCGGGACGCGGCCGATGTTGCCCGCGCCGTCGACGCGCACGAGCTGGGCCAGGTAGGTGCCGGCGGGCGCCGGCCTCCCATCGACCTCGCCGTCCCAGGTCCAGCTCTTCTGGCCGCCCGGGACGCTCGCGCTGACGACCACCCGCGGATGTGCGAGGTCGGTGCGCACCAGGTTCACCTCCGTCGCGTGCGAGCGACCGCCATGCCCGAGCGTGAAGGTCACCGAGCCGCCGGGCGCGATGATCCGGCTGGGTCCGACGGCCTTGACGTACGGACGCGGCGGCGCCGTGTCGACGCGCACGCCGCGCGGCACGGTCACGGTCCGCCCGCTGCGGCCGAGCGTGACGCGCACGTGGTAGACGCCGTCGGGGACCAGCGAGCCCGCGTCGTCGCGGCCGTTCCAGCGCAGGCGGACCGGCACGAACGGCCTAGCGGCGACGTGGTCGGCGAGGCGGCGGACCGTTCCGCCGCCCGCGTCGACGATCTCCACGGTGAGGGTCTCCGAGTGGCGCACGACCACGCTGAAGCGCTTGACGTCGTCGCGGTGGTCGCCGTTGGGCGAGAACGGGGCGTGCGCGTTGCGCAGCTCGACGACGGGCGGCGCGCCCTTCAGGCGCTGGGCGACGAAGAACGCCCCGAACGTGGCCGCGACGAGCGCGACGAAGACGGCGAGCGCGGCGCGCGACACGCGCGCCTACGGCGACTGGTCGGCGCCGACGATCACCACGACGTCCGCCTGGACCGGCTTCGCGAACGAGTTGTTCGCGAGCGACTGCGTGTCCGAACCGAGCGGCGTGACCGAGCTGATCGACAGCGCCTTCGCGACGTCCATCGCCTGCCGGCGCTCGCCGGAGGCGTAGGTCACCGTGGAGCGCTGCTCCGCCTGGTTGGTGCTGTTCGTCGTCTGGACGTTCTTGTAGCCCAGCCGGCCGAGCTTGGACTTCTCGCCGGCCGCGAGGCCGTTGACGGTGGTGCCGTTGAGGACGACGACGGTGGTCGCCGCGCGGCTCGCCGGCGAGGACGCCGGGCGCGACGTCGCCGCGGTCCCGCCGGCGTTCGCGGACGGCGAGGACGTGGGGCTCGGCGCCGCGGTCTGGCCGCCGCTCGAGCCGCCGCCCCCGATCACACCGGTGGCGAACAGCGCGGCGATGGCGACCACGATCAGGCCGGCGAGCGCAGCGAGCAGGACCCCGCGCGACGGCCGATGACCGCTCCGGGGGGGAGCGGGCTGAACTCGCGCCGGCGGCCGCCGTCGCGGTGCCGGGGCGGGCTGGCGGCGCTGACCGGGCGCCGCGCTGCGCTGCGGCGAGCGCAAGGGCTGCGCGGGCCGGCGCCGCTGGACGCCCTGGCTCGGCGTCGCGCGCGGGATCGCTCCGGCGACGGCGGACTCGTCGGTCTCCTGGTCGCCGTGCCCGTTCGTGGCGGCGGGCGGCGCAACGGGGTCGCCGGTCGCGGGGGGAGCTGCGGGCGCCGCGGCCGGGGCCTCGGCGGCGGCCGCCGGAGCGGTCTCGGCGACCGGATGGGCCTGCGTCGCGTCGGGCTCGGGCTCGGGCTCGGCGGTCTGCCCCGCCTCCTCCTTCGCCGGCGCGGCGACGGCGGCGATTGCGGCGGCGACCGTGGCGGCCGCCGTCGCGGGCCGCGGGCCCATCGGGATCGCCGCGGGAGTCCTCGGGCGGCCGTTGGCCGGGCGCGGGATGGCGACCGGGTCGGGGCCCGCGGCACCGGAGCTTGCGGCGACCGCAGGCCCGGCCGCCGCGACGGTGGCCGGCTGCGGGCGGGCGGGAGCGGGCTGCGTGCGCCGCTCGTCCGCCTGCGCGCTCACGCGCTGCTCGAGGTCGCGATCGCGCTCGGGGGCACGGCCGGCCCAATCGCGCAGGCGGCGTACCTCCCGCGCTTGCGAGAAGTAGAGGATGGAGAGCAGGGCAAGGCCGATGAACGATGCGATGCCGACGTAGGCACCGTACTTCTCGACCTCGCCCTGAAGCGAGAACGCGAGGACGAAGACCATGAAGCTGCCGGGGAGATCTTACGAAGTCGTGCGGCGGTCGGGCTCGACCGCCACCTCCGGCATCGCCGTCGTGATGAGATCGACACCCGCGCGCATGCCCGCGAGCTGGGACACCTCGGCCGCGAGCGTGGCGGCGTCGCCGGCTTCGACGAGCGCCTCGATGCGCTCGAAGGTCCGCTCGACCCAGACGGGATCGGCCGGCTCGCGCACCGCGCGCAGGATCTTCGCCGCCGTGGTCGCCTCGGGCTGCTCGTAGGCGTTGAACAGGTCCTCGTGCAGCTTCTCGCCCTGGCGCGGGCCGATCACCTCGATCGCGATGTCCTTGCCGGGCTCGAGTCCGGAGAAGCGGATCATGTCCTCGGCGAGGTCCATGATCCGCACCGGCTCGCCCATCTCGAGCACGTAGACGTCGCCGCCATGGGCCAGCGACCCGGCGCGGATCACGAGCTGGACCGCCTCCGGGATCGTCATGAAGAAGCGCGTCATGTTCTCATGGGTGACCGTGAGCGGGCCGCCGTTGGCGATCTGGCGGCGGAAGATCGGCACCACCGAGCCCGAGGAGCCGAGCACGTTGCCGAAGCGGACCGAGGCATACGCGGTCTGGGGGTAGTGCGAGCCCGCCGCCTCGACCGCCCACTCGGCGAGCGCCTTGGAGGCGCCCATCACCGTCGCGGGCGAGACCGCCTTGTCGGTCGACACGAGCACGAACGTCTCGGTCTGCGCGTCGCCGGCCACGCGCGCCATCGTGCGCGTGGCGATCGCGTTGTTGCGGACCGCCTCGACCGGGTTGGCCTCCATCAGGCCGACGTGCTTGTAGGCGGCCGCGTGGAAGACGACGTCGGGGCGGTGCGCCGCGAAGACCTCGCGGATGCGCCCCTCCTCCTTGCAGTCGGCGAGCACCGGGACCGCTTCGAGCACGTGGCGGTCGTCGACGAGCTCGCGCTGGATCTCGAAGAGGTTGTCCTCGGCGTGGTCGACCAGCACGAGCGCCGCGGGGCCTACGCGCGCGATCTGACGGCACAGCTCCGCCCCGATCGAGCCGCCCGCGCCGGTGACGAGCACGCGGCGGCCGGAGAGGTAGGAGCCGACGAGCTCGATCTCCATCCGCACCGGCTCGCGGCCGAGCACGTCCTCGACGCGCACCTCGCGGACCTGGCGCATCAGGCGGCCGCCGTTCTGCAGCAGCTCGAAGACGGTCGGCATCGTGCGCACCGGCACCCCGCGCGTGCGGCAGGCGCTGACCACCCGTGCGCGCATCGTGCCCGGCGCCGATGGGACGGCGATCAGGACCTCGTCGGGCTCGACGTCGTCGAGCACCCGGCCCAGCTCGGACGTGCTGCCGAGCACCTCGATGCCGCGGTCGATGCGCGCGCCCTGCTTGCGCGGGTCGTCGTCGACGAAGCCGACGGGGCGCAGGCTGAGCTCGGGGTTGCGCAGGATCTCGCGCAGCAGCAGGCGGCCGCCGTCGCCGGCGCCGACGATCAGCACGCGGCGCGCGTCGCGCGGCGTGCGGTAGGCGCGGAACGGGCGCTCGTAGACCGCTCGCACGGCGACGCGCGTGAGCACGCAGAAGAACAGCGAGAGCAGACCGAAGAGGGCGAGGACGCCGGACGGAACGGTGACCGCGGCGAAGCCGGACGGCGTGAAGATCAGCTTCGGGTGCACGACCGCGACGTAGCCCGCGAGCGCGAGCACGGAGACGACGACGGCCGGCAGCAGCTGCGCGTACTGGCGTCCGGACGCGTAGCGGACCCAGTGCCGGTAGAGCCCGAAGAGCGCGAACACGACCACCGAGCCGAGCACCGCGAAGACCACCGTGCGCGCGAACAGATCCCTGTAGCGCTCGGGCACGCCGCCGTCGAACCTCAGCCGGTAGGCGAGGAAGTAGGCGAGCGCGACCAGCCCCGCGTCCAGGAGCACCTGCGGGATCGCATGGCGATGGACGGGCAAGGCCGCGGAGCGGATCCGGCGGCGCATCCGCGAGAGTCTAGGGGTCCGCGCGGATCGCGGGCTCGCGCTGCGGCAGACCGCCGAGCGGTGCGAGCAGCATCGCGGCGAGCACGGCGGGGTCACGGCGCGCACGCGCGCCGGCGGCATCGCCCCCACGGTCGGGCCGGCAGGTCAGCACGATGTCCTCCGCTCGTTCGAGGCGGCGCAGCCTCCCCTCGGCGATCAGGCGCTCGTCGACCGCGCCGAGCCGGCCCTCGAAGGTCGTCCACACCGGGGTGCCGAGGGCGACCGCCTCACGGTTCATCGTCCCGCCGGCGGAGATGACCAGATCGGCGAAGGCGATCAGCGACTGCGCGTCGATCGCCTGCTCCGGGACCACGAACCCGCCCGCGCGCGCGAGCTCGGCGCGCTGCTCCGGGGTCCGCGGGAGCACGACGGCCTGCATGCCGCGCAGGCGCTCGAGCACCGCAGCGAAGAGCGGGTTCTCGAAGCGGTGGTAGAGCGAGACCGCGGGCGGCGTGCGCACGACCGCGATCGGCCGGCCGGGATCGAGCCCGAGCTCCGCGAGCACCGCGCCGTCGGGCTCGAAGTCGGCGAGGTAGTACTCCTCCTTGAGCCCGGGGTAGCGATGCAGCTTCGCCGCGGTCGCGCCGTAGGGCGCGAGCCGCTCGGGCGGGATCGCGTCGGGGACGACGACCGCGCCGCAGAGCCGGCAGTTGACCGTGTGCTGCACGCGCGCCCACTCGTAGTCGAATGCCGTGCTCGCCGGGATGCCGAGCAGCCGCGCCGCGATCGTGACGTCGTTGGAGCCGTGGCCGAGCGCGATGTCGATGTGCCGGCCGCGTGCCCAGCGTACGAGCGCCGCCGAGCGCGAGAGCAGCCCGACGCCCTTGGCTGCGAGCCGGCCGCCGCGGTGGCGGCCGATCGCCTCGTGCTCGATTCCGAAGCGCTCGAGCAGCCCGATCGTCTGCGCGAAGTCGCGGGCTGTCACCAGCACATCCGCCCCGCGCGCCTCGAGCGCCGCGATCACCGGGCGCATGACGAGCACGTGGGGGGAGTTCGTCAGGTCAATCCAGACGCGCATCGCGGACCGCGGCCACGACCTCGTCGGCCTGGTCGCGTGTCAGCACGGCGCTCATCGGGATCGCGAGGTGCGTGCGGGCCGCCTCCTCGGTGCCCGGCAGGGCGACGCGCGGTGGGTACGGTGCCATCGCCGGCTGAGCGTGCGCCGGCCGCCGGTAGTAGGCCTTCTGGCCGATGCCGGCCGACCCCAGCGCCGCCGCGAGGTCGTCAGCGCGCGGGTGGCGGATGACATAGAGATGCCACGCGGGATCGGCGCCCGCGACGGGCACGGGCAGCGCGGCATACTCGCCGAGCCCGGCCGCCGCGTAGTGCGCGGCCGCGGCGCGGCGGCCGTCGCACCAGCCGTCCAGCGCGGGGAGCTCGACGCGCAGGATCGCCGCCTGCAGCTCGTCCAGCCGCGAGTTGTGGCCGACCAGCTCGAAGGTCTGCTTGTCGCGCGAGCCGTGGAACCGCAGCATCTGCACCCGCTCGGCGATCGCGTCGTCGTCCGTCGTCACCGCGCCGCCGTCGCCGAACGCCCCGAGGTTCTTCGACGGGAAGAACGAGAACGTCGCGACCGTCGCCAGCGAGCCCGCGCGGCGCCCGTCGAGCGTCGAGCCGACGGCTTGCGCCGCATCCTCCACCACCGGCACGCCGAGCGCCATGATCTCGGCCAGCGGGGCGACGTTGCCGAACAGGTCGACGACGATCACCGCCTTGGTCTGCGGCGTCAGCGCGGCGCGTACGGTGTCGGCGGTGACGCACATCGTCTCGGGATCGACGTCGCAGAACACGGGCGCCGCGCCGGTCGGACCGATCGCCTCCGCCGAGGCGTAGAACGTGAACGAGGGGACGACGACCTCGTCGCCGGGCCCGACGTCGAGCGCGCGCAGGGCGAGCGTCAGCGCGTCGGTCCCGTTGGCGACGCCGATCGCGTGGGCGACGCCGACGTAGGCGGCGAACTCCGCCTCGAAGGCGCCGACCTCCGGGCCGAGGATGAAGCGCCCGTCATCCATGACGGCGCGGACGCGCGCGTGGAGCTCCTCGCGCAGCGGCGCGAGCGGTGTGGAGGTGTCGAACAGCGGGACGGCCATCCGCGCACACCCTAGGCGCAACCCGATCTTTAGGAAGGCCCCGCTAGCGTGCGGACCGCTCCGTGCCGGTCCTTGCCTCGCTCACCGACCCGCTCGTCCGCCCGATCCCGTCCGAGGCGACGATGCTGTTCGCCGGGTTGATCCTGCTCGGGCTCGCGTGGCCGCTCGTGCGGCGCCAGCGCCGCAGCGATGCGACCGCCTGAGCCGCACCTGGGCGAGACCGTCGCGCTCGGCCTGCTGCAGGGCCCGGCGGAGCTGCTGCCGATCTCCTCCTCGGCGCACGTCGAGCTGCTGCCGTGGCTGCTGGGCTGGCGCCACGTGAGCCTGCCCGGGGACGCGCGCAAGGAGGTCGAGGTCGCCCTGCACGCCGGCACGGCCGTCGCGCTGCTGGCGGCGGGCGAGGGTCGTGCGCGGCCATGGCTCGGCGCGCTCGCCCTCGTCCCGCCGGCCGTCGCGGCGACGGCGCTCGAGCGCGCGATCGAGCGCCGGCTCGGCGGCCCGGGCTCCGTCGCGTGGGGCCTCGCCGCGGGCGGGCTGGTGATGGCGGCGGCCGACGCCCGCGGCGCGCGCGGGCGCCGGCCCGCGGACGCAACGGCGCGCGACGCGCTGTGGCTCGGCGCCGCGCAGGCGCTCGCCCTGATCCCGGGCGTCTCGCGCAGCGGCATGACACGCGCCGCGGCCCGGACGCTCGGGTTCGATCGCGCGAGCGCCGCCGCCTTGTCGCGCGAGGTCGCGCTGCCGGTGCTCGCGGGTGCCGCGGTGCTCAAGGGCGTGCGGCTCGCTCAGCGGCGCCCCGGCCGCGCGACCCTGCGCGCGCTCGCGGCGGGCACGGGCGCCGCCGCGATGTCGACCGCGGTCGCGCTGCGGGCGGAGCGGGCGCTGACCGGGCGCATGCCGTACGCGGTCTGGGCGGCATACCGGATCGCGCTCGCCGCCGCCATCTGGCGCGTCCGGCAGAATCGCTCGCGATGAGCGACGCCTACGCCTCCTCCGGGGTCGACACGCACGCGTCAGACCGCGCGGTCGCGGCGCTCGTCGACGTGCTGCGCGCCGTCGACCCGGGCCGCCCGTCACGCGCGCGCCTCGGATCGGGCCACTACGCCGCCGTGCTCGAGGTCGCGCCCAACCTGGGGATCGCGGTCGGCACCGACGGCGTCGGCTCGAAGCTCGTCGTCGCCGAGCGCACGGGCCGGCTCGGCACGGTCGGGATCGACTGCGTGGCGATGAACGCCAACGACATCGTCTGCGTCGGCGCGGAGCCGATCGCGCTGCTCGACTACATCGCGGTCCAGCAGGCCGACCCCGAGAAGCTCGCCGAGATCGGCCGCGGGCTGCGCGCGGGGGCCGAGGCCGCGGGCGTCGAGATCCCGGGCGGCGAGGTCGCCGTCCTACCGGAGCTGATCCAGGGCCATCCCTCCCCCGGCGGCTTCGACCTGACCGCAGCCTGCTTCGGCACGGTGGCGCTGGACGCGATGATCACCGGCGCGGACTGCGTTCCGGGCGACGCGCTGATCGGACTGCCGTCCTCGGGGCTGCACTCCAACGGCTACTCGCTCGCGCGGCGGGCGCTCGAGCCCCTTGGTCTCGACGCGTGCCCGCCGGCCCTCGCGGGCGCGAGCGTCGCGGATGCGCTGCTCGAGCCGACGGTGATCTACGTCCGCGCGGTCCTGTCGCTGATCCGCTCGGAGGCGATCGACGTGCACGGCCTCGCCCACATCACCGGCGGCGGGCTACTGAACCTGCTGCGGCTCAACGACGGTGTCGGCTTCGCGATCGAGGACCCGCTGCCCGTGCCGCCGGTCTTCGGGCTCGTGCAGGAGCGCGAGTCGGTTCCGGAGGCGGAGATGTGGGAGGTCTTCAACATGGGCTGCGGCTTCTGCGTCGCCTGCCCGGCCGCTCACGTCGACGCCGCCGTGGCGATCCTCGCCGGGGCGCACCCGGGCACGCGCCGGATCGGCACGGTCACCGACCGCGCGGGACGCGCCGAGGTCCCGAGCCGCGCCGTCTCGCTCGGCGGCTAACGGCCGGCCTCGTCCGCCTCGGGCGGGACGTCCTCCGCAGCCGCCTCGGGGTCGTCGGCGGTCGGCGTCCAGGCGTCGCGCTTCTTGCGCTCCCAGTCCTCGCGCGTCTCGTGGATCTCACCCTCGAGGCGCTCGGACTGGCGCTCCATGTCGTCGAGCTCGCGCTCGACCTCGTCGGCCTGCCCCTCGTAGTCGCTCATCGCCCTCCGGGTACCCGGAGGGCGGCCGCGTCAGCCCTTGTCCTCGGCGTCGGCGCGCTCGTCGAGCTTCTCGCGCAGGTAGGCCGCCTTGTCGGCGCGGCGCTCATGCGTGCGCTCTTCCGCGCGCTGCTCGGCGACGCGAGCGCGCTCGCGCTCGATCGCCTCGCGCGAGAGCTGATCGGTGGTGAGCGCTTCCGTCTTCGGGTCGGGCACGTGCTCAAGCGTACGCCGCGGCGCGTGCGGCCGCAGCCCCGGGGCCTCAGCCGGGGTGCTCGCCCGCCGCCAGCGGCGGGTCTGCTCCGCGCTCGAGGCGCAGGTCGTTGACCACCGCGCCGGCGAGCACGATGATCGCCAGCGCGTAGAACCACACGAGCGCGATCAGGACGAACACGGCCGAGGAGCCGATGCGCAGTGTGGAGACGTGCTCCAAGTACAGCGGGAAGCCCAGGTCGACGACCGCCATCGCGAACGTCGCGCCGAGCGCGCCGGGCCAGACGGCGCGCCAGCCGATCGGGCCCTTCGGCACCAGCGCGTAGGTGGCGCACAGCACACTGAAGAGGACGACGACCCCGGCGGCGAGCGTGAGCGTGTAGACGACCCCCTGCACCTTGTCGAGGCCGAACGGCAGCTTGGTCGTGCCCGCGGAGAGGATGCTCTGGAGGGTCGGAACCGCGACGCTCGCCGCGATGAACAGCAGCACGACCACGAGCATCCCGAGCGCGAACAGCTTCTGGCGGACCCAGGTCCGGCACGGCCGGTGGTAGATGCGGCAGAACGCCGTGTCGAGCGCGCCCCAGAACGAGGCCGCGACCCAGGCCGAGGTCGCGACGGCGATGATGCCGACCGTGGTCGAGGTCTGCTCGAGCCGGCGGACGCCGGCGGTCAGCGTCGACTCGGCGGCGCTGGGGAACACCTTCTGGAGATCCGCCAGCACCGACAGCTGCAGCTCGGACGAGCGCACGAGCCTCCCGGCCACGAACAGCGCGACGAGCGCGAGCGGGAACACGGAGAGCAGCAGGTTGTAGGCGACCATCGCCGCCAGGCCCGTCAGGTTGTCCTCGTAGGCCTTGCGCCAGAAGCTGGCGAGGCCATGCCGCGCGCGAAGCACCGGAGCAGCATGCCCGGCCACGTGCCGACTAGGCAACCGCTCCCCGGTCACCGGCGTCTCGCCGAAGGCGGTCCTTCCTCCTCGCCTGTGAGCAGGCCGAGCATCTCCGACGGCGTGAGGACGCCGAGCACCCGCCCGCTGGTGAGCTCGCGGAGCTGCACGGTAATCCGGCCGGTCCTGGCGTCCTGCACGACGTGCAGCTCGCGGTCGCGGTCCGCCAGCTGCTCGGCGCGGTCGGCGGCGGCGCCGATCTCGTCGAGCACCGCCGCGGGCGGGGGCTCCGGCAGGACCGGCTCGGGGCCGGGTGGTGAATCCAACGGGCCGGGATCGGAGCTCATGTCCCGGGATTCGGCGCCGCGACGGCGAACTTGAGGCGCGCGGCTCGCGGCGGGCTCCTACGCCTGTACGACGACCTCGAAGAGCGCGGCTTCCTCCGCGAGCTGGGCCTTCAGCTTGCGCTTGAGCTGCGAGTGGATCTGGCAGACGCGGCTCTCGGAGACGCCGAGGATGTCGCCGATCTCGCGCAAGGTGAGGTTGTTGACGTAGAGCAGCACCGCGACCTCGCGCTCGCGCCGCGGGAGGTTCTGGAAGGCACGGCGGAATCTTCCCTTGGCCTCGCCCATGACCGAGGCGTGCTCGGGATCGATGCGCTCGTCGGAGTCCGCGATCGTGTCGATGCGCTCGACCGTGACCTCGTCGTCGGAGGTGACGAGCGCGTTGAGCGAAGTGACGTCGGACCGAGCGATGTCCTGCTCGCGGCGGCAGAGCTCGTCGCTGGACATCGAGAGTGCGGCAGCGAGCTCGTCGCGCGTCGGCCGGCGGCCGTGCAGCACGGAGAACTGCTCGCGTGCGCGGTAGATGTCGCGCTCCCAGCGGCGCAGCGAGCGCGGCGCCCAGTCCTGACGGCGCAGCTCGTCGAGCACGGCACCGTGGATGCGAGTCCACGCGAACTGCTCGAGCGTGGCGCCCTTAACCGGGTCGTAGCGATCGATCGAGGCGATCAGGGCCTCGAGCCCGCAGGAGATGAAGTCCTCGACCTCGCAGCGGGCCGGGAGCTCGCGGACCTTCTTGAAGACGATGTACTTCACGAGCGGCGCGAAGGTCATGACGAGGCGGTTGCGCGCGTGGACGTCACCGCTTCGCTTGTACTCCTGCCACAGCGCGAGCGCCTCTTCGGGCGAGACGCGGCGGCGGTTGGAGGTGCTCGTGGTGCGCATGATGGGGGTCGCTCCTGAAGCCGGCGGAACTGGCGGACTCAGCCTGTATCGGGTTCTCGCCCCAACCGCTGCATCACCCGTTCGGGGTAATTCGTCGTGATTCAAGGCAAATTCGCCACTTCAGGACGGAGCTCCGCGCGCCGATTCCCGAGAAGCCACGTCCCTTCCGCGGTCCGCCGCGGAGTTCCCGCCGCGCCCGTCGGGTACGCAGACCTGAAACGAACGTCGTCCGAACTGCTGAGGAGCATCTCCGCCCATGGCCCGCTTCACCTCTCGCCGCGTCCTCCTGCTGCTGGGCGGCGCCGCCCTGGCCGCCGGCCTCCTGGCCCGGCGCGACCGCGTCGCCAAGCTGCTGGCGCGCGGCTCGTCCACCTCCACTCCCCCGCCGCAGCCCGCGGCGGCCGCGCGCGAGGAGGCGACCGCGCCCGCCCCGTCGCCCGGCGTCTCCAACTACGACGCGGCCGGCCCCGCGGCCAACACCGCCACCGCCGTCCCGGTCCCCGCCGCTTTCGAGGCCGAGCCAGTCGACGAGGCCGCCGAGGAGGCCGCTGCGGCCGCCGAGGCCGCGAACATCGGCGGCCAGGTCTCCGACTACGCCGGCCCTGCCCTCGACGAGCCCGCCACGGAGGCCGACCGGCCGCTCGAGGAGGCGGGCCAAGGCGTCTCCGAGGGTCAGGAGCAGGCCGAGGCCGAGCTCGAGACAGCCGCGCAGCCGGCCGACGGCCGCAGCGCCGAGCAGGCGCAGATCGAGGACGCGATCGAGCGCCAGGACGAGCCCGGCGCCGGCGAGACGCTCGAGCCCGTCGAGCCGGTCGACGACCGCGAGACCGAGGCGATCGACCGCCCCGCGCCGTTCGACGAGCCGGACCGGCCCGACTCGGCCGGCTCCGCCGAGGAGCCGCGCCGCGGCAGCTGGGGTCCCGGCGGCTGGTCACCCCCGGCTCCGGCGCCGCCCGAGCCCCGCGAGCGCAGCGAGTGGCAGACGTGGTCCGGGAGGTCCGTCCAGTCGTAGCAGCGACATGCGGCTCGGCTTCGCAGTCAAGGTCCTCGGCGACGGCGGCCTACCCACCCAGGACACCCGGCGCTGGCAGTCGGGACCTCATCTGCGCTGGTCGATCGAGGCACTGCACGGCGTCTTCCGGTACCTCGACCGCGAGGACATCCGGATGTACCGCATGAGCGCCTCGCTGGCGCCCTACGCGACCCACCCCGACCTGCCCCAGTTCCACCGGCAGGTCGGGGAGGCGGCCAGCGAGCTGGCCGAGCTGGGCACCCGCGCACGCGAGCTGGACCTGCGGCTGTCCTCGCACCCGGGCCAGTACGTGGTGCTCAACTCCGAGTCGCCCGCCGTCGTCGACTCGGCGATCCGCGACCTCGAGCTCCAGGCCGAGCTGATGGATGCGATGGGCCTGGGCAGCGAAGCGGTCGTCGTGCTGCACGTGGGCGGTGCGGCCGGCGGCTCCGCCGCCGGCCTCGGGCGTTTCGAGGCCGGCTTCGCACGGCTCTCCGAGCGCGCTCGCGCGCGCCTCGTGATCGAGAACGACGACCGCACCTACGCGCTGGGAGACGTGCTCGAGCTACACCGGCGGACCGGCCTGCGGGTCGTCTGGGACATCCTGCATCATCACTGCAACGACCCCGTCGGCATCGACGACCGCGAGGCGCTCGAGTCCGCGCTCGCCACGTGGCCGCCGGGCGAGGTGCCGAAGATCCACTACTCGACGCCCAAGACCGCGATGGAGGAGCGACGCAAGCGCGTGGGCCGGCGCGTCGAGCGCAGCTGGGTGCTGCCGCAGCTGCGGGCCCACGCCGACATGATCGATCCGATTGCCTTCGAGCACTTCCTCACGCGGACGGCCGCCGGGATGGACTTCGACGTCATGCTCGAGGCGAAGGCGAAGGACCTCTCGCTGCTGCGACTGCGCGATCAGCTGCGCGCCCGCGGAATCGGCGTCGACACACGCGCGCCCTGAGGATCCCGCCGCCCGGGTAGGACTTGGCGCGATGAGCGACAATAGGTCGAGGAGAGCATGAGCACCCTCGTCGGCATGGAGCTCAGCGGCCGCTACCGCCTCGACGCCCAGATCGGGGCGGGTGGGATGTCGACGGTCTACAAGGCGTTCGATCTGACGCTCGAGCGCACGGTCGCGGTCAAGCTCATGCACCGCGAGATCGCCTCGGACTCCGACCAGCTCGAGCGCTTCCGGCGCGAGGCGCGGGCGGTCGCCCGCCTCGGCCACCGTCACATCGTCGGCGTGATCGACGCCGGCGAGGACGCCGGGCGCCCGTACATCGTGCTCGAGTACGTCGAGGGGGAGACGCTCAAGTCACGCATCCGCCGCATGGGCCGGCTGCCGATCGACGAGGCGGTCGCCTACGCGATCGAGATCGCGCGCGCGCTCGGCTGCGCGCACGCCAACGCGATCGTGCACCGCGACATCAAGCCCCAGAACGTCCTGATCGACACCGAGGGCTCGGCCAAGGTGACCGACTTCGGCATCGCCCGCTCGCTGCAGGACGAGGGGCTCACGGCCGACGGGCGGGTGCTGGGCACGACCGACTACGTCTCACCCGAGCAGGCGCTCGGCCACGACGTCGACGGGCGCTCGGACATCTACTCGCTCGGCGTCGTGCTGTTCGAGATGCTCACCGGAGCCGTCCCGTTCCAGGGCGAGAACCAGGTCTCCGTGGCGATGAAGCACGTGCGCGAGGACCTGCCCGACATCCAGCGCCGCCGCCCCGAGGTCTCCGCCACGCTCGCCTCGGTGCTCGACCGCATGACCGAGAAGGACCTCGATCGCCGCTATCAGGACGTCGACACGCTGGTCGCCGACCTCGAGGAGGCGCTGGCGATCGAGACCGCGCGCACCGGCACCTCGACCGGCGAGGCGACCGCGGTACTGCGCACGCTGCCGGTCCGCGCGCGGCGCCGGCTGCCGCTGCGGCTGCGCTTCCCGGTCCCGCTCGTGGTCTTCCTCGTCGTCGTGCTGATCGGCGCCCCCGTCATCGCCATCCTCGTCAAGGCGGGCGCGGACCGGACGGTGCGCGGCACGGGCTCCGGGCGGATCAAGCCCGAGATCGGGACGCAGGTCGTGTCGCTCGCACGCACCTCGGCGCACGCCTACGACCCGCTCGGGGACGACGCCGAGCACTCCTCCGACGCCCGGCTGGCGGTCGATCGCGACCCGGGCACCGCCTGGAGCACGGAGTCCTACGACGGCGGCACGATCACCAAGTCCGATACGTCGGCGCCGCCCGGCGTCGGCCTGTACGTCGACGCGCGCCCGGGCGTGCGTGCCACGCAGATGACCCTGCAGACCCCGAAGCCGGGGTGGCAGGCGACGGTCTACGCCGCCCCGGCCGGCAAGCCGGTGCCGCCCTCGATCACCGGAGGCTGGAAGAAGGTGGGCGGCGGCACGGTCAAGAGAACGGAGCAGCACTTCAAGCTCTCCACGAACGGGACGAGCTACCGCTACTACCTCGTCTGGATCACCAAGCTGCCCCCGGGCAACACGAACGCGGAGATCTCCGAGATTGCGCTGCTGGCCCCGAAGCCCTAGAACGCGTGCCCGTCGCGCTCCGCGCGGCGCCGCTCGAGCGCGAACCCGAGCAGCTGGTCGCACAGCTCGGGAGCGGCGACGCCGCTCGCCTCCCACAGCTTCGGGAACACGCTGGTCGCCGTGAAGCCGGGCATCGTGTTGAGCTCGTTGACCAGCACGCGGCCGTCGTCGACGAAGAAGTCGACGCGCGCGAGCCCGCTGCAGCCGACGCGCGCGAACGTGTCGACCGCGAGACGGCGCACCTCCTCGCGCAGCCCCTCGGGCAGCTCCGCGGGAACGCGCAGCTGCATGCCGCCGTCGCCGTACTTGGCGGCGTAGTCGTACCAGTCGCCGCCGAGCAGGACGATCTGCCCCGGCACGGAGGCCTGCGGCGCGTCGTGGCCCATCACCGAGCACTCGATCTCGATCCCGGCCGAGAACGCCTCGACGATCACCAGCGGGTCGTGGCCGAACGCCTCGTCGAGCGCGGGGCCGAGCTCGGCGTCCGACCAGACCTTGGCGATGCCGACCGAGGAGCCGAGCCGGGCGGGCTTGACGAACACCGGCGTCCCCAGCGCCGTCAGCTCGTGGCGGACGGCATCGGGCTCGGCACGCCAGCGCGGCTCGCGCACGGCGGCGTAGGCGACCTGCGGCACGTCGGCCGCCGCCAGCACCTCCTTGAAGACGACCTTGTCCATGCACAGTGCCGAGGCCAGCACGCCCGCCCCGACGTACGGGACGTCGAGGAGCTCGAGCAGTCCCTGGACCGTGCCGTCCTCGCCGAACGGGCCGTGCAGCACCGGGAAGACGACGTCGGCGCCGAGCAGCCCCTCGCCGGGACGCAGCGCCACCGGCTCGCCCGCGTGCGTCCAAGCGCCGCTGCGCTCGATCGTGACGGGGAGCACCTCGTGGCCCGCCGCGGCGATGCCCTCGCGCACGAACGCGGCCGACTGCAGGGAGACCTCGTGCTCGGAGGACCGCCCTCCGGCGAGGACTGCGACGCGCATCAGGGCGTCGGCGTCGCGCTCGGCGACGGCGTCGGCGTGGGCGTCGGGGTCGAGTCGGGCGTCGCCGGCAGCTTGAAGTGACCGACCTTGAAGGTGACGACCGCCCCCGGGGTCACGTTCGTCCCCGCCGACGGACTCTGGCCGACGACCGTCCCGTCCTGGTTCGGATCGCTCACGGTCTGGCGGACCGCGTGGCCCTTGAGGCCCGCGTCACGCAGCGCCTGGCGCGCGGCCGCCGGCGTCTTGCCCGACAGGTCGGGCACCTGCGGCGCCTTCTTGGCCACCGTGAGCGCCACGGTCGCGCCCGGCTTGACCGAGCTTCCGGCCGCGGGCGACTGCGCGAGCACGGTCCCCGGGGACTCGCTGGTCGAGACCTCCGAGGCCTGCGTGACCTTGAAGCCCTTGCCCTCGAGCAGGCCGCGGGCCTCGGCGACCGTCTTGCCGATCACGGACGGGATGGCGACGGGCTGGGCGCCGCGCGAGACCGTCAGGCGCACCGTGGCGCCCTTGTCGGCCGTCGAGCCCTCGGGCGGGCTCGACGAGATGACCCGGCCGGCCTTGACGTCGAGCGAGTAGGCCTGCGTGCTCGAGACCTTGAAGCCGGCGCCACGCAGCGCCCGCTCGGCATCGGCCTGCGGCATGCCCGTGACGGGCGGGACCGTCGCCGACCCCGGCCCATCGGAGACGAACAGCCGCACGGTGGAGCCCCGATCGGCCTGCTCGCCGGGGCGGGGGTTCTGGGTGGCGACGCGATCCCTGGGCACCTGGGCGTTGATCACGCGCTGGATGTCGACCTCGAAGCCGCGGTTCTGGAGCGTCTGAGCGGCGACGCTCGAGCGCTGCCCGACGACATCGGGGACGATCGCCTGCTTGGGCTGCAGCAGCTCATACGCGCCCAGGGCGATCGCGGCCAGGGCGAGCAGGGCCAGCAGCCACAGCCACCAGCGCCGGCGGCCGGCGTCCTCCTCGACGACCACGGGTTCGACGGGCGCGTAGGCCGTCGCCTCCATCGGCGCGTCGCGCGCGGCCTGCAGGGCGGCGATGAACGTGTCGGCGTCCTGGAAGCGGTCTTCGGGCGCCTTGGCGAGCGCTCGCATCGCGATCGCGTCGAGCGCCGGCGGGACCGCCGGATTGAGCTCGGCGGGCGGGACCGGCGCCTCGGAGACGTGGCGGACGGCGATCGACACGGCCGACTCGCCGTCGAACGGCACACGGCCCGTGAGCAGCTCGTAGAGGATCACGCCGACCGAGTACAGGTCCGAGCGCCCGTCGACCTGCTGTCCCTGCGCCTGCTCGGGCGAGAGGTAGTGGGCGGTGCCCATGATCGCCCCGGTCTCGGTCATCTCCGACGCGCCGGCGCGGGCGATGCCGAAGTCGGTGACCTTGACGCGGCCCTCCTCGTCGAGGATCACGTTGTGAGGCTTGAGGTCGCGATGCACGATTCCGTGCTTGTGCGCGTAGCGCGCGGCGCGCAGGATCTGGACGACGACGTCGGCCGCGAGCGCCGGCGGGAGCGCGCCGCGGTCGCGCACGATCTCCTTGAGCGTCGGCCCCTCGATGTGCTCCATCGCGATGTAGGGCGTGTCATCCCACTCGCCGCGGTCGAACACGGCGACGATGTTCGGATGCTGCAGCCCGGCGGCATGCGAGGCCTCGCGGCGGAAGCGCTCGACGAACTGCGGGTCGGCGGCGAAGCGGGGGTGCAGGACCTTCAGCGCGACGCGGCGGCCGAGCTCCTGGTCGCCGGCGCACCAGACGTCGGCCATGCCGCCGGAGCCGATCCGCGCGACGAGCCGGTAGCGCCCGTCGACCAGCACATCGGGCTGGAGGTGCGCGGTCACTTCATCCGCCCAGCGCCTGGAGGACCTGCTTGGCGACCGGGCCCGCGACGGGGCCGCCGGTGCCGTGCGCGCGCTCGATCACGACCGCGACGGCGACCTTCGGGGTGAAGCCGATGAACCAGAGGTCGTTGATGCCGGCGGCCGGGTCGACCTCGGCCGTGCCGGTCTTGCCCGCCACCTTGACACCGGTCAGCGCGGCCGCGGTGCCGGTGCCCTCGTTGACGACCCGGTACATCATCTGCGTCAGCTCGCCGGCTGACTTGGCCGACATGACGCGCGTGGCCTCCTTGCCGAGCGGATGATCGACCGTGCGCCCGTCGGGATCGATCACGCGCTCGACCATCCGCGGCTGCATCCGCACGCCGCCGTTGCCGATCGTCTGCGCGACCTCGGCCATCTGCAGCGGCGTGACCAGCAGCTTGTCCTGGCCGATCGCCATGCGCCCGACGTCGATGTACTGCGAGGCGGGCGGCAGCAGCTTCCCGTTGCGGTACTCGCCGCTGGGGAGCATCTGCCGGCCGGGGTAGTCCATCGGAGGGTCGGAGTAGAAGCCGAACTTGCGCATGTAGCCGGCCATCGTCGACTTGCCGAGCTTGACTCCGACCTGCGCCCAGACGGTGTTGATCGACTGCGTCAGCGCCGTGGTGAGGTCGACCTGCCCGAACTGCTCGCCGCCGAAGTTGCTCAGCGGCGCGCCCGAGATCGTCTGCGGGCTGTGGCCGTCGAGCGTCGAGGTCGGCGTGTAGCGGCCGGAATCCAGCGCGGCCGCCGCCGTCACGGTCTTGAACGTCGAGCCGGGCGGATAGCGGCCCTGGGTGGCGCGGTTGAACGTCGCGGCGCTCTTGGGGTTGTTCGGGTCATACGAGGGCGTCGCCGCCATCACGCGGACCGCGCCCGAGTGGACGTCGAGCGCAACGACGGCGCCCGCACGGCCGTTGAGCCCCGCATAGGCGGCCTTCTGCCCCGCCGGCGAGAGCGTCGTCTTGAGGTCGTCGCCCTGATCCTGCGGCCCGAGCAGCCGTGAGATCGCGCCGACGGCGGTCGTCTCGCGCCCGGACAGCGCGTCGTTGTAGGAGTCCTCGAGGCCGACGCGTCCCCGGTCGATCGAGAAGAAGCCGACAGGATGGGCGAAGAGGTCGCTCGTCGGGTAGTGGCGGGCATAGCGGCCCTGACCGATCGGCCGCGAGACCGCCAGCACGGAGCCGTCGGCGGCACGGATGACCCCGCGCTTGATGCGCTCCTCCTGCAGCAGGATGCGGTGATTGGCCGGGTTGTTGCGGAGCGCCTGCGCCTGGAAGACCGTCCAGCGCGACGTGAAGCCGACCAGCACGGCGAAGAGCACGACTACGAGGACGAACAGGCGTCCCACGGGCTTGTTCATCGCCCACGCCTCCGTCCCGTGCCCGCTGCGGGCCGGCGCGCCTGGTTGGAGACGATCAGCAGCAGCGCCAGCAGCACGAAGTTGGCCATGATCGACGACCCGCCGTAGGAGACGAACGGCAGCGTCACGCCGGTCAGCGGGATCACGCGCGTGACGCCGCCGACGATCACGAACACCT
>JAXDHR010000125.1:0-8747 GCA_034664425.1 Solirubrobacteraceae bacterium
ATCATGGTGCTCGACGACGACCTCGTGCCCGGCACGCCGCTCGCCGACGTGCTCCCGATCGCCACCGACGTGCTGGAGCTCGAGATCACGCCGACCCGGCCGGACTGCCTGAGCGTCTACGGCATCGCGCGCGAGGTCCACGCCGCGACCGGCGCGCCCCTGACCGACCCGCCGTGGGCCGGCGTGCCGCCGCTGTCGGGCGGCGTGCCCGGCTTCGACGTCGAGGTGCGCGACGGCGAGCTGTGCCCGCGCTTCACCCTGCGCCGGTTCGACGAGGTCACGATCGGGCCCTCGCCGGCCTGGCTGAAGGCGCGCCTGCGCGCCGCCGGGCAGCGGCCGATCAACAACGTCGTCGACATCACCAACTTCGTGATGCTGCTGACCGGGCAGCCGATGCACGCCTTCGACGCCGACCTCGTGGCCGGCGGCAGCCTGACCGTCCGCCGCGCGAGCGACGGCGAGACGATCACCACGCTCGACGACGTCGAGCGCACGCTGGACTCCTCGACCGTGCTGATCGAGGACGCCCACGGGCCGACGTCGATCGCCGGGATCATGGGCGGCGCGCGCTCAGAGGTCGGCCCGAGGACGACGCGGGTGCTGATGGAGGCCGCGACCTGGAACGGGCCCAACATCCAGCGCACCTCGACGCGGCTGGGCCTGCGCACGGAGGCGTCCGGGCGCTTCGAGAAGCAGCTGCAGCCTGAGCAGTGCGTCGAGGCGCAGGCCGTCGCCGCGCGGCTGATGGCCGACCTGGCGGGCGCGCGCAGCGTCGGCGGGATGCTCGACGCCGGCGGCTGGTCGCCGCCGCCGCGTCGCTCGATCCACCTTCGCGACGGCGCCGTCGCGGCGCTGCTCGGCGCGGCACCGGAGCCGCCCGAGCAGCGCGCGATCCTCCAGCGACTCGGCTTCGGCGCGCGCTCGGCCCCCGGCGGGCTCGACGTCACCGTGCCGCACTGGCGTCGCGGCGATGTCACCCGCGAGGCCGACCTCGTCGAGGAGGTCGGGCGCATCTGGGGCTTCGACAAGCTGCCGGTCACGCTGCCCTCGCGCCGCGGCGTCTCCGGGCGCCTCGAGCCGGGCCAGCGAGGGCGCCGCCGTGCCGAGGACGTGCTGGCCGGCCGCGGGCTGTTCGAGATCCTCGGCTGGAGCTTCACCGCGCCGGGGGTCGTCGAGCGCCTCGGCATCGGTCCCGACGATCCGCGCAGCCGCGCCGTGCGGATCGTCAACCCGATGTCCGAGGAGCAGTCGTTCCTGCGCACGACGCTGCTGGCGTCGCTGCTCGACAACGTGCGCCGCAACCGCTCGCGCGGCGCCGACGACGTGCGGCTGTTCGAGCACGGCGCGGTCTACATCGCGCGCGCCGGGCTCGAGGAGCGTCCCTTCTCCTACGGCCCGTCGGCGTCCGCAGGCACGCTCCGGCGCCCGGCGACGATTCCGGGCGCCGACCGCCTTCCGGCCGAGTACGAGCACGTCGGCGCGCTGCTCGCGGGCCGCGTACGCCCACCGAGCTGGCGCGACCCCGAGCCGCCGCGGGCGGACTTCTTCGTCGCCAAGGGCGTGCTCGCCGCGCTGCTCGACACGCTGCGGGTGCCGTGGCGCGTGGAAACCGCGCGCGAGCCGTTCCTGCATCCCGGGCGCAGCGCCCGCGTGCTGATCGGCGACGAGGCGGTCCCGGTGGGATGGCTCGGCGAGCTGCATCCGACGGTCGCCGCGGCGTGGGATCTCGAGGGGCTCGTCGCCGGCTTCGAGGTCGACCTCGGGGCGGTGCTGGACGCCGCGCCCGAAGCGCTCGATTTCGAGGAGCGGACCGCGTTCCCGGCCGTGCGCCAGGACGTCGCCGTCGACCTTCCCGCCGGCGTACCGGCGTCCGAGGTGGTGGCGCTGGTGCGCGAGAGCGGCGGGCCGCTGCTGCGCCGGGCGGAGGTCTTCGACGTCTATGAGGGCGCGCAGGTCGGCGCGGGCCGGCGCTCGCTGGCGCTGCGGCTCGAGTTCCGCGCCGCCGATCGCACCCTCACCGACGACGAGGTCGCCCAGCGGCGCGCCAAGATCGTCAGCGCTCTGGAGCGCGTCGACGGGCGGCTCCGTGGCTGAGCGGATCGCCGTGCTCGGAGCGGCCGGCTACGCCGGCGCGGTCGCCGCGCGGTTGCTGCACCGCCATCCGCGCTTCGAGCTCGCGCACGTGACCGCGCGCTCGGACGCCGGCACGCGGCTCGACGCGATCCACCCGCGCACGCGCGTCCCGCTCGAGCTCGAGGCCTATGACCCCGACCGCCACGCCGAGGTCGACGCCGCCGTCGTCGCCTACCCGCACGGCGCCGCGGCGCCAGTCGTCGCCGAGCTGCGCGAGCGCGGGGTCCGCGTCGTCGACCTCTCGGCCGACTTCCGCCTGCATGACCGCGCGACGTATGAGCAGTGGTACGGCGAGCACGGTGCGCCCGAGCTGCTCGGCGATGCCGTCTACGGGCTGCCCGAGCTGCACCGCGCGGCGATCGCCGGTGCGCAGCTCGTCGCCAACCCGGGCTGCTATCCGACCGCGGCGATCCTGGCGCTGACCCCGCTCGCCCGCGCCGGGCTGCTCGGCGACGTCGTCATCGACGCGAAGTCCGGCGTCTCGGGCGCGGGACGCGAGCCGAGTCACGCCTCGCACTTCGTGACCGTCGAGGAGACGGTCACGCCGTACAAGGTGGGCGCGCACCGGCACACCCCCGAGATCGAGCAGGAGCTCGGGGACGGCACGCGCGTGACGTTCACCGCGCACCTGGTCCCGCTCGCCCACGGCGAGCTGATCTCCGCCTACGTGGCGCCGGCGCGCCCGACGGACCTCGCCGAGGTCCGCGCTCTCTACGCGGCCGCCTACGACGGCGAGCCCTGGGTCGAGGTCGTCGACGGGCCGCCCGGCATGCAGGAGGTCCGCGAGACGAACTTCTGCCGCGTCTCGCTGCACGAGGATCCGCGCAGCGGCCGGCTGATCGTCTTCGCCACGATCGACAACCTCTGGAAGGGGACCTCCTCGCAGGCGATCCAGAACCTCAACCTGATGTTCGGGGTCGAGGAGTCCGAGGGTCTGGCGCCGTGAGCGCGACGGCCGCCTTCGAGTCGCGCTGGGTGTCGTTCCCGCCGCACGCGAGCGAGCGCCCCGGCGGCGGTCTGGCGGCGGGCTTCCGCGCCGCGGGCGTGGCGTGCGGCCTGAAGCCGTCGGGCCTGCCGGATCTCGGGCTGCTCGTGTGCGATGCCGAGAGCTGCGTGAGCGCCGCGCGCTACACGCGCTCCGGGGTGCTCGCGGCGCCCGTGCTGCTGAGTCAGGAGCGCTGCCGTCAGGATGCGATCCGTGCGGTCGTCGTGAACTCCGGCAACGCGAACGCGGCGACCGGACGGCGCGGGCTCGAGGACGCCGCGCGCATGCAGGGGGCCGCGGCGATGGCCGCCGGCATTCGCGAGGACCGCGTCGCCGTCGCCTCGACCGGGGTGATCGGCGTGCCCCTGGACGTCGACAAGGTCATCAGGGGCATCCTCGCGGCGCGCGGTGCGCTCGGCGCCGGCGGCGACGCGGCGCTGACCGCCGCGATCGCCACCACGGATCGCTTCCCCAAGCACGCGTCGCTCGACGTCGAGCTGCCCTCGGGCCGCGTCCGGCTCAGCGCCCAGGCCAAGGGCGCGGGCATGATCTCGCCGGCCTTCGCGACGATGCTCTGCTTCGTGCAGACCGACGCGGCGCTGGCGCCGGAGACTGCCGACCTGCTGCTCGGCGTCTGCGTCAAGCGGTCCTTCGACCGCGTCTCCGTCGACGGCCAGCTCTCGACCAACGACACGGTGATCCTGCAGGCATCGGGCGCCTCGGGCGTCGACGTCGCGCCGGAGTCCGAGGACGAGCTGCGCCTCGGCGAAGCACTCGACGCCCTGCTGCGCCGCCTCGCGCTGCTGATCGCGCGCGACGGCGAGGGCGCGCGGCGGGTCGGGCGCGTCGTCGTCACCGGCGGCCACGAGCCGACCGTGGCAGGTGTGGCGCGCGCGGTGGCGAACTCTCCGCTGGTCAAGGCCGCGCTGCACGGGGGGGACCCGAACTGGGGCCGGATCGCCCAGGCGGTCGGCGCGGCGGTCCCGGACGCGGCGCCGCTGCCGCTCGACATCTGGATCGAGGACGTGCAGGTGTGCGCGGGCGGCGCGGCGGTGCCCCACGACGCCGGCGCGCTCGCGCAGGCCGTCGCCGGCGCGGAGGTCGACTACGCGGTGCGGCTGCCGGGGGCGGGGGCGGAGACCGAGGTCTTCTTCTCCGACCTCTCGCACGAGTACGTGACCATCAACGCGGACTACACGACGTGAACGGCGTGCACGACGTCCGCACGCTGCTCGAGGCGCTCCCGTACATCCGTGAGTTCCACGGGCGCACCGTGGTGATCAAGTACGGCGGGGCGGCGATGGAGGACCCGGCGCTGCGCGAGGACTTCGCCCGTGACGTCGTGCTGCTCAAGTACGTCGGGATGAACCCGATCGTCGTGCACGGCGGGGGCCCGGAGATCACGCGCTACATGCAGCGGCTGAACCTGCCGGTGGAGTTCGTCGGCGGGCTGCGCGTGAGCGACGAGCAGACCGTCGAGGTGGCCAAGATGGTCCTCGTCGGCAAGGTCAACAAGGACATCGTGATGCTGCTCAACCGCCACGGGCAGCCGGCGGTCGGGCTGTCGGGCGACGACGGCCAGCTGTTCCGCGTCGCCACGATGGAGGGGCCGGGGGGCGAGGACATCGGCTACGTCGGCCGCATCGAGCGCGTCAACGCCGGCGTGATCGAGCACATCGCGGCCGACTACATCCCCGTGATCGCCTCGGTCGGCGCCGACCGCGCCGGGCACTCGCACAACGTCAACGCCGACGAGGCCGCCGCCGCGGTGGCGCGCGCGCTCGGCGCCTACAAGATCATCTTCCTCACCGACGTCGCCGGCTGGCTCGCCGATCCCGCCGATCCGCAGTCGGTGATCTCCGAGGCCGGCGCGGACGCCGTCGAGCGCGCGCTGGCGGAGATCGCCGGCGGCATGCGGCCGAAGCTGCAGGCGTGCCTGGACGCGATCCACGGCGGGGTCGGCTTCGCGCACATCGTCGACGGCCGCGTGCCGCACTCGCTGCTGCTCGAGCTGTTCACCGACGCCGGGCTGGGGACCAAGATCCGGCCCGCTTCGTGACGACCCTCGCGTCCACCTACGCCCGCTACCCGGTCGAGTTCGTCGCGGGCGAGGGATGCATGCTGCGCGACGCCGACGGGATCGAGTACCTCGACTTCCTCTCGGGCATCGGCGTCTGCAACACCGGGCACTGCCACCCCGCGGTGGTCGCGGCGGTGCAGGAGCAGGCGGCGCGCCTGATGCACGTCTCGAACCTCTTCACCACCGCGCCGATGGTCGCGCTCGCGCAGCGGCTCGTCGACCGCTCGCTCGGCGCGGGCGGCGTCGTCTTCTTCGCCAACTCGGGCGCAGAGGCCAACGAGGCGGCGATAAAGCTCGTGCGCAAGGCCCGCCGCGGCGGCGGGCTCGTCGTGGTCCACGGCGGGTTCCACGGGCGCACCTACGGCGCGCTCTCGGCGACCCCGCAGGAGTCCAAGCAGGCGCCGTTCGCGCCGCTCGTGCCGGGCTTCACCGCCGTCGCGCCGACTGCCGAGGCGATCGACGTGGCGGTCGACGAGCGCACCGCCGCGGTGCTGCTCGAGCCCGTACAGGGCGAGAGCGGCGTGCACCCGCTCGGCGCCGAGGTCCTGCGGGCGGCGCGCGCGGCCTGCGACCGCACCGGCGCCGCGCTCGTCTTCGACGAGGTCCAGTGCGGCATGGGGCGGACCGGCTCGCTGTGGGCGTACGAGCAGCTCGGTGTCGTGCCCGACGCGATGACGCTCGCCAAGGGGCTCGGCGGCGGTCTGCCGATCGGCGCGCTGGTGATCGGGCCGCGGCTGGCCGGCGTCTTCGAGCCCGGCGATCACGGCTCGACCTTCGCCGGCGGTCCGGTCGCCTCGGCCGCCGCACACGCGGCGCTGGATGTGCTCGACGACCCTGTGCTGCTCGCGCGGGTGCGCGTGCTGGGCGAGCGGCTCGCCCTCGGCCTGCGCGAGCTCCCGCACGTCACGGCCGTCCGCGGGCGCGGCCTGATGGTCGCGGCCGACGTCGACGTCGCCGCGCCCGAGATCGCCCGCCGCGCCCTGTTCGAGGAGCGGCTCGTCGTCAACGCCACCGGCCCGGGGACGGTGCGCCTGCTGCCCCCGCTCGTCGTGCGCGAGGACGAGATCGACGCGGCGCTCGCGCGGCTCGGCCGCCTGCTTGGCTGACAGCCGGGCACGAAGATCACCCGGGCGCTCGTTTGCGACGCACGGGCGTCCGGTATCCGCCCGGCTAGGACGTTCATGAGAGGCCTCTGGCTCACCGTGGCGGTGCTGGCGCTGGTGGTTACGGCGCTGACCGCAGGCACGGCCTCGGCCGATCTGCCGGTGCCGGTACCGACTGTGCAGGCCCCGAAGCTTCCGCCGACCCCGGTGCCGGTACCGACCGTGCGGGCCCCGAAGCTTCCGCCGACCCCGGTGCCCGTCCCCTCGGTTCCGGTCCCGTCGGTTCCCGCACCGTCCGTGCCCGCGCCCACGGTGCCGGCGCCGTCGCCGCCGGCTCCCTCGGCGCCCGCGCCATCGTCCCCGGCGCCATCCGCGCCGGTGCCCGTACCATCGGCGCCCCGCGTCCCGATCGTCGGTGGCTCGGGCGGCGGCTCCGCGACGGGAGGCGGCGGAGCGGGAGCGAGCGCGCCGGCGTCCGGAGGCGGCGGTGGCAGTAGCGGTGGTGGGGCGCCACAGGCGGTGGGCGCGGCGGCCGGTACGGCGGGAGCACGGGGCGGCGGCGGCACGGGCGCCGGCAGCCGGTCGGCGGCGGCGCGCCGAGCAGTGGCCGGTGGTCGCGGCGGGCGCGCGGGCAGCGCCAGGCGAGGGGAGCGCCGGCGCACGGGCTCCGCGCCCGCTGCGAGCGCCGGCCGCCGCCGCGAGCGCAGGCTGCGCCGGGTGGTGCGCCGGCTCGGCGCCTGCCTGCCGGCGATCGACTCCACGCAGCGGCGCGTGCTCGTGCTGCGCGCCGGCCTCGGCCCCGCGCCGGCACACTCGCGCGGCCAGGTCGCCCAGCGGCTCGGCATCCGCGTCGCCCGCGTGGCTCAGCTCGAGCGCCGCGGGATCCGCACGCTGCGCCGGCTCGACCGTGCGACCAACTGCGCTCCCGGGGCCGGCCCGACGCCGGCGGCCGAGGGCGTGTCCGTGCTCGCCGGGCTCGGTGCTCCGTTCGGCCTCGCCGCGGCGAGCCCGCTCGGCGGTGCGACGACGGTGCTCGCCGCGAACGGCTCGGGGAGCGCCGCCCCGGCCGCCGGCGGCGGCGGGACGGCGCGGGGCACGCGCGCGCCGGCCCGCGGCGGCGTCGACAGCGCGGCGGCCGAGCAGCCGGCGACCGTGCTGCCGCCGCCGCCCGCCTCCCCCGGCGACCGAACGCCGGTGTTCGTGCTCCTCGGGCTGCTGATCCTGCTCGGTTTCGGATTCCGCGCTCTCCGGGCAACCCGAACCTGATCAACGCCAGGCACCGGCCCGGCGTGGTTGACTCAAGCGACGTCATGGACCTGCGCGACCTGCTCCACCTCCTGGATCTCCCGCACGGCGCCGACTACTACGCCGGCCGCATCCCGAGCGCCGCCGACGACCGCATCGGCCGTGCCGTCGCGGCCTGGACCGTCGCCTCGCCCGCCGCGCAGGCCGCGATCCGCGAGGCCGTCGACGACGACCGCGCCGATCTGCTGCGGACCTGGAGCGAGCGCCTGGCATCGCTCGGCGTGCGCCTCGACTCGTCCGGGCCGCTGGTCCAGGGTCTCGTCGCCCTGTCGCTGGCGGAGGAGGCCGACCCCGGAGAGGCGATGCTCGTCGCCACGCTGCACCGGCGCAGCGCCGAGAAGCTCGGCCTCAGTCCCGAGCGGCTGTTCGACGCGGCCGCGGGTCGCACCGACCTCGCCGGCGCACGCTGGCTGCGCGACGCAAGCGAGGCGCCCGAGCAGCCGGAGGACGCGGGCTGGGTCGAGGACGAGGACGCGGACGGCTTCCGCTACGGCCGCGCCGCTGCGCTGCGCAGCGACTACTACTGACTTCCCCGTAGGCTTCCGCGGGTGAACGAAGAGCCCCGCGATCCCCGCACCCACACCGAGGTCCGCCGCGTCGCCGATCCGCAGTCGACGCGCGTGGCGACCTACCTCGCGCAGCCCGAGGAGGTCTCGCGCGTTCTGCTCCTGTACTCGGGCGGCCTGGACACGAGCGTGATGCTCAAGTGGATCCAGGACGAGTACGAGGCCGAAGTCGTCGCGCTCACCGTCAACCTGGGCCAGCCCGGCGAGGACTACGACGTCGTCAAGGGCAAGGCGCTGCAGCTCGGCGCGCTCGACTGCCACGTCGTCGACGCGCGCGACGAATTCGCCCGCGAGTACATCGCGCCGGCGATCCGCGCCAACGCCGACTACGGCGACGGGTACCCGCTGTTCACCGCGCTCGGCCGGCCGCTGATCGCCAAGCTCGCGGTCGAGTACGCGCGCCGCTCCGGCTGCGACACGATCGCGCACGGCTGCACGGGCAAGGGCAACGACCAGGTGCGCATCGAGGGCACGATCGCGACGCTCGCGCCAGAGCTCAAGGTGATCGCGCCCGTGCGCTCCTGGGCGATGGGCCGCGACGAGGAGATCGCCTACGCGCGCAAGCACGGCATCCC
>JAXDHR010000126.1:0-2688 GCA_034664425.1 Solirubrobacteraceae bacterium
CCCACGAGGACTCCGAGCGCGCGTGGATCATCGCCAGCGGCGCGTCCACCGTGTCGACCGCCGCACCGACGGGCGCGATCTCCGACAGCCCCACCGCAGGATCGACGACGTCGTCCTCGCGCCGGCGGTTTCCGCCGAGCCCGGTGACGACGAGGCCGACCGCCCGGCAATCGACCGCGGCGACGATGCCCGCCGACGCCGCGAACGCCGGCCGCACGACCGGCGCGACGGCCAGCGACGCGCGCACGTTCTCCGCCGGGCCGCCGAGGGCGCGCACCATCGCCGCCCAGCGCTCCGCCGCCGCGCCCGAGTCGAGCGCCCGCGACGCGGCCTCGCGACCGGCGGCGGCGTCGGGCGCCAGGCCGCCCTGGGCCAGCAGCGCCCCTGCCAGCGCCAGCGTCACCTCGTGCAGCCGCGGTTCGCGCGCGACGCCCTCGAGGTAGTCGATCGCCTCGCGCACCTCGAGGGCGTTGCCGGCCGTGGTCCCCAGCACCTCGTTCATGTCGGTGAGCAGCGCGACGGTCGGCAGCCCGGCGCCGGCCGCGACCTCGACGAGGGCAGCGGCCAGCTCGGCGGCGTCGGCCCGCGCGGCCAAGAACGCCCCCGAGCCGTGCTTGACGTCCATCACGAGCCCGTCGAGCCCGGCGGCGAGCTTCTTCGAGAGGATCGACGCGACGATCAGCGGGATCGACTCGACCGTGCCCGTCGCGTCGCGCACGCCGTAGAGCCGCCGGTCGGCGGGCGCGAGGTCCGCGGTCTGGCCGACGATCGCGCAGCCCTCCTCGCGGACGACGCGCCGCAGCACTTCGAGCGACGGCGTCGTGTCGTAGCCCGGCACCGAGTCGAGCTTGTCGAGCGTGCCCCCCGTGTGGCCGAGCCCGCGCCCGGAGATCATCGGCACCGCGCCGCCACAGGCGGCGACGATCGGGGCGAGCATCAGCGAGACCTTGTCGCCGACCCCGCCCGTCGAGTGCTTGTCGAGCACGGGCCGGTCGAGGTCCCACTCGAGCACGGTCCCCGAGCGCGTCATCGCCGCGGTGAGGGCGATGCGCTCCTCCCCCGCGAGCCCGCGCAGGAAGAACGCCATCGCCAGCGCACCGACCTGCGCGTCCGACAGCGACCCGTCCGCGATCCCGCGCACGAGGAAGCCGATCTCCTGCGCCGACAGCGTCGCGCCGTCGCGCTTGCGGCGGATGACCTCCGCGGGCAGCATGCGCTCAGTATCCGCTGGACCCGAGCCCGCCCGCGGCCTCGTCGCCGGCCCCGAGCGCCTCGAGCAGGTCGCCGAGCAGGCTGCTGGCGCCGAAGCGGAAGGTGTCGGGCGAGCTCCAGCCCGTGCCCACGATCTCGTCGGCGAGCGCCAGGTAGGCCGCCGCATCCTCGACCGTGCGCACGCCGCCCGCGGCCTTGAACCCCCCGCGGCCGTGGTCGCGGATCGCCTCGAGCATCGGGCGCGCCGCTTCGAGCGTCGCCCCCGGCTTCAGCTTCCCGGTCGAGGTCTTGACGAAGTCGGCGCCCGCGTCGAGCACGGCCGTCGCCGCCTCGCGGATCAGCTTCTCGGTCTCGAGCCGCCCCGTCTCGAGGATCACCTTGAGCGTCGCGCCGGCGGTCGCCTCGCGCGTCTCGGTCACGACGGCGAGCGCCTGCTTGCGGTCGCCGGCGGCGAACGCCAGGTAGGGCAGGACGACGTCGACCTCGTGGGCGCCGTCGGCGAGCGCGCTCTCGGCTTCGGCGCGCGCGCCGCGCGGGTCGTCGAGCCCCGCTGGGAAGTTCGCCACGGTCGCCACCCGCACCGGCGATCCGGCCAGCGCCGCAGCCGCCTGCGCGACGAAGCGCGGGTAGATGCAGACGGCGGCGACCGGGCCCTCGTGGGTCCGCGCCTGCGCGCAGAGCGCGGCGATGCGCTCCTCGGTGTCGTCGTCGTTGAGGCTCGTGAGGTCCACGAGCGCAAGGGCGCGGCGCGCGGCCGTCGCTCGGTCGATGGTCATGCGAGCTCCTCGCAGAAGGCGGCGATCAGGCGGGTGAGGTCCTCCGCGGCGACCGCCGCGAAGCGCAGCGTCTGCTCGTGCGAGAGCGGCTCGCCGCCCATCCCCTCCGCGAGGTTGGTGATCGCCGACACGGCGGCCACCCGCAGCCCGCAGTGGCGGGCGAGGATCACCTCGGGGACGGTCGACATGCCGACCGCGTCCGCCCCGAGCGTGCGGAACGCGCGAATCTCGGCGGGCGTCTCGAAGCTCGGCCCGGCGGTCGCGAGGTAGACGCCCTCGGGGAGCTCGATCCCCTCGCGCCGGGCGGCGGACTGCAGGCGCGCCCGCAGCTCGGGGTCGTAGGCGCCGGCCAGCGACGGGAAGCGCGGGCCGATCGCGTCGTCGTTGGGACCGGTCAGCGGGTTCACGCCGAGCAGGTTGATGTGATCGGCGATCGCCATCAGCGACCCCGGGCCGTTCTCCGGCCGCAGCGAGCCGGCCGCGTTGGTGACCAGCAGCGCCTCGGCGCCCGCGACGCGCAGCGCGCGCACCGGCGCGGCCATCCCGGCGGCCGGCGCGTCCCCGCCTTCGTACACGTGACGGCGGCCCTGCAGGCAGGCGACCGGCAGGCCCTCCAGCGTCCCGAGCACGAGCCGGCCGCCGTGGCCCGCGACGCCGGGCTCGGGGAAGCCGGGGAGCGCTCCGTAGGGGATCGCGACGG
>JAXDHR010000127.1:0-84772 GCA_034664425.1 Solirubrobacteraceae bacterium
CTCCGAGGTCTGCGTGGCCTGGGAGCAGGCGGTCGACGAGGCCGCGGCGCTGGGCCTGCGGGGGGTCAAGGTCCGTACGGGCGTCGTCCTCGACCGCTCGGGCGGGGCGCTCGGGACCATGCTCACGCCGTTCCGCCTCGGCGTCGGCGGTCCGGTCGCGGGCGGGCGGCAGTACCTGCCCTGGATCCATGCCGACGACGTCGTCGGGATCTACCTCGCCGCGCTCGACGGCGACGGCTGGTCGGGTCCCGTCAACGGCACCGCGCCGGAGCCGGTCACGAACCGGGACTTCGCGCACGCGCTCGGGCGCGCGATCCACCGGCCGGCGTTCGCGCCGGTACCGGCCCTCGCCGTCAGGGCGCTCTACGGCGACATGGCCGAGATGGTCACGCAGGGGCAGCGCGCCGTTCCCAGGCGCCCGCTCGAGCTCGGCTACCGCTTCCGCCACCCGGAGCTGGACGACGCCCTGCGCAGCGCGCTGGCCTGACCTGCGCCCGGGGGCCGTGATACCTCCCCGCGTGCGGGCCGTCGGGGTGCGGCGTACGCGCACCGGCGAGTTCGCCCGCGCGCCGGGGCGCGTCGGGTTCACCCGGCTGCCGGCGCCACATCCACCTCGGCGTGCCGCGCGCCCGCGCCGGCCCGGACACATCCGAGCGCCGAGCGCCATGATGGGAGGCGATGGTGCTGCCCCCAGACCTGAGCCGTCTCGGCGACGAGCTGACCGGCGCGGCCGCCCGGTCGCTCGACGCGCGCCGTCGCCGGCGCGCGCTGGTCGGACGTGGCGCGGCGACCGCGGTCGCGGGCGTGCTCGCCTTCGCGGTGCTCTCCCCCGCCGCGCTCGGGCCGGCCCAGACGCGTCCCCAGCCGCCGCTGGCGCGGGCGGCCGGCACGCCGACGCTCGTTGCCGACGGCGTGTCGTCCAGCTGCGACCAGGGCCGCGGGTCCCGCTTCGGCCTGCCGGCCTGCGGCCACACGGCCTCGCAGCGGCCGGCGCCGCAGCCGATGATCCTTCCGCGGCGCCTGGCGGCGGCCCGGATCTAGCGAGTTTCGTTCGGCTACGCGGCGTCGCCGCGCGAACCGTGCGCCGACTTGGCGCGACCTACCGGGCCGATCGTCTTCCACTTCGAGCCGGGCTTGGCCGGCCAGACGAGCCAGATGATCACGCCGACGAAGTGCAGCAGCAGCCCCGACGCGAGGCCCTGCTTCTCGCTGTAGCCCTTGCGCTCGGAGAGGTAGGACGCGATGACCGCCATCAGCAGCCAGGCGTAGAGGAGCCACAGCGCGGTGGCCCCGAGGAGGGCGAAGACGGTCATTGTCCGAGGTAGGCCTTCTGGACTTCGGGGTTGGTCCGCAGCGACGCCGACTCGTCCGCCAGCGTGACGGCGCCGGTCTCGAGCACGTAGCCGCGGCTGGACACCTCGAGCGCGAAGTTCGCGTTCTGCTCGACGAGCAGGATCGTCGTCCCCTGCTTGTTGATCTCGGCGATCGTCTCGTAGATTCGCTCCGTGAGCACCGGCGAGATGCCCATCGACGGCTCGTCGAGCAGCAGCAGCTTGGGCGAGCCCATCAGCGCGCGGCCGATGGCGAGCATCTGCTGCTCGCCGCCGGACATCGTCCCGGCCTTCTGCGTCTCGCGCTCCTGCAGGCGCGGGAACAGGTCGAAGACGCGGTCGAGGTCCTCGCCGATCTTGGCATGGTCGCGGCGCAGGTAGGCGCCGAGCTCGAGGTTCTCGCGCACGGTCATGCGCTGGAAGCACTTGCGTCCCTCGGGTGACTGGCAGATGCCGAGTGCGACGATCTCCTGCGGGGGCAGTTGGGCGATCTCCTCGCCGTCGAAGCGGATCGAGCCCTCGCGCGGAGGAGTCAGCCCGGAGATCGAGCGCAGCGTGGTCGACTTGCCCGCTCCGTTGGAGCCGATCAGCGTGACGCACTCACCCTGCTCGACCGTCAGGCTGACGCCCTTGAGCGCCTGGATGTTCCCGTAAAACGTCTTGATGTCGTCGATTTCCAGGAACGCCATCCCTAGTGCTCCCCTCCGCAAGGTGGGCGCATCGTCCGGCGCAGTCCGGGTCGTTGCCACCGGCCCGGCCCGCCGGAATGCGTCGAACTTGTGAACGTGTGCACTAGCCCTCCACCGTCGCCTGCTTGCCCAGGTAGGCCTCGACCACGCGCGGGTTGCTGCGCACCTCCGCGGGCGCGCCCTCGGCGATCTTCTCGCCGTGGTCGAGCACCGAGATCCGCTCCGAGACGCCCATGACCACGCGCATGTCGTGCTCGATCAGCACGATCGTGATCCCGCGCTCGTCGCGCAGCCGGCGCATGAACTGCGTCAGCTCGGCCGACTCCTGCGGGTTCATCCCCGCCGTCGGCTCGTCGAGCAGCAGCACCCGCGGCGAGGACGCGAGCGCGCGCGCGATCTCCACCCGGCGCTGGTCGCCGTAGGCGAGGTTGATCGCGAGCTGGCCGTGGACGCGCGCGGGCAGCCCGACGTACTCGAGCTCCTCCGTGGCCTTCACGCGCACCGCCTTCTCCTCGCGGCGGACCTTCGGCGTCCGGAAGATCGAGCCGAACAGCCCGGCACTCATGCGCGAGTTCTGGCCGACCATCACGTTCTCGAGCGCCGTCATGGTCGAGAACAGGCGGATGTTCTGGAACGTCCGCGCCATCCCGAGCTTCATGATCACGTCCGGCCGATCGCCGGTCACGTCGCGCCCCTCGAAGGCGATCCCCCCGAGCGTCGGCTTGTAGAAGCCGGTGAGCATGTTGAAGAACGTCGTCTTGCCGGCACCGTTGGGCCCGATGATCGAGACGATCGAGCGGTCGGGCACCTGGAAGGTGACGTCGGAGACGGCGGTCAGGCCGCCGAACTGCTTGGTGATCCCGCGCGCGTCAAGCACGATCGTCCCCGCGCCGCCGTTCTCGGTCGTCTCGGTCATGCGCGTGCGCTGAGGACCGGCTCCTCGCCGCCCTCCGAGTCGGTCATCTCCATCGCCCGGCGCCGTTCCGGCAGCAGGCCCTGCGGGCGCAGGATCATCATGATCACGAGCAGGAACCCGTAGATCCCGAACGTGATCTGCGTCATGTCGAAGTCCAGCCCGACCTTCGACGGCAGCGAGTTCAGCACGTCCGGCAGCAGCCAGAAGTTGATGAAGGTCAGCGTGATCGCGCCGAGCACCGTGCCCCAGATCGAGCCGAGGCCGCCCAGGATCACCATGCCGAGGATCAGGATCGAGAAGTAGAACTGGAACTGGTCGGCGTTGACGGTCGAGTTGTAGGAGCCCAGGAACGCCCCGGAGATCCCGCCGAAGGCGGCGCCGGTGCCGTAGGCGAGCAGCTTCGTCTTGACCGATGGGACGCCCATCGCCACCGCGGCGACCTCGTCCTCGCGCAGCGCGATCCATGCGCGCCCCAGCCGCGAGTCGCGCACGCGGAAGTTGACGAACAGCACGAGCGCGACGAGGACGAGCGCGACGTAGTACCAGGGCCGCTGGTCGAGCTGGGTGAACGGGGACAGCCCGGGTACCGAGATCTTGTCCGTCGGCGTGATGCCCTGGACGCCGGCGGTGAACGTCTGGTCGGCGCCGAACGCGCTCTTGAGCGGGCCGCCGATCACGGGGATCTTGGCCAGCTTGATGCCGTCGCCGTTGCGCGCGATGCGGCCGATGATCTCGCCGAAGGCGAGCGTGACGATCGCGATGTAGTCACCGCGCAACCGCAGCGTCGGCAGGCCGATGAGTATGCCGGCGATCGTCGTGAACAGCACCGCGGCGACCAGCACCAGGACGAAGTTCAGATGGATGCCCGGCAGGCTGCTCGTGAACGTGTTGACGAACACGTGCACGCCCTTGGAGTGGTTGACGAAGGCGAAGAAGCCCGAGCCGAACCAGCCCAGCGTGTACGCGCCGATCGCGAAGAACGCCACGTAGCCGAGGTCGAGCAGGCCGGCGAAGCCGACGATGATGTTGAGCCCGAGGGCCATCACCGTGTAGGCGAGCGCGAGCACGCAGTTCGCGATGAACGCGCTGCCCGGGTCGAACAACAGCGGCAGCAGGCACGCCAGGATCAGGAACACCGGCGCGGCCGCCTTCTCCGCCCACGGCGGCGACTGCCAGCCGCGGGCCCGGCTGCGCGCGGTTCCGGGTGCGGATGCGGTGGCGAAGCTCATCCCGCGTCCCTCGTCTGCTCGCCCAGCAGGCCGGACGGCTTGAAGACCATGATCAGGATCAGGTAGACGAACACGATCGCGGGCGTCCACTCCGGCGCGATGCGGTTGTCGGAGATCTGCTGGATCGTGCCGATGATGATGCCGCCGAGCACGGCGCCGCGGACGTTGCCGATGCCGCCCATGACCGCCGCCGTGAACGCCACGAGGCCGGCCGTGAAGCCCTGGAAGTACCAGATCGTCGTCTGGTAGAGCGCGTAGATGAGACCCGCTGCGCCGGCGAGCATGCCGCCGAGCAGGAACGTGAGCGAGATCGTCGTGTCGACGTTGATGCCCATCAGCCGGGCGGCGTCGGGATCCTGCGCGGTCGCCCGCATCGCCTTGCCCAGCCGGCTGCGGGCGATGAACGCGGTCATGCCGAACAGCAGCGGGACGGTCACCCCGAGGGCGAGCAGGTCGCCGTTGGAGATCGTGACGCCGAAGATGTTGAAGACCTCGTGCTGCGAGTTGATGAGGTCCGGGATGCCCTGGGGCGAGCCGCTCTTCCACAGCAGGCCGACGTTCTGCAGGATGAAGGAGAAGCCGACGGCGGTGATCAGCGGCGCGAGCTTGGGCGCATTGCGCAGCGGGCGGTAGGCGACGCGCTCGATCATCGCGTTGAGCACGCCGGAGGCGAGCATCGAGACGATCAGGGTCAGCGCGAGGCCGAGGATCAGGCCGATCGTGCCCGTGGCTGCGGTCAGGCCGATCGTCGCGAAGAAGCTCGCGGCGGAGAACGAGCCGATCATGAAGACCTCGCCGTGGGCGAAGTTGATCAGCTCCACGATGCCGTAGACGAGCGTGTAGCCGATGGCCACGAGGGCCCAGATGGCGCCGTTGGAGAGCCCGGCGACGACGTTCTCGCCGAGCCGCACGAGGCTGCCCGTGACGACGAGGTCGTGGATCGCGAAGCCGACGGGCAGGGCGAGCAGCAGGATGATCAGCCCGTAGTTGCCGATGAACTCCCGCAGGCGCTGCCGCGGTACTGCGGCGGTGGCGGGGACGGTTGCAGCTTCCATGTCGAACGGTTCCGTGAGGTCCGGTCACGCCCGGGGGCCTCCGCGGCCCCCGGGCGATGACGACGGTCCTGCTAGCCGGCGGGCTTCGCCTTGATCGTCTGGTCGAACTTCAGATCTCCGTTTTGGACGGAGTACACGCCGTAGTCGGTCAGCGTGGTGTCGCCGTTCTTGTCGATCGAGTACGTGCCGAGCACGCTCTGGCGGTCCTTGGTGGCGAAGATCGCCTTGAGGATGTTCGCCTTGCTGCCGTCGCCGGAGCGCTTGATCGCGTCGAGCGCGAGCCCCATCGCCTCGTAGCCGTAGATCGCGTAGGGATCCGGGTTCTTCACGTGGTACTTCTGGGTGAACTCCTTGAAGAACTGCTGGCCCTGCGGCGGGTAGGACCCCGGATCGAGGGTCGCGACCGTCACCTTGACGCGCGGGTCGAGGCTGAGCGGGATGCCGCCCTGCTTCGGGTTGACGAAGCCGGACTCGGCGACGCCGTCGGGGCCGTACATCTTCGCGTTCGGCAGCGCCGCGCCGAAGTCCTTGTACTGCTGGACCGCGCCGTTGGCGGTGATGCCCGAGAAGATGAAGCAGTCGGCGCCGGCGCTCTTGGCCTTCGCGGCCAGCGAGCGGTAGTTCGCCGCGTTCTTGTCGATCGCGTCGTTGGAGATGATGTTCAGGCCCTGCGCCTTCGCGGCGAGCTCGATGTTCTTCGAGAGCCCCGCGCCGTAGACCTCCTTGTCGTTGGTCATCTCGACCTTCGTGCACCCGTCCTGCTTCATCAGCGTGGCGAGCGCGGCGCCCTGGATCGTGTCCTTGGGGACGATGCGGGCGTAGGTGCGCGTCTGCGCGGGGTAGTACTTCTGCGGCTCGCCAGGGGCGGCGCCCGCCTCGTTGGTGGTGAGGCCCACGGCCGTGTTGGCCGGGGAGATCTGCGGGACGCCCGCCTCGTTGAGGATCGGGATCGACACCGCGGAGGCGCCCGAGTTGAACTCGCCGATGTAGACCGCGGCGTTCTTGTCCTGCGCCACCTTGCGCGCGTTGGCCTGGGTCTGCTCGGGCGTCCACGCGCCGGCCTGCGCGGTGGAGTCGTCGAGGGTGACGAAGTTGATCTTGAAATTGCCCGCCTTGCCGCCGTTCTGGGCGAGCGCGAGCTTGGCGCCGTTGTTGAGCGCCTGGGTCTGGGCGCGCGAGGCGCCCTGAAGCGGCAGGGACGAGTAGACGTTCAACGTCTTGGAGGCACCACCGCTGCTGCCGCTGCTGCTGCTACTGCTGCTGCCGCCGCAGGCGGCGACGGTCACCGCGAGTGCGGCGACCAGGCAGCCTGAGGCCGCCATCCGACTTGTCTTCAAGGAACCCCTCCTCATAAGGGTTTCGTACTTCGAGGCCGCGATCCTACCGGCGACCCGCTGGGAGCGCCAGCAGCGTGCCAGAAGGCGGGGCGGAATGTGCGCCGGCGGCCGCACCGAGCGGTGCGGCACCTGTTTCCGGACTACTCGGAGGGGTCGCGACCGGCGCCAGGCAGAAACGGCATCACGATGCGTGCCGCGGCGGCCAGGAGCAGGAAGACCACGGTGATCAGGAAGGCGTCGAAGCCGGTGGCGCCGATCGCCCACAAGACGACCCAGACGATCAGCCCGGCGATGAGGGTGAGGATGGCGCCCATGGGCTGCGGAGCCTAGCGGGTGAGGCCGGCGGCCAGCTCAGCGACGGCGGCGCCGACCGCGGCGGCGGCGTCCTCGCCGGCGTCATGGGCCTCGATCGCCGCGCGCACGAGCCGCGAGCCGACGATCACGCCGTCGGCCCCGGCGTCGGCGGCCGCCCGCGCGTGCGCGGCGGTGGAGATGCCGAAGCCGAGCGCGACGGGCACCCCTGAGTGGGCGCGCACGCGCTCGAGGAAGCCCTCCAGGCCGGCGGCCATGCCGCTGCGCTCCCCGGTGATGCCGGTCACCGAGACGGTGTAGACGAAGCCGCGCGCGCGCGCCGCGATCGCGGCGAGCCGCTCGTCGGTGCTGGTCGGCGCGACGAGCGGGACGAGCGCGAGTCCCGCGCCGTCGCAGGCGGCACGGATCGCGCCGGCCTCCTCCATCGGGACGTCCGGGACGATCAGGCCGGAGATGCCCTGCTCGGCCACCTCCGCCGTGAAGCGCTCCAGGCCGCGCGCGAGGATCGGGTTGGCGTAGCACATCAGCACCACCGGGACGCGCTCGGCGATCCGCCGGCCGGCCTCGATCACGGCGGGCAGGGTCGTGCCCGCGGCAAGCGCGCGCGAGCCCGCCGCCTGGATCACCGGCCCGTCGGCGAGTGGATCCGAGAACGGGACGCCAAGCTCGACGAGGTCCGCGCCGGCGTCCGCACAGGCCTCGCCGATCCGCACCGATCCCTCGAGGTCCGGGAAGCCGCCCATCAGGTACGGCATCAGCGCCGCGCGCCCGGGCGCGGCGGCGAACGCGGCGGCGATCCGCTCCAGTCCCGTGTCCGCGCCGATCATCCTGCCTCGGGCTGCGCGCTCGTCACCGCTCCGCTCAGGCCGAGCTTGGGCAGCGTCTCGGCGAGGTCCTTGTCGCCGCGCCCCGACAGGCAGACGAGGTCGACGACGTCCTCCCCCGCCTCCTGGGCGCCGGCGCCGAGCACCCAGGCGACGGCGTGGGCGGACTCGAGCGCCGGCACGATCCCCTCGAGCGCCGCCAGCCGCGCGAACGCCTCGATCGCCTGCTCGTCGGTGACGGCGACGTAGCGGGCGCGGCCGGTGTCGCGCAGATGCGCGTGCTGCGGGCCGGCGCCCGGGTAGTCGAGACCGGCGGAGACGGAGTGCGCCTCGAGGATCTGCCCGTCCTCGTCCTGCATAATCGCCGCGAAGGCGCCGTGGAGCACGCCGCCGCGCCCGCCCGTGGTCAGCGGCGCACCGTGGCGGCCGGTCTCGATGCCCTCTCCGGCGGCTTCGACGCCGATCAGCGCCACGCCGTCGTCCTCCACGAAGGGCCAGAAGATCCCGATCGCGTTCGAGCCGCCGCCGACGCAGGCCACGACGCGGTCGGGCAGCCTGCCGAGCGTCTGCAGCAACTGGGTGCGCGCCTCGTCGCCGATCACCCGCTGGAGGTCGCGCACCAGCGACGGGTAGGGCGCGGGACCGACGACCGAGCCGATCACGTAGTGGGTGTCGCCCACGTTCGTGGTCCAGTCGCGGATCGCCGCCGAGGTGGCCTCCTTGAGCGTGCGGGTGCCCGCATCGACCGGCTCCACCCGCGCGCCGAGCAGCTGCATCCGCTCCACGTTCGGGCGCTGGCGGCGCATGTCCTCGGTGCCCATGTAGACGACGCACTCGAGGCCCAGCAGTGCGCACGCGGTCGCGGTCGCCACGCCATGCGAGCCCGCGCCGGTCTCCGCGATGATCCGCCGCTTGCCCATGCGGCAGGCGAGCAGCGTCTGACCGAGCGCGTTGTTGATCTTGTGCGAGCCGGTGTGGCCGAGGTCCTCGCGCTTGAGGTAGACCGGGTGCCCGGCGGCCTCGGAGAGCCGCCGGCCCAGGTAGAGCGGGGTCGGCCGGCCGGAGTAGTCGCGCAGCAGCGCCGCGACGTCGTCGCGGAAGCCGGCGTCGTCGCGCAGCTCGAGCCACGCGCGTTCGAGCTCGGCCAGCGCCGGCATCAGCGTCTCGGGCACGTACTGGCCGCCGTAGGCGCCGTAGCGGTGCTCGACGGCCGTCATTCCGCCTCGCGCTGCGCGCCCGTCATCGCTGCGCTCGGCACTCCGGCGGCCTCGGCGACCGCGGCGGCGAAGGCGCGGACCTTCGCGGGGTCCTTGATCCCCGGCGCGGCCTCGATGCCCGACGCGACGTCGACGGCCCACGGCCGCGCCTGCGCGATCGCCTCGCCGACGTTCTCGGGCGTCAGGCCTCCGGCCACGACCAGCGGGATGCGCGTGTGGCGCTCGCCGGCGAGGCCCCAGTCCCAGCTCTCGCCGTTGCCGGGCGAGTCGAGCAGATGCAGGTCGGTGTGGTAGCGCTGGGCGTCGGCCACGTCGGCGCGCGAGCGGACGCGCAGCGCCTTGATCACCCGGCAGCCCGTGCGCTGCGCGGCCGCCGCGCAGAAGCTGGGACCCTCGTCGCCGTGCAGCTGCACGTGCGTGAGGCCCATCAGGTCGGCGGCGTGCGCGACCTCGTCGAGCGTCGGGTTCACGAAGACGCCCACGAGCTCGGTACGGCGGCGGACGGAGCGGGCGATGCCGGCGGCCATCGCCGGCTCGACGTAGCGCTTGGAGCCCGGCCAGAGGATGAAGCCCACCGCCCAGGCGCCCACCTCGACGGCGAGCTCGGCGTCGTCGGCGCGGGTGATGCCGCAGACCTTCAGGCGGGTCATGCGGTCAAGGGTAGAGGTGCGTCAGCCGCCGACGACCGTCTCCCCCGGATCGGCCAGGTTCGCGAGCATGCGCTGCGCGGCGTTGGCGGGCACGGCCAGGTCGATCGGCACGGAGCCGGCGGCGGTCTGCATCCGCGTGGTGATCCCGATGATGTCGCCGCCCGCGTCGAGCAGCGGGCCGCCGACGTCGGCCGGCTCGAGGTCGGCGTCGACCTGCAGCGCGCCCGCGACGACGCCGCCGTCGGCGCCCCGCAGGAGCGGCTGGCGCGCGGCGATCGTCCCGGCCGACAGCGCCGGCGCGGCGCCGGGCTCGCGGCCCAGCGCGACCGCGGGATCGCCGACGCGGACCATGTCGGAGTCGCCGAGCGGCAGCGACGAGAGCCCGAGCCCTTGGGGCTTGACGCGCAGGACGGCGAGATCGGTGCCCGCATCGAGCCGGATCACGGTCGCCGAGGTCGTGCGGCCGCCGCAGTCGACCTCGATCTCGCTGGCGGTGCGCACGAGGTGCGCGGCGGTCAGCAGCAGCCCGTCGCCGACCACGGCCGCCGATCCGGACAGGTAGCGGCCGTCGCGCGCGCCGCCGCCGAACGCGGTCGGCGGGGCGACGACCGTACGGGCCCGCACGGCGACGACGCCGGACGCATCCTGCTGGTAGACCTCGCCCGCCGCGGTGCCGCCGATCGCCCCGGAGGCGAGCAGCGGCCCGGCCTGGACGATGGTGCGCGAGACCGGCGTCGCGGCGGCCCCGCTGAGCAGCAGGCCGCCCGCGGTCACGGCGCCTCCGAGCGCCGCGCAGATGACACCCGCGGTGACCTGCGATCGCATCAACCCAGCGTTGCGTCGGCGGGTGTAGCCAGCTTAAAAGCCGTCGTGGCCCGTCAGCTCGCGCACGATCGCCTCGACGTCGATGGCGCGCATCAGCGTCTCACCGATCAGCACCGCGTCGATGCCGACCCGCTCGAGCTCGTCGAGCTGCTCGCGCGTGGAGAAGCCGGACTCCGAGACCACCGTCTTGCCCGCGGGCACATCCGAGAGCAGCTCGTAGGTGCGCTCCACGTCGACGGTGAAGTCGTCGAGCGAGCGGTTGTTGATGCCCAGCACGTCGGCGTCGACCTCGAGCGCGCGCTCGAGCTCGCGCTCGTCGTGGACCTCGACGAGCGCATCGAGATCAAGTGCGCGCGCCTCCTGCAGCAGCATGTCGAGGTCGTCGGCCTCCAGCGCCGCGACGATCAGCAGGACCGCGTCCGCGCCGACGGCCGCCGACTCGTAGAGCTGGTACGGGTCGACGATGAAGTCCTTGCGCAGCACCGGCAGCTTCGTCGCGGCGCGCGCCTCGCGCAGATCGTCGAGCCCGCCGCCGAAGTGGAACGGCTCGGTCAGCACGGACAGCGCCGCGGCGCCGCCGCGCTCGTAGGCGCCGGCGATGTCGCGGACCGTCGCCCCGGCGCGGATCTCCCCGGCCGACGGCGAGCGGCGCTTGTGCTCGGCGATCAGCGAGACGCCCGGGCGCAGGAGCGCCTCCGAGAACGGGCGCCACTCCGGCCGCGTGGCGATCGCCGACTCGAGCGCTGACAGCGGCACGCTCTCGCGGCGGCGGGCGACCTCCTCGCGGGTGTCGTCGACGATGCGCTCGAGCACGCTCATGACGCCACTCCGGGCGACAGCGCGCCCGTCAGGCACACGAGCCGCTCGAGCGCATCGGCGGCGGCGCCGGTGTCGATCGCCGCCGCGGCGGCGTGCACCCCGTCCTCGAGCGACTCGACGCGACCCGAGACGTAGATGGCCGCGCCGGCGTTCAGCACGGCGAGGTCGCGGGCCGGTCCCGGCTCGCCGGCCAGGATCCGCCGCGCAACGTCGGCGTTGTGGGCGGGCGGACCGCCCGCCACGTCGTCGTAGTGCGCTCGTGCAAGACCCATGTCCTCGGGCGCCAGCTCATAGCGACGCAGCTCTCCCCCGTCGACCTCGACGACTCGCGTTGTCCCGGACGTGCTCATCTCGTCAAGACCGTCGTCGCTGGACACTACCAGCGCCCTCACCGCACCCAGCCGGGCCAGCGCTCCGGCGATCGTCTCCAGGAACGCGCCGTCGGAGACGCCGATCAGCTGCCGGGTCGCGCCCGCCGGGTTGGTGAGCGGGCCGAGGAAGTTGAAGATCGTGCGCACCGCGAGCTCCTTGCGGACGGGGATCACGTGGCGCGTCGCACCGTGGTGCGCGGGGGCGAACATGAAGCCGAAGCCGGCGTCGCGGATGCAGCGGGCGACCTCCTCCGGGCCGAGGTCGATGCGCACGCCGAGCGCTTCGAGCACGTCGGCCGAGCCCGACAGGCCGGTCGCCGAGCGGTTCCCGTGCTTGGCGACGGCGCAGCCCGCGCCGGCGGCGATCAGCGCGGCTGTGGTGGAGACGTTGAAGGTCTGGCGCCCCCCGCCCGTCCCGGCGGTGTCGATCAGGTCGTCGCGATCGGCCCGCACCGGCTTGGCCATCCGGCGCATCGTCGTGGCGAGGCCGACGATCTCGTCGACGGTCTCACCCTTCGTGCGCAGCGCGATCAGCACGGCGGCGGTCTCGACCTCGGAGGCGTTGCCGTCCATGATCTCGGCCAGGACCTCGGCCGCGTGCTCGCTGGTGAGGTCGCGGCCGGACGCCAGCGCATCGATGGCGCGGGTGAGGACGGGGTTCGGCATCTAGGCCAGGAAGTTCTCGAGCAGGCGCTTGCCATCCGGCGTGAGCACCGACTCGGGATGGAACTGGACGCCGTAGGCGGGCAGCTCGCGGTGGCGCATGGCCATCAGCACGCCGCCGCCGCGGGCGGTCTCCACGAGCCCGTCCGGCAGGGCGGGGTCGACGACCAGCGAGTGGTAGCGGCCGACGACCAGCGGATCCGGCAGGCCGGCGAACAGCCCGGCGCCGTCGTGGCCGATCTCGGTCGACTTCCCGTGGACCGGAACATGACGGACGACCGTGCCGCCGAAGGCCTGCGCGAGCGACTGGTGGCCGAGGCAGACGCCGAGCGTCGGCACGCCGGCCTCGGGGAAGCGGCGCATGACCTCGACGCTGATGCCGGCCTCGTTCGGCGTGCGAGGCCCCGGCGAGACGACCACGCGGTCCCAGTCGCCGGCCAGCAGCTCGTCGACCGTCGCGCGGTCGTTGCGGACCGCGACGGTCCGCGCCCCGAGCTCGCCGAGGTACTGGACGAGGTTGTAGGTGAACGAGTCGTAGTTGTCGACCATGAGGATTCTCATGGCCACGCCTCCTGGCGGGTCGCGAGCTCGATCGCGCGCACGACCCCGCGGGCCTTCGAGCGCGACTCCTCGTACTCGTAGTCCGGACGCGCGTCGGCGACCGTGCCTCCGCCGGCCTGCACGTGCGCCACGCCCTCGGCGACGACCACGGTGCGGATGCAGATGCAGGTGTCGAGCTCGCCGGTGTAGGACAGCCAGCCCACCGCTCCGCCGTAGGCGCCGCGCTTGACCGGCTCGAGCTCGTCGATGATCTCCATCGCGCGTACCTTCGGCGCGCCGGACAGCGTCCCGGCGGGCAGCATCGAGCGCAGGGCGTCGACCGCGCTCACCTCCGGGCGCAACGTGCCGGCGACGTTGGAGACGATGTGGATGACGTGGGAGTAGGTCTCCACGCCCATGAACTGCTCGACCTGGACGCTGCCGTACTCGCAGACGCGGCCGAGGTCGTTGCGGCCGAGGTCGACGAGCATCACGTGCTCGGCGCGCTCCTTGGGGTCGGCCAGCAGGTCCTCGGCGATCTCGCGGTCGGCCCCGGCGGTCGCGCCGCGCGGTCGGGTGCCCGCGATCGGCCGCGTCGACGCGCGCCGGCCGCTCACCGTCAGCAGCGGCTCGGGCGAGGCGCCGACGAGCTGGAAGTCCTCGAAGTCGAGGAAGTACATGTACGGCGACGGGTTGACCGCCCGCAGCCCGCGGTAGATCGAGAAGGACTCGACCGGCGACGCGGCCGACCAGCGCTGCGAGGGCACGACCTGGAAGGCGTCGCCCGCATGAACGTACTCGACGATCCGGGCGACCATCGCCTCGAAGGCCTCGCGCGTCATGTTCGGCTCGAAGACCGGTTCCGGTCGCGGGATGCCGGCCCGGCCGCCCGCCGCGCGTGGCAGCGGGCCGGCGAGCCGCTCACGCACCTCGGCGATCAACGCGGAGGCGCGCGCGTGGGCGGCCTCGACGCCGCCGTCCTCCTCGACGTAGGCGTTGGCCAGGATCGTCACCTCGTGCTTGAGGTGGTCGAAGGCGACGATCGCGTCAGACAGCATCAGCGCCATGTCGGGGAGGCCGAGCGCGTCCGGGTTGGGCTCGCCGAGACGCTCGACGGCGCGCACGCAGTCGTAGCCGAAGAAGCCGACCGCACCGCCGGCGAAGGGCGGCAGGGTGGTCTGGGGGTGCGTGGGCGGGACGATCATCGGCGCCTGGCGCAGCGCCGAGACGGCATCGGCCGCGATGGCGTACGGGTCACCGCCGTCGGCCAGGCTCCAGCGCACCACGCGCCGCGGCTTGTAGCCTATGAACGACCAGCGGCCGACACGCTGGCCCTGCTCGGCCGATTCGAGCAGGAACGCCGGACCGGCGCCGCGCAGCTTGAGGAACGCCGAAACGGGCGTCTCGCAGTCCTCGACGAAGGTCTGCCAGACCGGGACCAGGTTGTACTCGGCGGCCGCCTCGCGGACCGCCTCGAGCCCCGGCGAGACCTCCTCAGCGACGGCGGGCAGCGAGCACCCCCTCGGCGTCCGTGAGCGTCAGGCCACGCGAGCGCAGCAGCACGGACAGGTGGTAGAGGACATCGGCCGCCTCCTCGGCGACGCGCACGTCGCTCTCCTCGCGGGCGGCGCGCGTGACCTCCTCGGCCTCCTCGATGACCTTCTCGGCGATCCGCGGCGGGTCGGCGAGGAGCTGGGCCGTGTAGGAGCCGCTCGCGTCGCCGCTCGCGTCGCGGGCCGCGATCGTGCGCTCGAGCGCGGGCAGGACCTCGTGCGCGGCCGGCGGCTCGAGCTCGCCGCGGTGAAAGCAGGTGCGCTCGCCCGTGTGGCAGGCAGGGCCGACCGGCTCGACCAGGGCGAGCACCGCGTCGCCGTCGCAGTCCATGCGCAGCGCGCGGACCGCCTGGGTGTTCCCGGAGGTCGCGCCCTTGTGCCAGAGCTCGGCGCGCGAGCGGCTCCAGAGGTGCAGCTCCCCCGTCGCACGGGTGCGCTCGAACGCCTGACGGTTCATGTAGGCCAGCGTCAGCACCTCGCCCGATCGCCAGTCCTGGATCACGCACGGGACGAGACCGCGCTCGTCGAAGGCGATGACGTCGTCCATGGACGGCCGATTCTAGGGCGCGCTGTCGGCGCCGTACGTGGCGAGGCCCTGCTCGAGCAGATCGTAGGCGCGGTCGGCCTGGACGTGCAGCTCGGCGACCAGCGCGTCGCGCGGGCGGCGGGCCCCCAGGCCCTCGAGCGCGGCGCGGAAGACGAGCCGGTGCGTCCACGCCAGCGACCGGGCCACGACGCGGGCGACCAGGTCGTCCTCCGCCACGCCGGCCTCCTGCGCCAGCACCGGGGCGAGGACCTCGATCTCGCGCTCCCAGCCGAGGAACAGGCGCCGGCGCAGCGCGTCGCTGCCGGCCACGAGCCGCGGCACGGTCACCAGGTCGCGCCGCTGGTCCAGCCCGTCGAGGAAGGCGTGGGTCTGCTGGCGGAACGGGGCGACCAGCGACGCGCCGGGCGGGCGCTCGCGCAGCGCGCGCAGCAACGCCGCCTGGCGCTCGGCCCCGTCGCGGAAGACGAGGTCCTCCTTGGCCGGGAAGTAGTTGAAGACGGTCTTCTCCGCGACGTCGGCGTCCCGGGCGATCTCCGCCACCGTGACGGCGTCGAACCCGCGCTCCGCGAACAGGCGCATGGCGACGGCGGCGATCGCCTCGCGGTTCATGCGCTTCTTGCGCTCGCGCAGTCCCTCGGTCATGAGCGCGAGCTTACAGCCGCTGTAGGCATAAGGTGCGTAGATGTATACAGTCACTGTATGGATCAGCCGCCCAACGCCATTGAGGTCCGCAACCTGCGCAAGGCGTTCGGTGACCTCGAGGCCGTCCGTGACGTGAGCTTCGACGTCGCCCGCGGTGAGATCTTCGGCTTCCTGGGTCCCAACGGCGCGGGCAAGACCACGACCATCAACATGCTCTGCACGCTGGCCCGTCCCACCGCCGGCAGCGCGCGGGTGGCGGGTCACGACGTCGTGAGCGAGCGCTACGACGTGCGGCGCAACATCGGCCTCGTCTTCCAGGAGCCGACCCTCGACGGCTACCTCACCGCCGAGCAGAACCTGCGCCTGCACGCCGAGCTCTACGGCGTCGAGGCGGCGGCGGTGGCCGGCCGCATGCGCCAGGTGCTCGAGATGGTCGGCCTGTGGGAGCGCCGCGACTCCACGGTCCAGTCCTTCTCGGGCGGGATGCGGCGGCGGCTCGAGATCGCCCGCGGGCTGATGCACTCGCCGCGCGTGCTGTTCCTGGACGAGCCGACCATCGGGCTGGACCCGCAGACCCGCAGCTCGATCTGGCGCTACATCCACGAGCTGCAGCGCGCCGAGGAGATCACGATCTTCATGACCACGCACTACATGGACGAGGCGGAGCTCTGCGATCGCATCGCGATCATGGACCACGGCGAGATCGTGGTGATCGACTCGCCCGAGGCGCTCAAGGCCGGCGTCGGCGCCGATCGCGTGCAGATCCAGACCGACGACGACGCCGCCGCGATCGACGCGCTGGCCGCGGCCTTCGGGATCGAGGCCGGCCGGTCGGAGGGCGGGATCGCCTTCTTCGTCGCCTCGGGCGAGGCGTTCGTGCCGCGACTGTTCGCCGAGCTCGGGGTCGGGATCCGGTCCGTCAGCGTCGCGCGGCCCACCCTCGACGACGTCTTCATGACCCACACGGGCTCGACGATCCGCGACGCGGAATCCGGGACGGCGCCCAACCGCGCGGCGCTGCGGATGCTGGCCGGAGCGCGGCGATGAGCGCCGGCGCACCGGCCGCGCCCGTCGCCCGCGTGCGGGTCCCGCCGCGCAGCGCCCGCAGCGAGCTGCGCGCGGTCAAGGTCGTGTGGCGGCGCGAGCTGATCCGCTTCAAGAGCGACCGCATCCGGATCGTGACGTCGCTCGTGCAGCCGCTGCTGTTCCTGTTCGTCCTCGGATCGGGCCTGCAGCAGCTCTCGACCAGGGGCACGCACGGCGTCGACCTCAAGACGTTCATCTACCCGGGCATCCTCTGCATGTCCGTGATGTTCACGGCGATGTTCTCGGCCGCCTCGATCGTCTGGGACCGCGAGTTCGGGTTCCTGCGCGAGATGATGGTCGCGCCCGTGCGGCGCAGCTCGATCGTGATCGGCAAGTGCCTGGGCGGCGCGACCGTGGCGTCCTTCCAGGGCGTCATCGTGCTCGCCCTGGCCGGCGCGGTGCACGTGCCCTACGACCCGGGGCTGATCCTCGGCGTGTTCGCCCTGCAGCTGCTGCTCGCGTTCAGCATCACGGCCTTCGGCGTGATGATCGCCGTGCGCATCAAGCAGATGCAGTCGTTCATGGGCGTGACGCAGATGGTGGTCATGCCGATGTTCTTCCTGGCCGGTGCCCTGTTCCCCGTGTCGGGCCTGCCGGGCTGGCTGCAGGTGCTCAACCGCGTCGACCCGCTCACCTACGCGGTGGACCCGATGCGCCGGCTCGTCTTCGCCCACCTCACCCTCTCGCCCGCAGCTCGCCGCACGCTCGATCCGGGCGTCACCTGGTGGAGCTGGCGGCTGCCGGCGCTGCTGGAGGCCGGCGTGGTGCTCGCGCTCGGGCTGCTGATGCTGGCGATCGCGATCGCCGAGTTCGGCGCGACGGAGTAGCGGGCGGCGGCGCGATGCCGAGGTACCAGCGGAAGGCCGGCCGGCACAGCCGCGGCCGGCCGATCACCGCCAGCAGCGCGGTGAGCACGCGCGGCGGCAGCGCTGGGATCACGCGCTGCAGCCGCAGCGCGATCCGGTAGGCGCGGGCGTGGCGCGCCGAGAACGCCGCGTAGCGCGCCGCCGCGGCGTCGCGGTTTCGCTCGCCGGCGAGCACGGCCCGCAGCTCCCGGCCGGCGGCGATCCCGAAGTGGAACGCGGTGCGGATGCCCTCCCCCGACAGCGGCAGGCAGTGGCCGGCCGAGTCGCCGACGAACAGCACGCCGTCCTCGGCCGCCGGGCGCAGCGCGTGCGGGAACCAGTTGCCCTGGAAGCGCTCGGCGTCGGATCCCAGCCGTTCCGCCAGCGCCACCGTCGGATCCTTGACGTGGTCGTGGGGCTCGTAGGAGCCGACGCCGATCCGCCGCTCGCCCGCGGCCGGAACCGCCCAGGCGTAGCCCTTGCGGACCACGCCGCGTTCGATCCAGATCTCGAGGTCGACGCCGCGGCCGTCGCGCGGATGGACCTCGAGCCCGCGCGAGATCGGCGCGTCCGGGGGCTGCACGTTGGGGCCGGGGCCGAGCACGCGGCGCCAGCCGAGCGCGTCGACGGTCAGCGGCGCAGTCAGATCACCGCGGTCCGTGTGGACCACGATCTCGCCGTCGAGGTTGCGACTGCGGCCGTCGACCTTGGCGACCGCGAAGCGCGCCTCGCCGCACTGCTCCCACAGCGCGAGGCAGAGCTCGCGGTAGTCGAACGAGCTCCAGCTCCAGGGCAGCCGGTAGCGGCTCGAGCCGCTGGGCGTGTGGAAGGCCATGCACTCGAGCTCCTGCCGGATCGCGCGTGCGGCGCCCATGGCATGCAGCCACGGCGTCGGGGCGGCGCAGGCCGAGGTCGCCCGCTCGCCGATCTCGTAGCGATCGACGATCAGCACGTCGGCGCCGCTGCCGGCGAGCTCGCGCGCGACGGCCAGCCCCGCGAAGCTCGCGCCGCAGATCAGCACGTCGGCGCGCGCGGCGGCGCCGGCGAGCGGCGTGCGCTCGGCCCCGCGCAGCGTCGCGCGGCGCGTCATCCGCGCAGCCCTCGCAACGCGGCGGGCGGTAGGTGCCACGGCCGCAGCCCGACCGGGCGGGCGAGCACGTCGTAGCCGGCCGCCTCCGCGCGGTCGAGGATCTTCAGGTAGGCGGCCACGGCCATGCGGATCCCGGCGCGCACCGATGCCGGCGCGGCGGCGACGGCGGGCTCGGCCGCCGCGAACAGCCCCCGCGCGCGCTGGACCTGCTCGGCGACGAGCGCGCGCACCTCGGCGGACGCGCTCGGGGCGGCGAGCGCCTGCTCGCTCACCCCATGGCGCTCGCGATCGGCCGCGGGCAGGTACACGCGGTCGAGCCGCAGGTCGTCGCGGACGTCGCGGATGAAGTTCGCCAGCTGGAAGGCCTGCCCGAGATGGCCGAACTGGGCGCGATGCTCCGCCGGGACGCCCAGCAACACCGACATGATCCGGCCGACCGAGCCGGCCGAGCCGTCCATGTAGTCCCGCAGCTCCTCCCAGGAGCCGATCCTCACGGGCCCGCAGTCGACGCGCATCGAGCTCATGTAGGGCCCGAGCTCGTCCAGCGGGAGATCATGGCGCGTGCCCGCGTCGACGAGCGCGCCGACCACGGGATGCGAGGACCGGCCGGCAGCCATGCCATGGCGCAGGGTCGCCTCCCAGGCGTCGAGCGCCGCCCGCCGTGCCACCGGGGTCGGCGGCCGCGACGGGCCGTCGACGATCTCGTCCGCCGTGCGCACGTACCCGTAGAGCGCGTGGGTCGCCGGCCGCACGGGAGCGGGCAGCCGGCGCGTCGCCCAGTAGTACGTCGGGTCGTGGCGCCGGTGCAGGCGTCGGCACGCCTCGTAGGAAGCGCGAACGGCGGGATCCATGCCCTGCATCGTCACACTCTCCCACGACGATGGAGGAGCTACTCCGAGAGAGGCGCCTGATCTACGTGACGGGTAAGGGCGGTGTCGGGAAGACGACCGTCGCCGCCTCGCTCGGGATCGCCGCCGCCGAAGCGGGCCGGCGGACGATCGTCTGCGAGGTCTCCGAGCAGGACCGCGTCTCGCGCGCGCTGGGCCGCGAGGGCGTCGGGCCCGAGGTCGAGGCGCAGCTCGCCGAGGACCTGTGGGCGATCACCATCGATCCCCAGCGCGCCCTCGAGGAGTGGCTCTCGCGCCAGCTCGGGGGCGCCGGCTTCCGGATGCTGGCGCGCTCGTCGGCGTTCCAGTACTTCGTCGCCGCGGCGCCGGGCGCGAAGGAGCTGATCACGATCGCGAAGGTCTGGGAGCTGGCGCAGCTCGAGCGCTGGGATCGTCACAGCCGCACCTACGACCTCGTGATCGTCGACGCGCCCGCCTCCGGGCACGGGCTGGCGATGCTCACCACGCCGCGGACCTTCGGCGAGATCGCCCGCGTCGGGCCGATCCGCCGCCAGGCCTCGCGGATCACCGACCTGCTCCGGGACCCGTCGCGGACCGCCTACGTCGCCGTCGCGCTGCCCGAGGAGATGCCGGTCAACGAGACGCTCGAGCTCGAGCGCCGGCTCCCCGGCGCGGTCGGCACCGGCCTCGACGCGATCGTGGTCAACGGCATGTGGCCCGAGCGCTTCAGCGCCAGCGAGGCGGAGGAGCTGCGCCGCGCGAGCGCCGATGGCGGCGGCCCCGACGCCAGCGCCGCCCTGCGCGCGGCGCTCACCACGCACGAGCGGGCCCGTGCCCAGCGCACCCACCTGCGGCGCCTGCGCCGCGAGGCCAGCGCGCAGGTCGTCACCCTGCCGTTCGTGTTCGAGACCGAGCTCGGGCTGCCGGAGTACGAGCGCCTCGCGGCCGACCTCGCGCGCAGGCTGTAGCCCCGCGGCGCGACGCGGGAGCCTCGCTCGCAACGTCGCCGCAGCCCCTTCGGGCGGGCGCATCGTTGACGTTCGCCGGCGGCAGCACCGCCGTCGAACGCACCGCCGCCCGGCGCCGCCGAGCGCGGCCTAGGTGATCCCGAGACGGTCGAGCAGCGACTCGTCGCCGCGCCATGAGCGCCGCACGCGCACGGAGAGGTCGAGGTGCACGCGGCCGGCGAGCTCGCGCTCGAGCTCGCGCCGCGCGGCGATGCCGATCGACTTGATCATGCTGCCGCGGGCGCCGATCAGGATGCCCTTCTGGGACTCGGTCTCGACCCACAGCAGCGCGCGGACCGCGACCAGCCCGTCGCGCTCGACGATCTCGTCGACCTGCACCTCGACGGCATGCGGGACCTCCTGGCGGGTCCGGGCCAGCACCTGCTCGCGCACCAGCTCCGCGAGCATCACGCTCTCGGGCTGGTCGGAGACCTCGTCGGCGGGGAAGTAGAACGGACCCTCGGGCAGCAGCCCGGTGAGGTGCTCGAGCAGCGGGGCCACGCCCTGGCCGGTGCGAGCCGACACCGGGAAGATCTCGGCGTCGGGCAGCAGCTCGGCGGCCGCGCCGAGCGCCGGCACCGTGTGGTCGTGGTCGATCCGATCGACCTTGTTGACCGCGACGACGACCGGCACCCTGGTGCCCGCGAGCGCCTCGGCGATGAAGCGGTCACCGGGACCGCCGACGCCCTGCTCGCCGTTGAGCACGAACAGCGCGCCGTCGGCCTCGGCCAGCTCGGCCTCGACGCGGCGCTGCATGCGGCTGGTCAGTGCGTCGCGGGGGCGCTGGACGCCCGGCAGGTCGGTCAGGACCAGCTGGTAGCGGTCCGGCTCCGTGAGGACGCCGCGGATCGCGCGCCGGGTCGTCTGCGGCTTGTCGGAGACGATCGCGACCTTGTGCCCGACGAGCGCGTTGACCAGCGTCGACTTCCCGACGTTCGGGCGGCCGGCCAGCGCGATGAACCCGGAGCGCGTCACCGGACCCATCCCAGCAGCTCCGCCTGGAGGGCGAGCATCTCCCCGTCGTCGGTCTCATGGTCCATGCCCGTCAGGTGCAGCACGCCGTGCACGACCGCCTCGAGCAGGTCCTCGGTGTGCTCCGGGCAGATCAGGACGTCGCCCAGCTCGCGCGGGCCGACCGCGCGCTCGTCCTCGTCGACCGGGAACGAGAGGACGTCGGTCGGGCCGTCCTTGCCGCGGTGGGCGGCGTTGAGCTCGGTGATCCGCCCGGGGGCCACGAACTCGATCGCGACGTGGCCGTCGTCGACCCCGCCGGAGGATGCCGCGAGAACCGCGGCGCGCCGCACGTCCTCCGCCGCCAGGGCGTCGCCGATGACCTCGACCTCCAGCACCGGGGCGCTAGGCGGTCCGGCGGCGATGGTCGGCGGGCCGCAGCTCCGGGGCGGCCCGCTCGGAGTGGCGGTCGTACGCCGCCACGATGCGCTGGACGAGCTTGTGGCGCACGACGTCCTCGCCGCCGAAGCGCACGAAGTCGACGCCCTCGACGTCCTCGAGGATGTCTCCGACGACCACGAGCCCGGACTTCTGGTCGCGCGGCAGGTCGACCTGCGTCACGTCGCCGGTGACGACCATCTTCGAGCCGAACCCGAGTCGGGTCAGGAACATCTTCATCTGCTCGGGCGTCGTGTTCTGGGCCTCGTCGAGGATCACGAACGAGTCGTTGAGCGTGCGGCCGCGCATGAACGCGAGCGGCGCGACCTCGATCACGCCCTTCTCCAGGTGCGAGGCGACCTTCTCGGCGTCCATCATGTCGTGCAGGGCGTCGAAGAGCGGGCGCAGGTACGGGTCGACCTTGGCCATCAGGTCGCCCGGCAGGAACCCGAGGCGCTCGCCGGCCTCGACCGCCGGCCGCGTGAGGATGATGCGATTGACCTCGCGGCGCTGGAGCGCGGCGGTCGCCATCGCCATGGCCAGGAACGTCTTGCCGGTGCCGGCCGGGCCGACCCCGAACGTCACGGTGGACTGGCGAATCGCGTCGACGTAGCGCTTCTGGTTGACCGAGCGCGGCGCGACGCGCAGGTTGCGATGGCGCCAGACGACGTCCTCGAGCACCTCCGCGGGCGGCTGGTCCTGCTCGAGCACGCGCGAGACCGACTCGATCGTGGCCGGTTCGATCGCGTGCCCGCGCTCCACGAGCGCCGACAGCTCCCGCACGACGGTCGCGCCCGCCTGGACGGCATCGGCGTCGCCATCGAGCGTCAGCACGTTGCCGCGCAGGTAGACGTCGCACTCGAGGTGTCCCTCGAGCGTGCGCAGGATCTGGTCGTTGGAGCCGGCGAGCTCCGCGGCGACCTCGTTGGACAGCTCCATCTGCCGTCGTGCCATCTAGTGCAGCGCTTCCTTCACTTTTGTCGATACGCGCCGGCCACCGGCCCGTCCGCCGGCGGCGGCCATGACGTGCTTGATCGCCTTGCCCATGTCCCTCGGCCCCTGCGCCCCGGTCTCCTCGACGGCCTGCCGGACGAGGACGTCCAGCTCGTCGTCGGAGAGCTCCGCGGGCAGGTAGGCCTCGATCGTCTCGGCCTCGAAGGCCTCGCCTGAGGCGAGGTCGTCGCGACCGGCGTCCCGGTAGGCGGTCTCCGCCTCGCGGCGGCGCTTGCGCTCCCGCCGCAGCACGGCGAGCTCGTCTCCGTCTCCATCCTTGGCGGCCTTCTGGAGCTCGGAGAGCACGAGCCGGAGCGCCGAGACGCGATCACGCTCCCCCGCTTTCATGGCGGAGGTGACGTCACCCCTGATGCGATCGGCGATCTGCACCCACTTCCAGTGTACGCCGCCGCCCGGTCGCCGCCGCCGGGCGTGACGTCGGCGGGCCGGGTTCGAGCCCGGAGGGGGCGAAGTCTGCACGCGCGCCCCTATGGAGGGCATGCCGGGCCGCCTCGATCGCCTCCCCTCCGTCGCGCTGCCCGGCGGCGTGCGAATCCATGTCGCCGCGGGCCACCGCGCACGGCTGCTCGGTCTCGCCTGGCTGCGCGCGCCGGTGGCCGGGAGCGCGCTGCTGCTCGTGCGCTGCCGGTCGGTCCACACCGCCGGCATGCGCTGGCCGCTCGACCTCGTCTGGCTCGACCGTGGCGGGGCGGTCGTGCGCGTGGACGCGGCGGTGCCGCCCTGGCGCCTGCGCGCCTGCGCGCGCGCCCGTGCGGTCGTGGAGGTGCCCGCCGGCGAGGCGGCGGCGCTGCTTGCCGCACTGGAGGCCGAGGGCCGCGCGGTGGCGGTCCGCGCGGCGCTCACCCGAGCGCGATCGCAGCGACGCCGGCCACGACGACCGCCGCACCGGCGATCCGTGCGCGCGAAACGTGCTCGCGGCCGAGCACCGCCACGGCGACCGTGGCCATCACGACGCTCGTCTCCCGGATCGCCGCCACGGGCGCGGCCTCGGCCCGCTCGAGCGCGAAGAGCACGAGCGCGTAGGCCACCGCCATCCCGGCGCCCGCCAGCACCGATCGCACGCCGACGGCCGCGCGCACCGCCGCGCCCCCGCGCCATGCGAGGACGGCGGCGAGGTAGGCGACGGCGGCGATCCCGAGCACGATCTCAAAGTACGGCAGCGCCGCTGCGTGGCGGACGCCGCGGTCGTCGACGAGCGTGTAGCCGGCGATGCAGGCGGCGATCGCGAGCGCGAGCGGCAGTCCAGACGCGGCGGATCCTCCTCCGCAGTCCGGGCGGTCGTCCGAGCCCGCGTCCCTGCTGGCATGCGAACCGGCGTGCGACCGGACGACGTTCGCGTCGGGGCGCCGGCCGCGCACCAGCAGCACGCCCGCGCCGACGGCGAGCACGCCCGCGGCCTGCGGCGGGTGGACCGGTGCCGCCAGCAGCGTGACCGAGACGACGAGCGCGATCACCGGCGCGGCGCCGCGCGCCACCGGATAGACCGTGGTCAGATCCGCGCCGGCGTAAGCCGTGGCGAGCAACGCGAAGTAGCCGAGCTCGAGCGCGATCGACGCGGCAGCGTAGGGCGCCACGCCGGCCTGCACGCGCCAGCTCGCCGCGGCGAACGGCGCCAGCACGAGCACGCCGGCGAGGAGCGCGACCGCGGTCGTGGCGTGTGTGTCGCGGGCGTCGGCGACCAGTGTGTTCCAGCCCGCGTGCAGGACGGCGGACCCGAGCGCGAGCGCGAGCGCGGCCGCCGTCATCGCCCGCGCCGGCGGGTGACGGAGCTCAGCGGTCGGCGCGCGCCGCAGGTCCGCCGGACGACGTGCCGCCCGGCTCCTCCTCGCCGCCCTGCGCCTCGCCGGCCGGGGTCGTGCCCCCGGCGCTCTGCTCGTGCAGCCCGTTCTCACCGAGGGCCGGCGGGTGTCCGAGCTGACCCAGCTCGGAGGCGTCGCGCCCGAACGCGAGCTCGACGGACCAGTCGGTCACGAGCCGCAGCCGGCGCTTGAAGCCCGGCATCATCATCAGGTGGTAGCTGCGAGCGAGGAACCACGCCGGAAAGCCGTGCCACTTGAGCCCGAGCGTCTCGGCGACGGCCCGGTGGCGGCCCATGTCGACGAACACGCCGAGCGTCTTGTACGTGAACGCGTGCTTGCGGTCGTGCCCTGAATCGCCGAGCGCGGCCGCGACGTTCCGCGCGACCGTCGTGGCCTGGCGCAGCGCGTGCTGCGCGGTCGGCGGGCTCGGCTGGCCGGGTCGTGCCGGATCAGGGATCGCGGCCGCGTCGCCGACCGCCCAGACGTTCTCGAAGCCCTCGACCTGGCAGTAGCGATCGGCCTTCAGGCGCCCGCCCGCGTCGAGCGGCAGTCCGAGCCGGGCGACCACCGGGTGCGGCTTCACGCCGGCCGTCCAAGCGACGGTACGGGTCGGTACGACCTCGCCCGTCGACAGCTCGACCGAGTCCACCGAGAGACGCTCGATCGTCGTGCTCGTCAGCACCTCGATGCCGCGCTTGCGCAGCTCGCCGGTCGCCGCGCGCGCGAGATCCGCGGAGATCTCGGGCATCACGCGATCGCGCGCCTCGACGAGCAGGAAGCGCAGCCCATGCAGGCGCGAGCGCGGGTAGAGGTCCACGAGGTCGGCGGCGAGGTCCTGGAGCTCGGCGATGCCCTCCAGGCCCGCGTAGCCCGCGCCGACGACGACGAAGGTCAGGAGCGCGCTGCGCGTCTCGTCGTCCTCGACCGACTCGGCGGTCTCCAGTGCGTGGATCAGCCGGTTGCGCAGCGCGATCGCCTCCGACAGCGTCTTGAACCCGACGGCGTGCTCGGCGAGACCCGGGATCGGCAGCGTGCGCGAGATCGAGCCGATCGCGACGACGAGCTGGTCGTAGTGCAGCGTCTGCTCGCGGCCGTCCGTGCTGCGCACCTGGACCGCGCGCGCACCCGGGTCGGCGGAGAGCACGTGCCCGAGGTAGATGTTGGTCGAGCGCAGCTCCTCGCGCAGCGGGACGACGACGTGGCGGGGCTCGAGCGTCCCGCCCGCCGCGCCCGGGAGCAGCGGCGTGTAGAGCATGAAGTTGACGTCGTTGACGACGGTGATGGTGGCGGAGTGCGCGGGGAGCAGCCGCTCGAGCTTGCGGGCGGTGTAGAGGCCGCCGTACCCGCCGCCCAGGATCAGGACGTTCCAGGCCATGTGTCGAGGCTACCCCGCAGTCAGCCGGCGAGTCCGGAGCCGTCGGGCAGCAGCGCGGCGATCAGCTCCCCGAACCGCGTGGCCGAGACGTTGCCTCCGGACAGCGTCACGCCCACTCGCAGGCCCGCCACGTCGACCCGTCCGGCGAGCAGCGCGGCCAGCGCGCAGGCCCCGCTCGGCTCGGCGACGGTCTTCAAACGCTCGAAGAGCAGTTGCATCGCGGCCACGATCTCCGCGTCGGACGCCAGGACGATCTCGTCGACTCGCTGCTGGATGACCGGAAAGGTCAGCGCGCCGGGGATCGGGATCTGCTGGCCGTCGGCGATCGTCCGCGGGACGTCGATGCGGACGCGCTCGCCCGCCGCGAGCGAGCGGCGCGTGTCGTCGCCCGCCTCGGGCTCGACGCCGACGACGCGGATCCCCGGTACGAGCGCCTTCGCGGCGGTCGCGCAGCCCGCGATCAGGCCGCCGCCGCCGACGCAGACGAGCAGCACGTCGAGCGGACCGGCCTGCTCGAGCAGCTCGACGGCAACCGTCCCCTGGCCGGCCATCACCCGCTCGTCGTCGTAGGGATGGATCGGGATCAGCCCGCGCTCGCGCACCAGCTCGTCCAGCAGCGCCTCGCGGTCGGACACGTAGCGGTCGAACTCGATCACCTCGGCCCCGTGGCCGCGCGTGGCGGCGAGCTTGCCCGGCGGCGAGTCGGCTGGCATCAAGATCGTCGCGCGCACCCCCTCGAGGCTCGCGGCCAGCGCGAGCGCCTGGGCGTGGTTGCCCGAGGAGACGGTCGCCACGCCGCGCCCGCGCTCGTCCGGGTCCAGGCAGGCGATCGCGTTGCAGGCGCCGCGGAACTTGAAGGCGCCGACGCGCTGGAGGTTCTCGGCCTTCAGGAACACCTGGGCGCCGGTCAGCGCGTCGAGATGGCGCGAGGTGAGCACGGGGGTGCGGTGCGCGATGCCCTCGATGCGCATCGCGGCCTCACGGATCTCGGAGAGGCCGATCATCGGCTCAGCAGGATCGCGGACCAGCCGTCGCGGTCGCGCCGCTGCGCGACCCCGAGCCCGTGCTCGGCGAACGCCGCGGCGACCGCGTCGACCTCGTCGGGCCGCAGCCCGGAGGCGACCAGGCGCTCGGGTACGCGCTCGAGCCGCGCGGCGACCTCGAGCAGCAGCGGCCGGACGAGGTTGGCCACCACGGTCGGGGCCCATGGCCCGGACTCGCAGCGCAGGTCGCGGCGGTCGACGGCGAGCGCGACGCCGTTGAGCTCGGCGGCCGCGAGCGTCGCCCCCACCGATGCCGCCTCGACGTCGCAGGCCGTGACCGGCATCCAGCCGAGCTTAGCCGCCGCGATCGAGAGGATCCCGGAGCCGCAGCCCCAGTCGGCCAGCGCGCCGGCCGGCGCGAGGTCCACAAGCAGCTGCAGGCACAGCCGCGTCGTGGGGTGCGCGCCGGTGCCGAACGCCTGCCCGGGGTCGATGACGACGTCGTGCGCGCCGGGCCGGAGCCCCGCCCACGGCGGGCGCACGCGGATCGCACCGGCGCGGCCGTCGACGTCGAGCGGTCGGTGCCAGTCGCGCCAGCGCTCCTCCCAGCCGTCGGCGAGCTCGGAGGTCGAGACCTCGACGAGCGCCTCCCCGGCCGCGGCCCGCAGGTCGGGCAGCGCCGGGAGCTCCCCGGCGGCGCCGTAGATCGCGTACTCGACGCTGCCGTCGGGGAGCGCGCGCTCCTCGAGGCCGGCCGGGGCGAGCTCGAGCAGCTCGGCCAGCACGAGCTCGGCGTGCTCGGCGCCGACGCGCACGGCGAGCCGGATCATGGCGCCACCAGCAGGATCGCCGCCCAACCCTCGTCCTCGATCCGGCGCGCCTCGCGCAGCCCGCGCCCGGCCCAGGCGGCGGCGACGGCATCGGCCTCCGCGACGAGCACGCCGGAGAGCAGCAGCCGCTCGGGCGGCCGCTCGACGGCGGTGGCGAGCCGGGTCAGCAGCGGCGCGAAGAGGTTCGCGCAGACGGTCGGCGCCCACGGCGCGGCCACGGCGGTCAGGTCGGCGGCGCGCGCCTCGATCGCCACGCCGTTGACCGCGGCGTTCTCCTCGACCACCGCCACGGCGGCGACGTCGAGCTCGAGCGCGATCACCGGGGCCCAGCCGAGCCGCGCGGCGGCGACGGCCAGCACGCCGGTCCCGGCGCCCCAGTCGCACAGCGCGCCTCCTGGCGCCTCGCCGAGCAGCAGCCGCAGCACCAGCCGCGTCGTCGGATGCGTTCCGGCGCCGAAGAGCACGTCCGGGTTCACCACGAGGTCCTCCGAGCCGCCGGGAACCCATGGCGGCCGGATCGTCAGCGACCGCCGGCCGTCCGCGACGGTCACGGGCCCCAGGTGGCGGTGCCAGCGCCGCGCCCAGTCCTCCGGGACCGGCGCCCGAGTGAGCCCGGCGAATGCGCCGCCGAGCCGCGCTTGGAGCACGGCGGGCTCGGGCAGTGCCCCCGGCTCGGCGTAGGTCGCGAACTCGACGTCGTCACCGAGGGCGCGCTCCTCGAGCCCGCCCGGCAGCAGGTCCAGCAGCGCGGCGAGGGCGGTCTCGGCCTGATCGCCGTGGACCCGGATGCCGAGACGGACGAGCGCGCTCACCGCGCGATGACGCGGCGCAGCTTGGCCAGCATGCCCTCGTCGGCACGGAGGTTGTCCTCCGTGAGCGAGTCCGAGAGCCGCTCCAGCAGGTCGCGCTGCTCGCGCGAGAGCCGGCGCGGGATCGCCACGTTGACGACCACCCGCAGGTCGCCGGTGCGTCCGCGGCCCAGGCGCGGCATGCCGCGGCCGCCGAGCGTGATGGTCTCCCCCGGCTGCGTGCCGGCCGGGACCTCGACCGGAACCTCGCCATCGAGCGTCGGCACCTGGATGGTGCCGCCGAGTGCGGCGCGCGGCGCGGGGACGTCCACGACGGTGACGAGGTCGTCGCCGTCGCGCAGGAACCGCTCGTCCTGGCGGACGCGCACGACGACGATCAGGTCGCCGGGCGGACCGCCGCGCTCGCCAGCGTGCCCGCGGCCGCCGACGCGGATCCGCTGGCCGTCCGGGATGCCGGCCGGGACGTCGACGCCGAGGCGCCGGCGCTCGACGACCATGCCGTCGCCGTGGCAGGTGTGGCACGGCTGCTCGGCGATGCGCCCGTCCCCGCCGCACTGATCGCAGACCGCTGTGCGAACGAGCTGGCCGAAGGCGGTGCGCTGGACCGCCTGCAGCTGCCCCGTGCCCTGGCAGCGGGGGCAGGTCACGATCGGCGTGCCCGGTTCCGCGCCGTTGCCGTTGCAGGTCTCGCAGCGCTCGCGCACGTCGTAGGCGACGTCGACCTTGGTGCCCGTGGCTGCGTCGGCGAGGTCGATCGTGGCGGCGATCCCGATGTCGCCGCCCTGGACGGCGCCGCGCGTGCCGCCGCCGAACGCCGACTCGAAGCCGCCGCCGCCGAAGAACGCCGAGAAGAGGTCGGAGATGGAGCCCTCGAAGCCGCTGTAGCCGCCGGAGCGCGGGCCCTCGTGCCCGTAGGCGTCATAGAGCCGGCGGCGTTCCGCGTCCGAGAGCACCTCGTAGGCCTCGGCGGCCTCCTTGAACTGGTCCTCCGCCCCCGGATCGGGGTTGGTGTCCGGGTGCAGCTGGCGGGCGAGCCGGCGGAACGCCTTCTTGATCTCGGTCTCGTTCGCCTGACGGTCGACGCCGAGGATCTCGTAGTAGTCGCGGGGCATGTGGTTCTAGTCCTCGTAGAGCTCTTCGACGAAGCGCGACAGCTGGCCGGCGGCCTCGCGGACGGTGCGGATGGCGCGGGCGTAGTCCATGCGGGTCGGACCGATGACCGACACGGTGCCCAGGTTGCGCTGCGGCAGCCCGTAGTTCGCGGCCACGAGCGAGAGCGAGCGAAGCGCGGGCATCTGGTTCTCGGCGCCGATGCGGACATACAGCTCGCGCTGGTCGAGCGCGGCGGTCAGCACGCCGAGCAGCGACACGCGGCGCTCGAGCGCCTCCAGCAGCTCGTTGAGCTGGGAGACGTCCTGGAAGCGGTGCTCCGAGAGCAGGCGCGCGGCGCCGTCGACGTAGAGGGTGCTCTCGGCGGTCTCCGCCAGCTCCGTGAACGCCGGGGCCAGCTGGCCGATGAACGCCCGTTCGATCGGGTGCAGCGAAGGATCGTCGAGGCGCGAGTGCAGCATGCGCGCCCCCAGCCCCCAGCCGACGAGCTGCTCGTTGAGGTAGGCGGAGGCCCACTCGGCGAGGCCCGGGTCGACCGCGCGCTCGAAGGTGAAGACCCGCTTGGAGACACCGCCGGTGGAGGTGATGATCACGACCATCAGCACCTGCGGCTGCAGCGCGAGCACCTCGACGTGGCGGATCGTCGTGGTCTGGATCGGCGGCGCCGAGACGATCGCGAGCAGGTTCGTGACCTGCGAGAGCGCCTCGGTGGTGTGGCGCATGGCCTCGTTGACCTCGCGACGCACGAGCTCGAGCCGCAGCTCGCTCGGCGGGGCGCTCGGCCCTCGCGGGAGCAGCTCGTCGACGTAGTAGCGGTAGCCCGAGTCGGTGGGCACGCGGCCCGCGGAGGTGTGCGGATGGGCGAGCAGCCCGCGCTCCTCGAGCACGGCCAGCTCGTTGCGCACCGTCGACGGCCCGGCGCTGACCTCGGGATCGGCCGCGAGCGCCTTCGAGCCGACCGGCAGCCCGGTCTCGGCGAAGCCGTCGACGACCTTGCGCAGCAGCAGCTCCTGACGCGGGGTGAGCACCCCGTTGATGTTATGAGGCGGCGGGCCGCACGACCGCCTGGCCGTTGCGGATGATCCGCTTGCCGTCCTGTTCGGCGTCGCAGCGGATCTCGACCTCGCCGTCGCGCCGCTCCCGGACCGTCGAGGCGATCGTGATCTCGCGCTCGGGCAGCCCCATGCCGCGGAACTGGACCTCGAGCGAGCGCAGCGTCTCCGGCCCGCCGCTCGCCTCGGTCTGCGCGCGGGCGACCTGGGCCATCGTCCACAGCCCGTGGAGGATCCGGCCCGGTAGCCCGACCGAGCGCGCGAACTCATCGTCGAGGTGGATCGGGTTGAAGTCCCCGGACGCGCCGGCGTAGCGGTAGGTCAGGTAGCGGTCGGGCGTGACCTTCATCTCACGATGTTCGTCCATCGCCCCTCGCTCACGGTGACGCCGTGCTGGTTGGTGGATCGCGTGCGGAACACGAAGAAGGTCAGGCCGCCGCGCTGCGAACGCTCCTCGAGCTCGGCCTCGGTCGTGATCTCGTCACCACCGACCACCGGCTCCCCCCACTCGAAGCGTTGCGCCCCGTGGACCATGCGCGCGAAGTCGATCCCGACCTCGGGGTCGAGGATCGCCGGCCCGATCGCCGGCGCGCAGTAGACGGCGGCGAACATCGGCGGCGCGACGACATCGGCGTAGCCCGCCGCGCGGGCGGCCTCCGGATCGAGGTGGCGCGGGTCGGTCTCCCCCGTCGCGTACGCGTACTCGCGGATCTTCTCGCGCCCGACCGCGTAGACAGCGCGGGTCACGACGAGGAGGAGTCGCCCAGCTCGAGGACGGCGAGGAAGGCGTCCTGCGGGACCTCGATGCGGCCGACCTGCTTCATCCGCTTCTTGCCCTCCTTCTGGCGCTCGAGCAGCTTGCGCTTGCGCGAGATGTCCCCGCCGTAGCACTTGGACGTCACGTCCTTGCGGAATGCCTTGACCGTCTCGCGGGCGATGATCTTCGCGCCGACGGCGGCCTGGATCGGCACGTCGTACTGCTGGCGCGGGATCTTCTTGCGCAGCCGCTCGGTCAGCAGCTTGCCGGCGTCGTAGGCCTTCTCGCGGTGCACGATCATCGACAGCGCGTCGACGGGGTCCCCGGCGAGCAGCACGTCGAGCTTGACGAGGTTCGACTCGCGCAGGCCGATCGGCTCGTAGTCCAGCGACGCGTAGCCGCGAGTGCGCGACTTCAGCTGATCGAAGAAGTCGAGCACGATCTCGGCGAGCGGCAGGTCGTAGTTGACCTGCACGCGCTCGGACGACAGGAAGTGCATGCCCGTGTGCACTCCGCGGCGGTCCTGGCAGAGCTCCATCACCTGGCCGATGTACTCCTTCGGCGTGAGGATCGCGGCACGGATGTAGGGCTCGCGGATCTCGGCGATGCGCGCCGGGTCGGGCATGTCGGCCGGCGAGTGCAGCTCGCGCACCTCGCCGTCGGTCAGCGTCACCTCGAAGCCGACCGACGGCATCGTCGCCATCAGCTCGAGGTCGTACTCGCGCTCGAGCCGCTCGCGCACGATGTCCATGTGCAGCAGGCCGAGGAAGCCGCAGCGGAAGCCGAAGCCGAGGGCGTCCGAGGTCTCCGGCTCCCAGGACAGGGCCGCGTCGTTGAGCGACAGCTTCTCGAGCGCGTCGCGCAGCTCCGGGTACTCGTCCGAGTTGATCGGGAACAGGCCGCAGAAGACCATCGGCTTGACGTCGCGGTAGCCGGGCAGCGGCTCGGTCGCGCCGCCCTTGGTCTTCGTGGTCAGCGTGTCGCCGACGCGCAGCTTGGTGACGTCCTTGATCCCGGTGATCACGTAGCCGACCTCGCCCGCCGCCAGCTGCTGCACGGGCATCTGGGCCGGGGTGAAGAAGCCGATGTCGTCGATCTCGGCCTCGGTCCCGGCCTGCATCGCCCTGATCGCCTCGCCCTTGCGGAAGGTCCCGTCGACGACGCGGATGTAGGCGATCACGCCGCGGTACTGGTCGAACTCGGAGTCGAAGATCAGCGCGCGCGGCGGCGCCTCGCGATCGCCCTCGGGCGCCGGGACGCGCCGGACGATCTCCTCCAGGAGGTCCTCCACGCCGGCGCCGGTCTTGGCGGAGATCGAGCGGACGCCCTCGGCCGGCTCGCCGATCAGCTCGGCGATCTCATGCGCGACCCGCTCGGGTTCGGCGCCTGGGAGGTCGATCTTGTTCAGGCACGGGATCAGCTCCAGCCCGGAGTCGATCGCCAGGTAGGTGTTGGCGACGGTCTGGGCCTCGACGCCCTGGGAGGCGTCGACGACGAGCAGCGCCCCCTCGCAGGCCTCGAGCGACCGCGAGACCTCGTAGGTGAAGTCGACGTGGCCCGGCGTGTCGATCAGGTGGAACTGGTAGGTCTCGCCATCGCGCGCCTCGTAGAACACGCGCACCGCCTGGGCCTTGATCGTGATGCCGCGCTCGCGCTCGAGATCCATCGAGTCGAGCATCTGGGCGCGCATCGCCCGCGGGTCGACGGTGTGGGTGACCTCGAGGATGCGATCGGCGAGCGTCGACTTGCCGTGGTCGATGTGCGCGATGATCGAGAAGTTGCGGATGTGGGACTGGTCCGCCATGCGGACCTGCAAGCTTAGGAGGCGGCCGAGGATCGCCCGCGTCGCAGCCGCCGGGCGAACAGGTCGGCGATCTGCCGCGCCTCGGGGATCCCCGCCCGCAGCACGATCGCCGCGTACGTGGCGGCCGCGACCGCGAGCGCCACGCCGACGCTCACGACCTGGGCGATCAGCGAGCGGCCGAGCAGCGCGTCGAGCCCCCGGTGGACGAGCGCGGCGACGATGCCGAGCACGCCCGACGCCAGCACGATCCTCCCGACCGCGTCGAGCGTGCGGGCGAGGTCGATCCCGCCGAGCTCGCGCCGCAGCAGGGTCCCCTGCAGCAGCGTCATCGCCGCGCTGGCGACCGCGGTTCCGAGCACGATGCCGGCGATCCCCAGCGGCTTGTAGAGGGCGAGCGACACGGCGGCGTTGACCACGAGCGATCCGAGGGCGGTCGCCGTCGGCAGCCACGGCTTCTGCAGCGAGAAGAACGAGCGCGTCTGCAGCAGGTTGATGCCGGCGAACGGCAGGCTGAAGGAGAACCAGAACAGCGCCTGCGCGGTCAGGCGCGTGGACTCGGCATCAAACTCGCCGCGCTGGTAGACGAGCCGAACGATCGGGGTGGCGAGCGCGAGCGTCGCCGCCGCGCTCGGCACGAGCAGCAGCGCGATCTGACGGGTGCCCGATCCGACCAGCGTCCCGAGCCCGGCATAGTCGCGCCGCGCAGCCAGCCGGCTCAGCGCGGGGAACACGACCGTGGCCACCGCGACCGAGAACATGCCCTGCGGGAGCATGTAGATGCGAAACGCGGCATCGATCGCGCGCGGCGCCTGGTCGGAGACGAGCGAGCCGAGCACCGAGTTGATCAGCAGGTCGATGTTGATGAGGCCGAGCGAGACGCTCACCGGCAGCATCAGCAGCAGCACCCGGCGGATCCGGGGATCGCGCCAGTGCGTCGAGAAGCGCAGCGGGAAGCCGATGCGCGCGAGCGCCGGCAGGCACATCAGCAGCTGCACGAGCGTGCCCGCGACGACGCCGATCGCGTAGCCGTAGAGCCGGTCGGGCCCGTGGAAGAGCGGCGTCAGCGCGACGAGGCCCGCGATGATCACGAGGTTCCAGACGAGCGGCGCGATCGCGGGGATCGCGAAGTGGTCGTTGGCGTTGAGCACGCCGACGACGAGGCCGTTGAGCCCCAGCAGCACGACGATCGGGAACAGCACGCGCGACAGCCCGACGGTCAGCGTGTCGAGCGCGTGGGTGAACTCGCTGCCGGTGAACGGCGGCACGATCACCGGCGCGAAGGCGACGAACAGCAGCGTCACGATCCCGAGCCCGACCAGCAGCAGGCCGGCAAGTGCGCTGGCCAGCGCGTACGCCTCGCGGTGCCTGCGGTGCTCGAGCAGCTCCGAGAAGACCGGGACGAAGGCGCTCGAGAGCGCGGCGTCGGCGACCAGCGCGCGCACGAGGTTGGGGATCTGGAACGCGAGCGTGAACGCGGACGCCGCCCCGCCCGTGCCGAAGTAGGAGGCGGCGACGACCTCGCGCACGAGCCCGGCGATTCGCGACAGGCCGGTGGCGAGCGAGAAGATCAGGGTGTTGACGGCCATGCGCCGGCGTGGCGCGGGCGTGGAGGGCTCGCTCGGGTCGGGCGGTGCGGTCGCCGCGAGCGGGTCGAGCTGCTCGGTGGCGGTGGTCTCCTCGCCGTTCGCCGATCCCTGTCCGGGCGGGCGCAGCGGCGCCGTCGGGTCGTCCGGAGCCGGGCGGCGAGCGGGCTCGCCGGGGCGGTCGGGAGGCTCGTTCGATGGCGGGTCCGGGGACAAGCGGCGCGCTATAGTACGCCCCCGCCGCGGCTCGAGTCCGCGGCCTTCTCACGTATGGCCAACATCCCTTCCCAGATCAAGCGCAACCAGCGCACCTTGCGCGAGCGCTTCGAGAACCGCCACTACACGTCGCAGATCAAGACGTACTTCCGCCGGCTCGAGGCCGCCGTCACCGAGGGTGACGACACCCGCGCCGACGCCGAGCATCGCCAGCTGATCAAGCTGATCGACAAGGCGGTCAAGCGTGGCGCGCTGCACCGCAACAACGGCGCCCGCAAGAAGTCTCGCGCGGCTCGCCTGCGTCGCCGCCAGCAGGCCTAGCGGTCTCGGACCTCCACCGCCGCCGCGTGTTCCGCGCGGCGTCCCGAAGCCCGCCTCGTTGCGGGCCTCTTGGCGTTCGGGCCCGTCTGCCGTTCCACAGGTCAGCCGTCCGCCCCTTCAGGCCGTCAGCTTCATGATCGTCCGAACCGCTGCGGTCTCCTCGCTGAGCACCCCGTGGCCTCCGCCGCGGCTCTCCAGCTCGAGGTCGGCGAGCAGCTCGAGCCCGCGCCGGTAGCTCTCGACGTCGCGCTTGGAGACGTCTGCGATCAGGCGATCGGCGGCGAAGCCGGGCATCCGCAGGCCGCGCTTGATCTGTGCGGCCGGCTGACCGGCGGCAAGCGACTCGGCGACGCCCAGGGCGTCACGGACGCGACGCACCATGCCGTAGAGCAGGCCGGGAAGGCGCTCGCCCTGGGTGCGCAGCTCGAGCAGCGCGCGTGTCGCCGTGCGACCGTCGCCGGCGACGAGCGCGTCGGCCAGCGTCCACAGCTTGCGCTCGGCTGAGCTCGCGCTCGACGCCTCCACCTCCTCGACGCCGATGTGCGCACCCTCGCCGTGCTCGAGTGCGAGCTTCTCCAGCTCGCGCACCAGCCGCTGCTGGCGCTCGCCGACCTGGCCGACCAGCGCGCGGGCGGCCTGTTTGTCGAGCTCGATCCCGAGCTCCTCCCCCCGCGCCTGCAGCCAGCGCGGCAGCTCGCGCGGCTTGACCGACAGCTCGGCGGCGACCTGACCGCCGGCCTTCTTGACCGCCGCGGCCAGCGCATCGGGAACCTTCGCACGGCCCTCGTCGCGACCGAAGAACGCCACGGTGATGCCGGCCGCCTCGAGTCCCTCCATCGCGGCGGCGACCGGCGCGATGTCGCCGTCCTTCCAGCGCTCGACGCCGTCGGCGATGACGAACCGCCGGCCGACCGCGAAGGTCAGGCTCGACAGCGCCATGACGATCGCCTCCGGCGTGCACGCATCGCCCTCGAAGAGCTCCACGCCGCCGACGCCGCTCGCCGCCTCGGCCATCGCGCGCAGGCGCGCGCGCCGCTCGGCGATGCGGCCGTGGTCGTCGCCATGGATCAGGTACGCGGCGCGAAAGCTCGGCACGACCGCCGATTCTAGGCCCGCGTCCGGCGCGCCCGGCGCCGCGCTGGCCGCGCCGCTGCTCAGGCCCGCGTCGACGGGTGCGCGCCGTCCTGCGGCGTGGCGAACTCGCTGCCCTCGATCAGCTCGATCCGGTAGCCGTCCGGATCGGCCACGAAGGCGATCCGCGGCAGCTCGTCGCGCCCACCGGGCCGGTACGGCGGCTTCTCCGGCTCCACCCCCAGCTCCGCGAGGCGTCCGAGCAGCCCGTCCAGGTCCTCCACGGTGATCGCGAAGTGGTTGTAGCCCTCGCCGAGCGAGTACGGCTCCTCGCGCCCGACGTTGACCGTCAGCTCGAGCCGGTCCCCGTCCCCAGGCAGGCCGAAGTAGACGTTGTAGGCCGAGTCGAAGTTCAGGCGGCCGCGCTCCTCGAAGCCGAGGGCCTCGTAGAAGCGAGCGGACGCCTCGATGTCCCGGACTCGGACGCAGGTGTGCACGAACGCGTTGGCCATGCTCCGGAGTGTGCCACCGCGGGATTATCAGCGGCCGACCCCCAGGCGCTCGAGCGTCATCGAGCCGCCGCGTGCGTGCAAGCGGACCGTGCCGTCGCGGTCCGTGCGGACGACGGTCGTGCCGCGCAGCTCTGCGACCGTCGCCGGCGCCGGGTGCCCGTAGCGGTTGCGGCGGCCGACCTCGATCGCGGCGACCTCGGGGGTCAGGCGCTGCAGCAGCAGCGGCAGCCCCTCGTCGGCGCTGCCGTGGTGGGCCACCTTGAGCACCTCGACGTGCGGGAGCGCGAGCGGGAGGGTGATGTCGGACTCCGCGTCGGCCGTCAGCAGGACGTCGACGCGGTCCGCCGTCGCGAGTGCCACCACCGCTCGCTCGTTCGGATCGCCGTCCGGCCGTTCCTCCGGCGCGAGCGGCGGAGGCCAGAGGATCCGCAGACGCAGGCCGCCGAGGTCGAGGGACTCGCCCGCGTGCGCGGCGATGACCCGCCCCGCGGCCTGCGCCTCCGCGGCGGCGAGCCCGCGCTGGACGGGCGTCGGCCAGCCTGCCCCGCCGTCGATCACCAGCCGCGGCGAGAAGCGGCGCACGACGGCGAGCGCGGCGCCCTCGTGATCGGACTGCGCGTGGGTGAGCACCAGCACGTCGAGCCGGCGGACGCCAGCCGCGGCGAGGCGGTCGAGGATCGGCCCGTCAGGTGGTCCGGTGTCGACGAGCATCGACGCGCCATTGCGTTGCAGGAGCGTGGCGTCGCCCTGCCCGATGTCGAGGAAGGAGACGACGAGCTCGCCGGGCAGCGGCGGCTGCGGCCGTCCGCGCGCATGCGCCACGCCGACGCCGACGCAGCCCGCGGCCACGGCGGCGGCGAGGACGGCCCGGCGGTTGCCCGCGGCCTGCCTGCGTGGCCGAGGCCGGCTACGTGCGAGCACCCGCAGCGCAGCCCAGCAGACCGCTCCCAGGGTCGCGTACGCCCCCGCGAGCGCAAGGGGCGAGCGAACGCGCACGTCAACGGCCGCCAGCGGCGCGCCGGCCGAGACGTGTGCGACCCAGCCGACGAACGCCAGCAGCGGAGCGGCCAGCGCATCGAACGGGACGGCGAGCGCGGGCGCGGCCTGCGCGACCGCGGCGGCGAGCATCCCGAGCCACATGATCGGCGCGACCGCCGGCGCTGCGATCAGGTTCGCCGGCAGCGAGACCAGCGACACCTGCTCGAAGTGAAGAGCCATCAGCGGCGCGGTACCGAGCGTCGCGGCGATCGTGATGGCGGCCGCGTCGGCGAGCGCGGAGGGCAGTTGCCGGGCGAGGACCGTGCGCAATCCCGGCCCGAGGGCGAGCAGCGCCACCACGGCGGCGAACGACAGCTGCCACCCCGGCTCGGCGGCGGTCAGCGGGTTGAGCAGCAGCGTCACGGCCGCGGCGAGGCCGAGCGCGTACCAGCGACTCGTGCCGCGGCCCGCCAGCGCCGCGGCGAGGCCCGCCGCCCCCATCACCCCCGCGCGTTGGATCGACGGCCCCGCGCCCGTGAGCGGGACGTACAGCGCGACCAGCGCGAGCGCCGCGAGCAGGCGGCCCCGGAGCGCCACGCCGGTCAGCGCCCCGAGCGCGAGCACGAGCGTCGCGAGCAGCATCACGTTCTGGCCGCTCACCGCCAGGATGTGCGCGAGACCCGAACGCTGGAAGTCGGTACGGACCCCGTCGGAGAGCCGATCGTCCTCACCCAGGACCATCCCGCGCATCAGTGCCGCCTCGGGCGGCGCCAGCCCGCGGTCGAGGGCCGCCTCGGCGCGGCGGCGGGCGCTGTCCAGCGCCCCGAGGAGTCCGCCGCGGCGCGCGCCGGTCGCGCGGGCCTCGTCCGCCGCGATGGCGGCGAGCGCCCCGCGGCGGTGCTGGTAGGCCTCCCAGCGCGTCAGCGGCTCGATCCAGCCGCGGACCGCGAGCACGTCCCCCACCTCGGGCGACGCGTGGCCGAGCAGCGCCCGGCGCAGGCGCAGGACGGCCTGCTCGCCCCGTGCCGGTCCGTCCAGCAGCCGCACGCGGGCCGCCGCCGTCCCGAACCCGCGATCGCGCAGCGGCTCGAGCACGACCACGCGCCCGGAGACCGGGTGGCCCTCCATCACCGTGAGCGCCCCGTGCTCGAACGCCGTGACCCGCTCCTGCGCGGCGGCACCGCCGGCCAGCACGGCCGCGGCGGCGACCATGGCGGCTGCTGGCCGCCGGGTGGCCGGCGCCACCGCGGCGGCGGCGGCCGCCGCCCCCACCAGCACCGCGACGCGGCCGAGTGGACCGAGCAGCAGGCCGGCGACGAGTGCGAACAGCGCGCGATGGCGGGGGTGCGCTGCGACGAGCGAGCGCGCCAGGGCGGCCCGCTCCACGACCCGCCGCGACGTCCTGAGCCGTGCGCTCACACGCGTACGTGGTCGCGGAGCGCGGCGAGCCGCTTCGGGCCGATCCCCGACACCTGGCCGAGCTCCTCGACCGATCCGAAGCCGCCATGCTGCTGCCGGTACTCGAGGATCTTCTGCGCCGTCGCAGGCCCGACGCCGTCGAGCGTGTCGAGCTGCTCCAGCGTCGCGGTGTTGAGATCGACGGGCAGCGCCGGGACGCTGCCGGGCAGCCCGCTCGCGCTCGCCGTGGCGGCCGCGGCGCCGCCGGGTATGCGCTTCGGGACCAGGACCTGGCGGCCGTCCTCGAGCTTCTGAGCGAGGTTGATCGCGCTCAGGTCGGCACCGCGGCGCGCGCCGCCCGCGCGTTCGACCGCGTCGGTGACGCGCGCGCCCGCCCGCAGCCGGTAGACGCCGGGACGGCGCACGGCTCCCGCGACGTCGATGAGCACGGGGCCGCCCGCGCCGCCGTCGTCCTGGACATTCAGGGCGGCCGGGGCGGCCACCGGCTCGGCGGCGGGGCGGCGATGGAGCAGTACGAGCCCGACAACCGCGAGGACGAGCACGCCGGCGACCCATCCGGCGATCTGGCGAGGGGTGATTTCGGGCATGCGGCCATCCTCGTCCCGAATCCCGAACGGATCTGCCCCGCTTCGTGACAGAACCGCACCAACACCGTCAGAAGACTGCGCGCTTCAGCGGATCTCGCCGCGTCGGGGGCATCATCCCCGGCGTGATCCCCGCCCTGTCAGCGCACGACGAAGTTCACGAGCTTGTCCGGCACCACGATCGCCCTCACGATCTCCTTGCCGTCGACGTGCGTGTGCACGTTCGGTCGCTCGCGAGCGAGCGACTCGAGCTCCTCCCGCGCGGTCCCCGCCGGTGCCTGGACGCGATCCCGGAGCTTCCCGTTGACCTGCACGACGACCTCGACGGTGTCGGTCTCCAGCACCGAGAGGTCCGCCGCCGGCCACGGCTGCTCCCAGACCCGGTCCCCGGTCAACATCTCGTAGACCTCGCTCCCGGCGTGCGGCGCGAACGGGAAGATGAGCGACGCCGCGGTCGCGGCGGCGAAGTGCAGGGCCGCGTCGGTCGCGTGCTCGCGATGGCGGTAGCACTCGTTCACCAGCTCCATGACGGCTGCGATCGCCGTGTTGAACGCGAAGCGGCCCGCCATGTCGTTCGTGACCTTGTCGATCGCCCAGTGCGCCTTGCGCACGACCTCGCGGTCTGCGCCGTCGTACTGCGTCGCGCCGGTCTCGAGCGGCTGCGGCCCCGTGCGCTCGGCAATCTCCGCACCGAGCCGCCACAGCCGGCCGAGGAACCGGTGGACGCCTTCGACGCCCTCGTCTGTCCAGTCGGCGTCCTGATCGGGTGGTCCGATGAAGAGCGTGTAGCAGCGGGCGGTATCGGCGCCGTAGCGCGAGACGTAGCCGTCGGGGCTGATCATGTTCCCCTTGGACTTGGACATCTTCGCGCCGTCGCGCGTGATCATCCCCTGGGTGAACAGGCGCTGGAAGGGCTCGTTCGCGCGCAGAAGCCCGAGGTCGGAGAACGCCTTCACGAAGAAGCGGGCGTACAGCAGGTGCAGGATCGCGTGCTCGATCCCGCCGATGTACTGGTACACCGGCATCCAGCGGTTGACGATCGCGGGATCCCACGCCGCCTCGTCGTTGTGGGGGTCGCAGTAGCGCAGGAAGTACCACGACGAGTCCACGAAGGTGTCCATCGTGTCGGTCTCGCGGCGCGCCGGGCCGCCGCAGTCGGGGCAGGTCGTGTTGACCCAGTCCTCGACGGCGGCCAGCGGCGAGCGGCCCTGCGGGGCGTAGTCCTCGACGTCCGGCAGCTCGACCGGCAGCTGGTCCTCCGGCACGGCGATGATGCCATCGCGCTCGCAGTAGACGATCGGGATCGGGCAGCCCCAGTAGCGCTGGCGCGACAGCAGCCAGTCGCGCAGGCGGTAGTTGACCGAGCGGTGTCCGCGCCCCTGCCGGTCGAGCCAGTCGACGATCTGGTCGAGTGCCTCGCGGTTGGGCAGCCCGTCGAACTCCGGCGCCGAGTTGATCAGCGGCCCGTCGCCCGAGCACGGCAGCTCTTCGCCGCAGTCCACGACCTTGCGGATGGGCAGGTCGAAGGTCGTCGCGAAGTCGTAGTCGCGGTCGTCGTGGGCCGGCACGGCCATGATCGCGCCCGTGCCGTACTCCATCAGCACGTAGTCCGCGACCCACATGGGGATGCGCTCGCCGTTGACGGGGTTGACGACGCTGCGTCCGAGCGGTACGCCGGTCTTCGTGCGCTCGTTGTCGGCGCGTTCCTCCGTGCCCTCGCTCAGCGTGCGGTTGACGTACGCCCGGACCTCCGACTCGAACTCCGTGCCCGCGGCCAGCTTGAGCACGTCGGGATGCTCGGGCGCCATCACGAAGAACGTCGCGCCGAACAGCGTGTCCGGCCGCGTGGTGAACACCGGGTAGTCGACTCCCAGCTCAGGACAGCTGAACGTCACCTCGGCGCCCTCCGAGCGGCCGATCCAGTTGCGCTGCATCGTCTTCACGTGCGGCGGCCAGTCGATGCCGTCGAGGTCGTCCAGCAGGCGGTCGGCGTAGTCGGTGATGCGGAAGAACCACTGCTCGAGCTGGCGCAGCTCGACGATCGACCCGCAGCGCTCGCAGCGTCCGTCGATCACCTGCTCGTTCGCGAGCACGGTGGCGTCCTTCGGGCACCAGTTGACCGCGGCCTCCTTGCGGTATGCCAGTCCTCGCTCGAAGAGCTGCAGGAACAGCCACTGCGTCCAGCGGTAGTAGCGCGGCTCGCTGGTGGCGAACTCGCGCGACCAGTCGATCGAGATCCCCCACGAGCGGAACGCGCGCTGGAACTGCTCGATCGACGTCCGCGTGGCGTCCCGCGGATGCACGCCCGTCTTGATCGCGTTGTTCTCGGCGGGCAGGCCGAACGCGTCGTAGCCCATCGGGTGCAGCACGCGCTCGCCGCGCCGCCGATGGAAGTGGGCGACGGCGTCCCCCACGGAGTAGTTCTTCAGATGCCCCATGTGCGGCTCGCCGCTCGGATACGGCAGCATCTCGAGGACGTAGGAGGTGTCCTCGCCGGCGAGGTCGTTCGAGACCTCCCACGTCCGCTCACGATCCCAGACCGCCTGCCACTTCGGCTCGATCGCAGAGGGGTCGTATCGGCGCTCGTCGGGCATGGGAGCGCGGAGGTTAGCGACGTGCCCGCGAGCGATCGCGGCCGTCCGCGGCGTGGCGAGGCGCGAGGCTGACGATGTCGACGAACCAGAAGGGCGCGATCGCCGAGGCCGCGATCAGCCTCGCAGCGCTGGGGATGGGCATCGACGTGTACCGGCCGATCGCCGAGGGCGGACGCTTCGACCTGATCTTCTGCCTGCCCGAGGGCGACCTGTCACGCGTGCGGTGCAAGTGGGCGAACCTGGTACGCGGCGCAGTCGTGATCCGGATCCGGTCGTGCCGGCGTGCCGCGAGGGGATGCGAACCCGCTCGTACACGTCCGAGGAGATCGATGCGATCGCGGCGTACTGCCCTGAGACGGGCGCGTGTTACTACCTCCCGATGGCTGAGATCGCCGGCCGCCAGGTCGTCCATCTCCGCACGGAACCGGCGCGAAACGGTCAGCGCAAGCGGCTACACTTCGCGGAGCAGTACCGCCTTGGGGCTATAGCTCAGCTGGGAGAGCGTCTGGCTGGCAGCCAGAAGGTCGCCGGTTCGAGCCCGGCTAGCTCCATCGCATGAAGGCCGCCTCCGGGCGGCCTTCGTCGTTTCAGGACGCGCTAGACCTCGATCTCGCGCCGCGGCGCCTCACCCCAGAGCTGCTCGAGGCGGTAGAACTCCCGCGCGTCGGGCGTGAAGATGTGGACGACGGCGTCGAGGTAGTCCATCAGGATCCAGCGCGACTCGCCGGTGCCCTCGACGCGGCGCGGGAGGATGCCGTGATCCTTCTTCATCCCCTCGTGGATGCGGTCGTGGATCGCCTTCGTCTGGCGGTCGGTGTTGCCGGAGCACACGAGGAAGTAGTCCGTGTAACCGAGCACGCCGCGGAGGTCGAGCTCGACGAGCTCGATCGCCTTGACGTCGGACGCGTAGCCCGCGATCCAGGCGGCGACGTCCTCGGGGGTATGGGTCTGCTGGGGCAGCTGGGTCATCGGTAGAGACCGGCGCGCTCGATGGCAGCCGCGACGGGGTTGGGGACGAGATGGCGGATCGACCGGCCCGCCGCGACGCGGCGGCGGATCATGGACGATGAGATGTCGATGCGGGGCATGTCGAAGGAGCGGATGCGGTCGGGGACGCCGCGCAGGCCGCCGAGGTGCTCGCCGATCGCGTTCGGATCGACCTCGTCGCGCCCGGCGACGCCGATCTCGGCCAGCTCGAGGATCGCCTCGGGCTCGCGCCACTCGGGGAGCGACAGGGCCATGTCGCCTCCCACGATGAACGTCAGCTCGTCCTCGGGACGGTGCGCATGCAGTCGTCGCAGGGTATCGACCGTGAACGAGCGCCCGGGGACGTCGGCCTCCGCGCGCGAGACGCCGATGCGGTCGTCCTCGACCGCGGTGAGCCGGCAGAGCTCCACCCGGCACTCGACGCCGGGGTCGCCATCGGCGTCCTTGTGGGGCGGCGTGTGGACCGGCAGCAGCTCGACGCGGTCGAGACCGAGCTGATCGAGCGCCTCCGCCGCGCAGACCAGGTGCCCGAGGTGCGGCGGGTTGAACGTCCCGCCCAGCAGGCCGAGCCTCACGCGGACCGGCGGAGCGACGCGGACCGGCGGAGCGACGCGGACCCGTGGCCGTCACCCGTCACGACCGCACCTGCCCGTCGCCCTCGACGAGGTACTTGAAGGTGCACAGCTCGCGCAGCCCGATCGGGCCGCGCGCGTGCAGCTTCTGCGTCGAGTTGCCGATCTCGGCTCCCATCCCGAACTGACCGCCGTCGGTGAAGCGGGTCGAGGCGTTCACGTAGACACACGCCGCGTCGACGCCGAGCTGGAACGCGCGGGCGGCGTCGCGGTCGCGGGTCACGATCGCCTCCGAGTGCCCGGAGCCGTAGCGGTTGACGTGCGCGATCGCCTCGGCGGCCGTGTCGACGACAGCGATGGCGAGCTCGAGCGCGAGGAACTCCTGCGCCCAGTCGGACTCGGTCGCCTCCCCGACCGCGTCACCGGCCGGCCCGGCGGCCGCGCGCGTCCGGGCGTCGCCGCGCAGCGCGACCCCCGCGGCCACGAGGTCGGCGATGACCACCGGCAGGAAGCTCAAGGCGACGTCGGCGTGGACGAGCAGGGTCTCGGCCGCGTTGCAGACGCCGGGTCGTTGCGTCTTGGCGTTGAGGACGATGGCGCGGGCGGCGTCGAGGTCGGCGCTCGCGTCGACGTAGACGTGGCAGTTGCCCGACGCCGCGTAGATCACCGGCACGGTCGCGACCGCGCTGAGCGCCGCCTTCAGCCCCTCGCCGCCGCGCGGGATGATCAGGTCGACGACTCCGTCCTGGGTGGCGAGCTCGGCCAGCTCCTCGCGCCCGCCCCCGGCCACGAGCGTGACGGCTGCTCCCGGCAGCCCCGCGCCGGCCACCGCGGCGGCTGCCACGGAGGCCAGCACAGCGTTGGAGTGCGTCGCAGAGGTGGAGCCGCGCAGCACCGCGGCGTTGCCGGACTTCAAACACAGCGCGGCGGCGTCGATCGTGACGTTCGGCCGCGCCTCGTAGACGATCGCCACGACGCCGAGCGGGACGCGCACCTTGCGGACGTCGAGTCCGTTGGCGAGCCGGTGGCCGTCGATCACCTCGCCGACCGGATCGCCGAGCGCCGCGATCTCGCGCACGCCCGCGGCCATCGCTGCGATCCGGGCGCCGTCGAGCGCCAGCCGGTCCATCAGCGCATCGGACAGCCCGGCCTCGCGACCGGCCTCGAGATCACGCGCGTTCGCCTCGAGGATCTCCGGCGTGCGCGCCTCCAGCGCAGCGGCGAGGGCCTGCAGCGCGCGGTCCTTGAGCCCGCTGTCGGCCTGCGCGAGCACGCGCGCCGCGTCGCGAGCGGCGAGGCAGAGATCGCTGACGGACTGCCGGGTCTCGATCGCCATGCGGGGAGTCTAGGTCGGCGGCCTCAGGCGAGCACGAAGTAGTCGCGGTGGACGGCCTCGTCGACCGCATTGGGGAGCAGCTCGCGCACCGCGGGCGACTTCAGACCCATCACCCGGCGCAGCTCGACCGCCGAGTAGTTGCAGATCCCCTTGCCGATCGGCGCGTCCTCGCCGCGCACCTCGACCGCCTCGCCGGCGTCGAAGCTCCCGTCGACACCGACGATCCCGACCGGCAGCAGGCTCGTCCCGCCGTCGCGCAGCGCCCGCGCGGCGCCCGCGTCGACGGTGACGGTCCCCCGCGAGGGCTTCGCGTACTTGAGCCACAGCTTGAAGCTCGACTGGCGCACGGGTTGGGGGTCGAAGCGCGTGCCGACGGGAACACCGTCCCACGCCGCCGCGAGCACCCCCGGCGCCTGGCCGGACGCGATCACGGTGCGGATTCCCGCGGCGCCCGCGAGCTCCGCGGCCACGACCTTCGAGCGCATCCCCCCGGAGCCGAGCAGCGACCCGGGACCGCCGATCTCGAGGTCGGCGATCGCGTCCAGCGTGTCGACGTGCTCGACCAGCCGCGCGTCCGGATCGATCCGCGGATCGGCGGTGTAGAGCCCGCCCGCGTCGGTCAGCAGCACGAGCAGCTCGGCGCCGACGAGCACCGCCACCTGGGCGGCGAGGAAGTCGTTGTCGCCGAAGGAGATCTCGTCCGTGGTGGTCGTGTCGTTCTCGTTGATGACCGGCACGATCCGCCACTCGAGCAGCCGCCGCAGCGTCCGCCGGGCGTTGACGTAGTGCAGCCGGGCGCTCATGTCGAAGAAGGTGAGCAGCACCTGGGCGCTCTGCACGCCGCGCTCGCGCAGCAGCTCGTCGTAGGTGCGGTAGAGGCGGCCTTGACCGACGGCGCTGGCGGCCTGCAGGTCCTCGATCGCCGACGGCCGGGCGGGCAGGCCGAGCAGGTGCATGCCGCGCGCGATCGCGCCCGAGGTCACGACGACGACGTCGATGCCGCGCCCGTGCAGCGCAGCGACCTCCTCGCAGATGCGGGCGACGACGGCGAGCCGGAGCTCGCCCGAGTCCTCGGCGACGATCGACGAGCCGAGCTTGATGACGGCGGCGGGCATCGGAGCCCGGCAGCCTACGACGGGTCGAGCTCGAAGACGACGCCGCCGATCTGGACGTCGTCACCGGGTTCGAAGCCGCGCGCCTCGAGCGCGCCGATCACCCCCATGCGCCGCAGCCGGTGCTCGACGTGGACCAGCGCCTCGTCGTTCTCGAGATCGTGGCGGGCGACCAGCCGCTCCACGGCCTCGCCCGAGACGCGCCACTCGCCGTCGCCCACGCACTCCACCTCGAACGCCCGCGCGGCGGCCGGCCGGAAGACCTGGAACTCGGCCTGCTCGTCCTCCCCGGCGCCCTCGGGGACGTCCTCCGCGACGGGGACGCGGCGCAGGAGCTCGCGCCGCAGGGCGTCGAGCCCGGTCGCCGCGGCCGACGACGTGATGAGCACCGGCACCTCCGGTCCCAGGCGCGCGGCCCACTCGGACGCCGCCGCGCCGGCCTCCTCCGGGGTCACGAGGTCGGCCTTGGAGAGCGCGAGGATGCGCGGGAGCGCGGCGAGTCGCGCGTCGTGCTCGGCCAGCTCGTGCTCGATCACGCGGTGGTTCTCGACCGGGTCGGACCCGTCGAGCGGTGCGAGGTCGAGCACATGCACGAGCAGCCGGGTGCGCTCGACGTGCGCGAGGAAGTCGTGACCGAGTCCGGCGCCGGCGCTCGCGCCCTCGATCAGCCCGGGGATGTCGGCGAGCACGAGCTGCCGGTCGCCGGCGTCGACCGTGCCCAGCACCGGCTCGAGCGTCGTGAACGGGTAGGCCGCGACCTTCGGCTGGGCGCGCGTCATGCGGGCGAGCAGCGAGGACTTGCCGGCGTTGGGCAGGCCGACCAGGCCGACGTCGGCCAGCAGCTTGAGGTGCAGCTCGAGCGCACCCTCCTCCCCCGGCAGACCGCGCTCGGCCAGGCGCGGCGACTGGCGCGTCGAGGACTTGAAGCGGGTGTTGCCGCGCCCGCCGGCGCCGCCGCGCGCGACCGTCACCTCCTGACCCGGGCGCACGAGGTCGAAACGCGTGCCGTCCCAGCGGCGCACTTGGGTGCCCGGCGGGACGCCGATGACCAGCGGCGGACCATCGGCGCCGTGGCGCTGGGAGCCCTGACCGTGGCCGCCGCGCTCGGCGCGGAAGTGCGCGCGGCGGCGGAACGACTGCAGGTCGCGCAGCGAGTCATCGCAGCGCAGGACGACGTCCCCGCCGTGCCCGCCGTCACCACCGTCGGGGCCGCCCTTGGGCACGTGCGCCTCCCGGCGGAAGCTCAGCGAGCCGTTGCCGCCGCCGCCTGCGCGGACCTCGATTCTTGCGCGATCAGTGAGCATGCGTGACGTCGCCGAAGGCGCCGAGCGGAGCCTGCGGAGCGAAGGCGCCTGCCGGGCGACGCAGAATCCGACGCCCGCAGAGGCGCCCGGCGGCCAGATCCGTGCTCACAGCGTAGACGGCCGGCTATGCCCGAACGCGCTGCAGCGGCTCGCGCGCGAGCTCGCCGGCGACGACCGCGCGACCGCGGTCGGCTGCGACGTCACCGGTCCGACGACGTCGACGCCGATCGTGCTCAGGCCGACTGCGCAGGAGGGGTGACGCTGATCACGCGACCGCGGCGGCCCTCGCGGAACTCCACGATCCCCTCCGACTTGGCGAAGATCGTGTCGTCCTTGCCGATGCCGACGCCGAGGCCCGGCTTGAACTTGGTGCCGCGCTGGCGAACGATGATCTCGCCGCCGGTCACGGTCTGACCGGCGAAGACCTTCACGCCGAGGCGCTTGGCGTTGGAGTCGCGGCCGTTGCGGCTGGAGCCGAGGCCCTTCTTGTGTGCCATCTGGTCGGTCCTCCCTAGCTGCGGCCGATGCCCGTGATCCGGATCCGCGTCAGCTCCTGGCGATGGCCGGTGCGACGACGGTACCCGCGCTTGGGCTTGAACTTGAACACGCGCAGCTTCGGGCCGCGCTCGTGCCCGACGACCTCGGCGCTGACCTTCGCCGTGGCGAGGCCGTCGCTGTCGAAGACGGCATCGCCGTCGCCGGCCACGAGCAGCGGCTGCAGCTCGACGGTCGCGCCCACGTCGTCGCGCAGCCGCTCCACGAGGAGGGTCTGACCCACCTGCACGCGGTACTGCTTGCCGCCGGTCTTGATGACTGCGTAGGACATGGTCATTTGGCTCTAGTCGGTGACTTCGGCGTCGGCCTGGGCCTTCGCGCGCGAACGGCGCCGTCCACCTCTACGGCCACGGCGCCGGGCCGGAGAGGATAGCGCGTCGTCGTCGCCCTCCGGCGCCTGCGCGCCGTCGGACGGCGCCTCGGCCGCAGGGTCCCCCTGAGCGGGCTCCGCGGCTTCGCCCTGGGCCGTCACGTCGCCGTCGCCCGCCGCGGTCAGCTTGCGACGCCGCGACCGCCCGCCGCGCCGCGAGCGGCGCGACTTCGGCTCCGCCGGGTCCTCGTCGGCGTCCTCGCGCGCGCCGGGGCCGGTGCCGGCCTCGCCGACGACCGCGTCGTTGGAGAGCGTGTCCACCGCCGCCGCCTCCTCGACCTGCTCGGCCTCCTCACGCGCCTTGCGCCTGGCCGCGCCCTTCTTGGCCGCCGCGGAGCGGCGCGCGCGCTGGTCGGACTGCGCGCGACCGGTGGCGCGCTCGGCGGCAGCCTTCTCGGCGATCCCGAGGTCATCGCCGGTCAGCACGGCGTCGGCGGACGTGCGGCCCGCCTCCTCGATGCGGACGAGCTTCTTCTCGCCGACGAAGGCGAGCCCGTTGGCGACCGTGATCAGGTAGCCGTCGACCTTGGCCACCGCCGCGTCAGGGTCGTACATGTGCGGCTCGACGATGTCGACGTGGACCTCCTCCCCGACGCGGAACGGGACGGCGCGCTCGGCGATCTCCTCGCGCGTGCCGGTCTGCGTGACCACGAGGTGCTCGAGCGGCAGCCCCTCGGAGCCCTCGAAGTGGAACCAGTGGCCCGTCTCCTCCTCGAGCGCCTGCAGCTCGCGTGCCCCGTCGCCGGTGAACCAGTTGGCCACCCGCGGGTTGAGCCGCACGAGGTAGGCCTCGGGACCGGAGTCGCCCGCCTCCTCGACGAGCATCCTCAGCGTCCGCGCCGCTTCGATGGCGATCGTCTCCTCGGACTTGATGACGCCCTCGCCGTCGCAGGTCGGGCAGGTGCGGGTCATGATCTCGCGCACGCCGTCGGTGACGTTCTGGCGCGTCATCTCGACCAGGCCGAGCGGCGAGATCTCCACCACGAAGGTCTTCGTGCGGTCCTCGTCGAGCGCCTTGCGCAGCGTCTTGAGCACCGCGTCGCGGTTGCGGGCGCGGGCCATGTCGATGAAATCGATCACGATGATCCCGCCGATGTCGCGCAGGCGCAGCTGGCGCACGACCTCGTCCGCCGCCTCGAGGTTGGTCTTGGTGATCGTGTCCTCGAGCCGCGCGGCCTTGCCCTTGCCCGTGAACGAGCCCGTGTTGACGTCGATGACCGTGAGCGCCTCGGCGTAGTCGATCATCAGGTAGCCGCCCGAGGGCAGGTCGACGCGGCGCGAGAGCATGCCATCGATCACGCCCTCGACCCCGTACGCGTCGAACAGCGGCTGCTTGTCCTCCCACAGCTCGACGCGGTCGACGAGCTCGGGGGCGGTGCGCGAGAAGAAGGAGACGAGCCGCTGGTGCTGCTTGGGATCGTCGACGACCGCCTTCTCGAAGTGCGCGGAGAAGATGTCGCGCACGACGCGCACCGACAGGTCGGCCTCCTGGAAGACCAGCGCCGGCGCCTCGGCCTCGGCGACGCGCTGCTGGAGCACCTCGTTGAGCTTGAACAGGTACTGCAGCTCGCGCTCGAAGTCCTTGCGCTGGGCGCCGTGCGCCGCGGTGCGGATGATTGCGCCGCCACTGCCGAGGTCGAGCTGCTTGGCCTCCTTGCGCAGGCGGTCGCGCTCCTTGTCCTCGAGGCGGCGCGAGACGCCGACGCCCTCCCCGGTCGGGGCGTAGACCATGTAGCGCCCGGCGATCGTCAGCTCCATCGAGAGGCGCGCGCCCTTGGTCTTCAGCGGGTCCTTGACGACCTGGACGACGACCTCCTGGCCGGGCGAGAGCAGGTCGTTGATGCGCGGCCCGCTGCCCGAGCCGCGCCCGCGCTTGACCTGCTCGACCCCCGGAAGGACGATCTCGTCCACGTGCAGGAAGCCGTTCTTCTCGAGGCCGATGTCCACGAAGGCCGCCTCGAGGCCGGCCAGGACGTTGTCGACCCGGCCCTTGTAGATGTTGCCGACGATCGAGCGGCCGCCGCGGCGCTCGAAGTAGACCTCGGCGACGCGATAGCCGGCGGGGACCTCACCGCCCTTGTTGCGGCGGCGGCGCGAGCCCTTCTGCGGCTGGGCCTCCGCGGGATCGCCCGGGGCCTCCAGCATGGCGACTCGGGTTTCTCCCCGGTCGACCGTGACGAGCACTTGCTTTCTCAAGAGATGACCTCATTAGAAGAGGGACGCCCTCCCCTTGCGATCCACCGTCTCGCGCGATTGCGCGTGGATCGAGTGGAGCAAGCCGAGGGCCAGGAAGGTGGCGAGCACGGAGGAGCCTCCGTAGCTCAGCAGCGGGGCCGTCACGCCGGTGATCGGCGCGATCCCCACGTTCATCCCGATGTTGACGAAGAGCTGGAAGAGGAGCATCACCGTGATGCCCCCGGCGAGCAATGCGCCGTACAGGTTCTTCGCCATCGTCAGGATGTGCAAACCGCGCCATATCAGCAGCGCGTACAACGACAAGACGATCGCGCAGCCGGCGAACCCGTAGGTCTCGCCGATCACCGCGAAGATGAAGTCCGTGTGATGCTCGGGTAGGAAGTTCAGCGACGTCTGCGTCGCGTGGGCGACGCCGCGGCCGGTCTTCTCGCCCGAGCCGATCGCGATCTTCGACTGCTGCTGCTGGTAGCCCTCGCCGCCCGGGTTCGTCGCCGGGTGCAGGAAGGACGTGAGGCGTCCGACCTGGTAGGGCTTGAGCACCTGCACCCCGGCCGCGGGGGCCGCCACCAGCACGATGGCGATCGCGACCGCGAACAGCGCGCCGAGCGCGGCGAAGTGCTTCCAGGGCGCGCCGGCGACGAAGAGGATGGCCAGCGTCGCGACGACGTAGACCATCGCCGAACCGAGATCCGGCTCGGCCATCACGATCATCGCCGGCAGCAGGCCGAGCAGCATGATCCGGGCGGTGGTGTCGCGGCCCATCCGCCGCATGCGGTCGACGACGAAGCCCGCCAGGGCGACGACGAGCAGCACCTTGCCCAGCTCGGACGGCTGGAAGTTGAAGAACGGCAGCGCGATCCAGGACTTCGCGCCGCGGGTCGCTCCGGCGATGCCGAGCACGAGCAGGATCAGGCCGATCAGGAGGCCGTAGGCGGGGTAGCGCAGCTCGCGCAGCCGCGAGTAGTCCAGCCGCGAGACCCCGTACATCAGCACGACGCCGATGCCCGAGAAGATCGCCTGGCGCATCACGTAGAAGTACGGCGACCCCGGGATGTCGTTCTGCGTCGCGCCCTTCAGCGAGATCAGCGAGCACACGACGAGGCCGAGCGACGCCAGCAGCAGCAGCGGGTCCAGGCGCAGCCGCCACTCGCGCGGGACGAGCGGGGGCGGCGGCTCGGAGGCCGGCTGGATGGTCTGCGTGGCGGTCACCGGGACTGGTTGGCTCCGGGCGTGCAGCTGCGCTTGAGGCCCAGCCATGCATTGAGCATGAGACACGCGGCGGGGGCTGCGGATTCGGCGCCGAAGCCGCCGCGCTCGACGGTGGTGACGATCACGATCGGCTTCGTCGGCGCGTCCACGTACACGGCATACCACGCCTGGTCGGGATTGGGTGCACGCTCGGCGGTGCCCGTCTTGCCGTAGATCGGATAGGGATAGCCGTGAAAGATGTCAGCTGATGTGCCGCCGGGCTGTGTGGCCGCCTCGTGCAGTCCCTGCATGATGGCCGAACGGTCGGCGGGAGGGATGTTCACATGCCGCCGCGCCGGCGTGCGCAGCTGCTCGATCAGGCGCCCGGCGCCGTCCTGGATCGCGTTGCCCAGGTGCGGACGCACCACCGTGCCGCCGTTGACCAGCGTCGAGTAGACCTCGGCCATCTGCAGCGGCGTGGCCTGCAGGTCGCCCTGGCCGACGGCGAGGTTGACGTTGTCGCCCGGGGTCCAGGGGCGCTCGATGCCGCCGCACGCGTACAGCGCCTGCGTGGTGCCCGGCGTGACCTTGGCCGTCTTCGTGCAGCGCAGGTAGCGCTTGTAGGCGCTGTCGCGCCACTGGCGGTCGGGCACGAGGCCGGCGAACTCGCCGGGCAGGTCGATGCCGGTCGGCCGTGCGAGTCCGAGCTTGCGCGCCCACTGCTGGATGATCGGCCCCTTCGCGTCGGCCTTGGCGCCGAGCTCGAAGAAGAAGATGTCCGAGGACACCTTGATCGCCTGGGTGAGGTTCAGCGCGCCGAAGCTCGCGCCCTTGGCGTTCTGGTAGGTCTGCGTGCCGAGCTTGTAGCTGCCGGTGTCGACGATCACGCTGCTCGGCGTGATGATGCCGCCCGTCAGCGCCGCCATCGCCGTGATCGGCTTGAAGATCGAGCCGGTCGGATAGGTCGCCGAGATCGCGCGGTTGAACAGCGGCGCGCCGTTGGACTGCGACGTCAGCCGGTCGTAGGTGCGCTGCGAGATCGGCTTGGCGAGGATGTTCGCGTCGAAGCTCGGATAGGACCCGAGCGCGAGGATCGCGCCGTTCGTCGGGTCCATCGCCACGTAGGCGCCGGCCTTTGCGCCGTTGGCCGACGCGTAGCCGATCGCCTTCGCCATCGCCGAGTTCGCCGCGCGCTGCAGGCCGAGGTCGAGCGTCAGCTGCAACCGCTCTCCCTGGGTGGGGTCCTTGCGCGTCGTGGTCTGGCTCTCGTCGCGGTTGCCCGTCGAGTTGACCACCACGCGCGTGTAGCCGTCCTTGCCGCGCAGGTACTGGTCGTAGTGCTCCTCGAGTCCGCTCTGGCCCACGCGCGTGCCGATCGGCACGCCCTTGTAGCGCTTCTGCCTGCTCTGCTGGGGCGAGATCTCGTTGACCGTCCCGAACAGCTGGGCGCCGAGCGTCTTGAACGGATACTGGCGCAGGTAGCGCTTCTCGACCACGACGCCGGGGAAGCGGTCCTTGCGCTCGAGCAGGTAGTCGAAGGCGGCGCGGTTGCCCGCCAGCGTCTTGATCGTGATGTTCGAGTAGGGGGTGTCGGCGATGCCCTGGACGATGCGGCTGTGGATCGTCCTCGGCCTGACCCCGATCACGCGGCCGAGCCGCTGGTAGAGCCGGCCGAGGTTGGCGGCGCCGGCGGGCAGCGGCGGGACCGGGACGGGCCGGGCCACCGCCGCCGCCCTGGCGAGACGCCGGCGCTGGCGCCGCTGCGCGGCGGTCACGTGCTTGCGGCCGGCCTCGCGCATGTCGCGCTCGAGCGCCTTGAGCTGGTCGTCGGCGGCGAGCCGGGCGCGCTCCGCCTTCGAGCGGGCGATCCGGAAGCTGTCGGCCTCCGCGAGCACCGACTTGGGCAGCGCGTCCGGGGAGATCTGCACGACGGGCGCCACCTGCGTCTCGACCAGCTTGCGGTCGTTGCGATCGACGATGTCGCCGCGCGGAGCCTCGATGCGGACCTTGCGCACGCGGTTGTCGCGAGCCTGGGACACGTAGTCCTGGCCCGTCAGCACCTGCAGGAACCACAAGCGGAAGAACACGACTGCGAAGAGCACGAACGCGAAGCCGCCGAGCAGGGCGACGCGCACCGCGAGCTGCGGAGTGATCGGCGGACGGCGTTCCTCGATGGCCGGGGGCATCAGCGCACCGCTCAGGCCCGCGAGAGCGGGCTGAGGCCGCCGGTCGTGTAGGCCCGGCGCCGGCGCCGGCGCGGGTCCTCGGGCAGGTACGGCAGCAGGACGCGGCGGCAGGTCGCGTACACGGGCAGCGCGAGGATCGTGTTGAGCACGATCGTCATCAGGATCTCGCGCACGAGCATGAACGAGACCGGTGCGTCGACGCCGAGCAGGAACTGCAGCACCGCGTAGCCGATCGCCGAGACGGCGGTGGCGACCGCGCCGACGGCGAGCGGGGCCAGGCTGTGGGCGGGGTCGCGCAGCTCGCGCACCCGGCCGGCGCCGTAGCCGATCGCCGTGAAGATCAGCGACTCGACGCCGAGCGTCTGCAGCAGCGCCGTATCCATGAACAGTCCGAGCCCGAAGCCGAAGCAGGCGCCGGGGATCGAGCCCGCGAGAAAGCCGACCGAAGCCGCGAGCAGCGGCGTCAGATCCGCCGGCTGGCCGAAGATCGACATCTGCGAGACCGTGGTGAGCTGCAGGATGCCGCCGATCAGGGCGAGCAGGGCGAGGCGGCCGTATGCACGCGGCGTCTGGGTCACTTCAGCGACGCCCGGAGGCCGGCCTGGGGTTGGGTGAGGACCTCGACCGTGTCGAGCCGGCGCAGGTCGGCCGCCGGTGTGACGTGGATGCGGCGGTCGAGCGGGCCCTCGCCGTAGTCGATCCGGCTGACGTTGCCGATCACGATGCCCTGCGGGAACGGCGACGGCAGCCGCGACGTCGTCGTGCCGGCGGTGATGATCAGATCGCCCTTGCGGACGTTCTGGGCCTTCGGCACGAGATCGAGCAGCAGGTCGCCGGGCGTGCCCTGGACCGGGCCGATGATCCCCGGGTCGCCGGCGCGCGTGCGCGCGGACACGCCGAAGTCCTGGTCGGTGAGCAGCATCACCTGGGCGTTGCCGCTCGAGACCTGCTTGATGCGGCCGACGAGCCCGGCGGCGGCGACCACGGGCTGGTCGACGCGGACGCCGTCGCTCGAGCCCTTGTTGATCTCGAGCGTCTGGAACCAGGTACTCGGCGAGCGCTGGTAGACCCGCGCCTGCACCGGCTGGTACTGGCTGAGGCCGCCCGACGTGTTCTGCTGCTGCAGGCCGCTCGCCTGCTGGGCCTGCGTCAGCGCCGCCGAGGTCTGCGCGAGTTGCTGGCGCAGCTGGTCGCGCTCGGCGCGCAGCTGGTCGCGCTGCTTCTTGGCGTCCAGCGTCGAGCCGAACCATCCGAACAGGTCGCGCACGGGCTTGAGGGCGCGATCCGCGCCCTCCTGGATCGGTGCCAGGACCTGCATCGAGCCACGCTGGACGGCGTGGAGGCCGCCGCCCGAGGACTCGCCGAAGTAGGCTGTGAGGAGGATCAGGGACAGGGCGACCAGCGCGGCGAGCACCGCGCGTCGCCTCCGTACCACGTTGTCGTGCATAGACGAGCTGGGACGGTGGAAGAAATCAAGGCTCAAGGGTACGTGGTCACGAGCCGGGCTCGTGAGAGCTACAGCTAGCGGCGCGCGCGACGGTGGTTGCGGGCGTTGGAGTTGTTGCGGTTGGAGCGGTGGATCGCCTCGAACTCCTCCAGCGAGCGGCCCGAGCCGACCGCCACGCAGGTGAGCGGCGACTCGGCGCGATGCGCGGGCATCTGCGTCTCGTCGCGCAGGCGCTCGTCGAGGCCCTGCAGCAGCGAGCCGCCGCCCGCGAGCATGATCCCGCGGTCCATGATGTCCGAGGCGAGCTCGGGCGGCGTGCGATCGAGCGTCTCCTTGATCGCGTCGATGATCTGCACGAGCGGCTCCTCGAGCGCGGCGCGCACCTCCTCGGAGGTGAGCACCACGGTCTTCGGAAGCCCGGAGACGAGGTCGCGGCCGCGGATCTCCGCCTGCACCTCCTCCTCGAGCGGGTACGCCGACCCGATCTCGAGCTTGACCTCCTCGGCCGTCTGCTGGCCGATCAGGAGCTTGTACTCGCGCTTGACGTAGTTGATGATCGCCTCGTCGAGCTCATCGCCGCCGACGCGGACCGACTGCGAGACGACGATGCCCCCGAGCGAGATCACCGCGACCTCCGACGTGCCGCCGCCGATGTCGACGATCATGTTGCCCGTCGGCTCGCCGACCGGCAGCCCGGCGCCGATGGCGGCGGCCATCGGCTCCTCGATCCGGTAGGCGGTGCGGGCGCCGGCCGAGAGGCAGGCCTCCTCGACGGCGCGCTTCTCGACGCCGGTCACGCCCGAGGGCACGCAGACGACCACCCGCGGGTGGGCCCAGCGGTTCTGATGCACCTTCTGGATGAAGTGGCGCAGCATCTCCTCGGTCACGTCGAAGTCGGCGATCACACCGTCCTTGAGCGGGCGGATCGCCGAGATCGTTCCGGGGGTGCGGCCGAGCATCCGCTTGGCCTCGATGCCGACGGCGTGGACCTCGCCCGTGCGCTGGTCGATCGCGACCACCGAGGGCTCGGAGAGGACGATGCCGCGACCGCGGACGTAGACGAGCGTATTGGCCGTGCCGAGATCGACGGCCATGTCACGGCCACCGAACCCGGTGAGGTAGGAGAAGAAGCCCATACAGCAACGCGCCGCGTCGCAACGGCTTTCGAGCCGGGCGCGCGCCGGTGGTCGAGTGTATCGAAGGGCGGAGCACTCCCAAGGGCTGCAGGACCGCTTTCAGCCGCGTCCGTCACCCCACGGGCAGCAGGTCCGGGCGCAGGTCGAGCAGGCGCGCCAGCGGGAGCCCGACGACGTTGAGGTAGTCGCCCTGGATCCCGGTGACCAGGGCGGCACCCGCACCCTGGATCGCGTAGCCGCCCGCGCGGTCCTTCCACTCCCCCGTCGAAAGGTACCAGTCGAGCAGGGCCGGCGTCAGCGGCCGCAACGAGACGAGCGTCTTCTCGACCGCCGTCAGCGCCACGTCGCCGTCCTCGGCGAGGACGAAGCCGCCGATGACCGCGTGCGTGCGCCCGCCGAGCGCCTCCAGGTGCCTGCGCGCCTCGCTCTCGTCGGCCGGCTTGCCGAGGATCGCGCCGCTGATCGACACGAGCGTGTCGGCGCCGAGGACCAGCTCCCCGGCGCCGGCGACCGCCTGCGCCTTCATCCGCGCGTTGGCCGCGGCCACCTCGGCCGGGTCACCTTCGGTGATCTCCTCGACGTTCGCCGGGCGCACGTCGAACGCGATGCCGATCTGCTCGAGGATCGCCCGCCGCTGGGGTGAGGCCGAGGCCAGGATCAGGCGGCGGGCCACGACGGCTCGGCTAGCGCTCGCCGAAGAAGAGCTCGGCCTCGCGCTCGCCGGACTCGGGCGAGTCCGAGCCGTGGACCATGTTCTTGCCGACCTCGATCGCGAAGTCGCCGCGGATCGAGCCCGTGGTCGCCTCGAGCGGGTTCGTCGCGCCGATCACCTGGCGCGCGGCCTTGATCGCGGACTCGCCCTCGAGCACGAACGCGACGATCGGGCCGGAGGTGATGAACTCGACGAGCTCGCCGAAGAACGGCTTGCCGTCGTGCTCGGCGTAGTGCTGCCTGGCCAGGTCCTCGGTGACCCGCATGTGCTTCATGGCGACGATCTTCAGGCCCTTGCGCTCGAAGCGCGCGACGATCTCGCCGGTGAGCCCGCGCGCGAACGCATCGGGCTTGACGAGGATGAGGGTTCTCTCCACGGAGGGTCCTTTCGCAGGGTGGCGTGCCGGACGCCAGCGGCGCCCGGACCGGCGGCGAGGCTAGCGATCCGCGCGCGAGCCGGTGCGGCTCGAGCCCGACTGCGCCGGCGCCGCCTCGGTCACCGCCGGCTCCTCGGACGTCGGTCCGCGCCGGCGCCGCCGGGAGCCGCTCGCCGCGGCCTCGCGCCCCGCCGGGGTCTCGGCCTCGCAGTACGGGCAGATGCGCCACTGCGGGTCGACCGGCTTGCCGCAGCTGGCGCAGGGCTCCTTGAGCCGGCGCATGCAGCTCGGGCAGCGCAGGTAGTCCGCCTTGACCTCGTAGTCGCAGTGCGGGCACAGCTGGTAGTCGAGCTGGGCCAGCCGGGCCTCCGCGGCAGTCATCTCGACATCGCGCAGGCGCACGTCGTCGAGGTACTCCGGGGGCCGGACGATCGTGTAGACGATCGTCCCGACGAACGGGAACAGCGAGGCGGCCGTGGCACAGGCGACGAGCATCGGGTCGTCGATGCGGCGGCGGGCATCGGCGTAGGTCCAGAAGACCAGCGCGGCCCAGATGACGATGAGGACGAGGATCAACACGTTGATTGCGGTGTTGACACCGTCGTTGTTGATCCCGAAGACGCCGAAGAGGAGCATGGTTCGTCCGGAAGCGTAGTAGGCGGGGCGGCGGGAAGCGCGCGGCGGCTACAGGAAGGCCCGGCCGAAGCCGTAGCCGATGGCGAAGAAGACCAGGATCACGAGCGCGACGACGACCGCGACGAGCGCGATCATGGCCAGCACGCCCGGCCCGCGCTCGTTCACAGCGCGCTCACCCGGCGCGCGCCGGCCGGCCGCACCAGATCGGCGACGAGGTAGATCGACCCCGTGACGAGCACCGCGCCGTCGGGACCAGCGAGCGCGCGGGCGCGCTCGAGCGCGGGGCGCGGCGCTGCGACGACCTCGACCGGGCCGTCCCCGTCCGGCCCCACCCCGCCGAGCTGGCCCGCGAGCGATGCGAGCGTCGCGGCCGGCAGCGCGCGCGGGTGGGCCGACTGGGTGCAGACGAGTCCGGCGCAGCGTCCGAGCAGCTCGCGCAGCATGCTCGCGGCGTCCTTGTCGTCGAGCACCGACACCACCGCCACGAGCGGGCGCTCGCCGGTGACCCCGTCCAGCGCCTCGACGAGCGCGGCGATCCCGGACGGGTTGTGCGCGCCGTCGAGGATCGTCAGCGGCGCCTCGCCGACCTGCTGCAGGCGCCCGGGCACCTGCGCGCGCGCGGCCGCGGCGGATACCGCGTCAGGGTCGAGCGCCCCGAGCTGGGCCCGCGCCGCCGCCGCGGCGAGCGCGAAGTTTCGCGCCTGGTAGCCCGGCAGCACGACGCCGGTGTCGACCGGGCGGACGATCGTCGCGCGGGTCGCGCGCGCCTCCTCCTCGGCCTCCGGCGGCACGTCGCCGAGCACGAGCGTGGCGTGCTCGCGCACGACGGCGAGCTTCTCTCGCGCGATGTCCCGTACCGTCGGCCCGAGCCAGCGCGTGTGCTCGAGGCCGACCGAGGTGAGCACGCAGATCGGCGCGTCGAGCACGTTGGTGGCGTCATGGCGCCCGCCGAGACCCGCCTCGATCACCGCCACCTCGACCCCGCGGCGCGACAGCTCGTCGAAGGCGGCGGCCGTGACGAGCTCGAACTGGGTCACGCGCTCGCCGTCGGGCAGCGTCCGGTCGACCTTGGCGGCGGCCGCCGCCGCGCGCTGCACGGCCGCGCCGAAGGCGTCGGGCTCGAGGTCGGCGTCGCCGACCCGCACCCGCTCGGCGAACGAGGTCAGATGCGGCGACAGGAACGCGCCGGCACGGACCCCGTGGGCCTCGAGCAGCGCGGCGGTGAAGCGCACCGTGGAGGACTTCCCATTGGTACCGACCACGTGGATCGGGGAGAACTCCTTCTGGGGGTTGCCGAGCGCGATCAGCAGGCGCCGCATGCGCTCCAGGCCGAAGCGCATGCCGAACAGCTCGAGCGACAGGAGGTGGGCCTCGGCGTCCTCGAGGCTCCACGTCATGGGTTGCCGTCCTCGAGCTCGGACTCGAGCCGTGCCAGCTTGTCGCGCTCGGCCTGGACGACGGCCTCCGGCGCCTTCGCCACGAACCCCTGGTTGGCCAGCTTGCTCCGAGCGCGCGCGATCTCCTTGCGCAGCAGCTCGTCCCGTTCGCGCGCGCGGCGCGCCTCGGCCTCGGCGTCGACCGCCTCCGAGGCGAGGACGACCACCGCGCCGCCCGGCACGCCCACGGTCGCGACGGACTCGCCGCCGTCGGAGCGCCATTCGAAGCGGGCGAGGCGCGCGACCGCCGGCGCCGTGCGCTCGAAGCCGGCCGCCTCGAGCCGTCCGGGGACCGTCGCGCCCGCGGCCGCGCCGACGCGGTCGCGCCAGCCGCGCAGCTCCTGCACCGCCGCCATCGCGCGGCGGACGTCGTCCTCCGCAGCCGGGTCGCTCAGCGCCGGATCGGGCTCGGGCCAGCCGTGGGCCATCAGCAGATCGCCCGCGCCGGGCACGTGCGCCCAGATCTCCTCGGTGACGAAGGGGATGATCGGGTGCGCCAGCGCGAGCGTCTCCGCGAGCACGTGCAGCGCGACCCGGGCCGCGCCCGAGTCGTCCTCGGCGTCGTAGAGCCGGGGCTTGACGAGCTCGAGGTACCAGTCGCACAGCTCGTCGTAGACGAACGCGTACAGCCGCAGGACCGCGTGGTGGAACTCGAAGGCGTCGATCGAGCGCGCGACCTCGGCCTTGGCCGCCTGCAGGCGCGAGAGGATCCAGGCGTCCTCGACCGCCTCCGGCCGCGGCGCCTCGCCGGAGAGCTCGAGCCCTGCGGGCAGGCGCAGCAGCACCAGCCGCGACGCGTTCCAGAGCTTGTTGGCCAGCTGGCGGCCCTGCGCGACCTTCTCCTCGTTGAAGCGCACGTCCTGGGTCGAGGACATCGCGAGCAGGCCGAAGCGGACGGCGTCGGCGCCGTAGGCCGGGAAGTCCCCCGGCGGGTGCGTCCCGTCCCCGAACACGGGCGGCCGCGGACCGCCGTCGATCAGGGCGAGCGGGTCGACCCCGGTCCCCAGCGACTTCGACATGCGGCGACCGTCGGGGGCCTGGATGATCGAGTGCAGGTAGACGTCGCTGAACGGGACGTCTCCGGCGAACTCGAGGCCGAGCATGATCATCCTCGCCACCCACAGGAAGAGGATCTCGCGACCCGTCGACAGCACGTCGGTCGGGTAGAAGGCCTTCAGCTCGTCGGTCCGGTCGGGCCAGCCGAGCGTCGCGAACGGCCACAGGCCGCTCGAGAACCACGTGTCGAGCACATCGGGATCCTGTTGCCAGCCCGATCCGCGCGGCGGCTCGGTGCCCACGTAGGTCTCGTCCCCGCGGTACCAGACGGGAATCCGGTGCCCCCACCACAGCTGGCGCGAGATGCACCATGGCCGGATGTTCTCCATCCAGTTGAGGTAGACGCGCGTCCAGTTCTCAGGGTGGATGCGGATGCGCCCGTCGGTGACCGCCGCGACGGCCGGGCGCACGAGCTCTTCCATGCGCATGAACCACTGCAGCGAGATCAGCGGCTCGATGCGCTCGCCCGAGCGCTCCGAGAAGGGCACGTTGTGGACGTACGGCTCGGTGCGGGCGATCCGCCCCTCCTTGCGCAGCGCGGCGACGACGGCGTCGCGCGCCTCGAGCGTGGTCAGGCCCGCGAAGCGCTCGCCGGCCGCCCCGGTCATGCGGCCGTCCTCGCCGATCACCGTGATCTCCTCGAGCCCATGCGCGCGGCCGATCTCGAAGTCGTTGGGGTCGTGGCCGGGGGTGATCTTCAGCGCGCCGGTGCCGAACTCGGGCTTGACGTAGGGATCGGCGATGATCTTCAGCCGGCGCCCAATCAGCGGCAGGATCGCGGTCTCGCCGATCAGCCGCGTGTAGCGGTCGTCGTCCGGGTGCACCGCGATTGCCGTGTCGCCGAGCATCGTCTCGGGCCGCACCGTCGCGACGGTCACCGAGCCGTTGCCCGCGGCCAGCGGGTAGTCGACGGAGTACAGCGTGTCGGTGACCTCGCGCTCCTCGACCTCGAGATCCGACACCGCCGAGCGCAGCCCGGGATCCCAGTTGATCATGCGGTTGTCGCGGTAGATGTAGCCCTTCTCGAAGAGCTCGACGAAGACCTTCAGGACCGCCTCGGCGTAGCGCTCGTCGAGCGTGAAGCGCTCCTCGTCGTAGTCCGCCGAGGCGCCGAGCCGCGTGTACTGGTCGATGATCGAGGAGCCGTACTGCTCGCGCCAGCGCCACACCCGGTCCTCGAAGGCCGCGCGCCCGAGCGCCTCGCGCGAGGTGCCCTCGGACTCGAGCAGCCGCTCGACCTGCTTCTGGGTCGCGATGCCGGCGTGGTCGGTGCCCAGGATCCACTTCGCCCGCCTGCCGCGCATGCGGTTGAGCCGGATCAGGGCGTCCTGGACCGCCCCGTTGAGCGCGTGGCCCATGTGCAGCACGCCGGTGACGTTGGGCGGCGGAATCGCGATCGAGTAGTTCTCGTCCGGCGTCCCCTCCGGCGCCGGGTGGAAGAGCCCCGACTCGCGCCAGCGCGCGAACACCCGCTCCTCGGTCTCGGCCGGGTCGTAGCGGGTGCGGTTCTCGAGGTCGGCTGCGGCCATCTGCGCGCGCTGAGTCTAGGGCTTCGCACACGCTGTTACAGTTCGACAGCCTGTGTCACAGCGTCTCGCCCGCACCGAGTTCGAAGCCGCGCCGGCGGGTGACGATCTGCTCGACGCTGCGCGTGCCTGCGTGCTCGCCGTCGGCGTGCGGCGGACGACGTTCTCCGACGTCGCCCGCCGCGCGGGCGTGAGCCGGATGACGCTCTACCGCCGCTATCCCGATCTCGAAGCGCTGCTCGCCGCGCTCATGACCTACGAGTTCGGCGCGGTCGTGGCGGCGGCGCGCGGCGCCGCCCGCAGTGAGGCGAGCTGCCGCGAGCGCGTCGTCGCGGTCGCCGTCCACGGAGCCAGCGCGCTCGCGCGCGACCCCCTGTTCGCGCGGCTGCTCGACCTCGATCCCGAGCTGCTGCTCCCCTACGTGACGCAGCGGCTCGGGGGGATGCAGCGGATGGCGATCGCCGACCTGACGGCCGAGCTCGAGCGCGGCGCCGGCGACGGCTCGGTGCGCGCGGGCGCCCCGTCGGTGCTGGCCGCCGGGATCGAGCTGATCGCCCGCGGCTTCGTGCTCGCCGCCCGCGCCGACCACGGCGCGCCGCTGGATCCGTGGGTCGAGCTGAGCCGCGCCGTCGACGGCTACCTGCGCCCGTGAGCCGCGCGTCGCTGACGCCCGCGCGCCGCGCGCAGGAGCTGGCCGCGCTGGCCGAGGGCGAGCGCGTCGACGTGCTCGTCGTCGGCGGCGGCATCACCGGCACCGGCATCGCGCTCGACGCCGCGAGCCGCGGCCTCACGGTCGCGCTGGTCGAGCGGGCGGACCTCGCGCACGGCACGAGCCGCTGGAGCTCCAAGCTCGTCCACGGCGGCCTGCGCTATCTCGCCCACGGCGAGTGGGGACTGGCCTGGGAATCCGCGCGCGAGCGCGCCGCGCTGATGACCCACGTCGCGCCGCACCTCGTGCGCCCGCTGCCGTTCGTGATCCCGCTCGCGCCGGGCACGGCCCGGGCGACCGCCCTGACGGCGATGGCCGGGCTGCGGATCGGCGACGGGATGCGCGCCGGCGCCGGCAGCCGCCGATCGCTGCTGCCGCCGGCGCGGCGGATCAGCGCGCTCGAGGCGCGCCGGCTGGCGCCCGCGCTCGCCGAGGACGGCCTGCGCGGCGGTCTGCTCTCGTGGGACGGGCAGCTCGAGGACGACGCGCGGCTCGTGATCGCCGTCGCGCGCACCGCCGCGGCGCACGGCGCCCGCATTCTCACGCGCGTGCGCGTCACGAGCGTCGACCCCGAGGGCGCCGACGCCGTCGACGAGGCCGGCGGCGGGCCGCTGCGCCTGCGCGCCGCGCGCGTCGTGCTCGCCACGGGGGTCTGGACGGGCGAGCTGAGCGCCGCCGCGACGCTGCGACCGAGCCAGGGCTCGCACCTGCTCGTCGCGGCCGAGCGGCTCGGATCGCCGCGCGCCGCGGTCAACATCCCCGTCCCCGCCCAGCGCGGGCGCTGGGTCTTCGCCCTCCCCCGCTCCGACGGGCTCGTGGCGATCGGGCTCACCGACGTCGCGGTCGACGCGCTCAGCGACGAGCCCCGCCCGACGCCCGCGGAGGAGGCCGAGCTGCTCGGGCTGGCGAGCGCGGCACTGTCGTTGCGGCTGACCGCGGACGACGTCGTCGGCCGCTACGCCGGGCTGCGGCCGCTGCTCGCCGGCGAGGCGGCCGAGAGCGCCGACCTCTCGCGGCGCCACGCGGTGCTCGACGACCCCGACACGGGCGCGCTGGCCGTCGTCGGGGGCAAGCTCACGACCTACCGCGCGATGGCCCAGGACGCCGTCGACCGGCTGACGGGACGTCCGTGCCGGACGGCGCGGCTGCCGCTCGTCGGCGCGGCGCCGCCGGCGGCGCTGCGTGCGGTCGCCGCGCCGGAGCGGCTCGTGCGCCGCTACGGCACCGAGGCGCCGGCGGTGGTCGCGCTCGCCGACGGGCGGCCGGAGCTGCTCGAGCGTGTCGCTCCCGGCGTGCCGTGGTGCGGCGCGGAGCTACTGCACGCGCTGCGCCACGAGCTCGTGCTCTGCGCGGACGACCTCGCCGACCGGCGCACGCGCGCCGGTCTCGTCCCGAGCTGGCGGGAGGAGGTGCTCGCCGCCGCTTCACGGCTGGGCCTGGAGCGAGCGGTAGCCTAGTCCGGAGTGGCCGAGACGGTGGTCAACGAGCGACGCACGGGGGCCACGAGCCGCCGCGCGGCGTCGGTTTCCGGTGGCGCCCGGTCGCTCCTGCGGCGGCACTGGCCGGTTCTCCTTCCCGTCGCGGCCGCCGTCGTCCTGCGTGTGCTCGCGGAGATCGCGATCTACCCGGGCATCTGGTTCTCGGACAGCAACGGCTACGTCAAGGCCGCGGCCACCGGGATCCTGACGCCTACGCGCGTCTCGGGCTATGCGCTGCTGGTCAGCCCGTTCTGGCACGCGGGCAGCGCGGCGGCGCTGATCGCCCTCCAGCACGCGATCGGCATCGCCCTGGTCGTCGCGCTCTACGCGCTGCTGGTCCGGCGCGGCGCGCCGCGCTGGCTGGCCGCGCTGTGCGTCGTGCCCGCCGCGGTCGACGCGTACCTGATCGTCGTCGAGCACGCGATCATGTCCGAGACGCTGTATCACGCGTGCCTGGCCGGAGCGCTCATCGCCCTGCTGTGGAGCGACCGCCTCTCGGTACCGGCCGCCGCGGTCGGCGGCCTGCTGCTCGGCTATGCCGGGGTGACGCGCAGCGTCGGCGTCGGGCTCGTCGCCGTCTTCTTCGTGTACCTGCTGGCGCGCCGCGTCGGCTGGCGCCCGCTGCTCGGCTTCGCGGCCGGCTGGCTGGTGATCGCGGGCGGCTACACGACGCTGTTCCACCACCAGCACGGCTCGTTCGCGTTCGAGAGCACGGGCGGCCGCTTCCTCTACGCGCGCGTGGCGCCGTTCGCCGACTGCGCGAAGCTGCACGGCGTTCCGGTCGATCAGCGCTCGCTGTGCCCGGACCCGAATCACCGGCTGACGACCAACAGCTACCTGTGGAGCCGCAGGTCGCCGATCCGCGGGCGCAAGGACGACTTCCGGATCCGCAGCTTCGCGCTGCGTGTCGTCGAGCAGCAGCCGCTCGACTACATCCGGGTCGTCGCGCGGGGCGTCGTCCACTACTTCGAGCCGGGCCACCGGATCGGCCCCAACGACTACCCGGTCCAGGTCTGGCAGTTCCCGGCGGACCCGCGCCACTGGGGCTACCCGGGCTACCGAGGCCCGATCCGCCCCGGCATCCCGCGGCTGCACAAGCTGCACCCCATCACGCCGAGCCGGCTCGTCAGCCGGATGGTCGTACGGCCGCGGCTGAACCCTGGCGTCTCGCGCGTCCTGCACGACTACCAGCGCGTCGTCTACACCTACGGGCCGCTGCTGGCCGCCTGCGTGATCGCCGCGCTCGCCGCGCTCGTGACCCGTCGCGGGAGCCTGCGGCTGCGCCTCGACGCGGCGCTGGTCGCGGGCTTCGTGCTCGCCGCGCTGACCATCGCCCAGGCGCTCTCGGTGTTCAGCTACCGCTACGGGCTGATCGCCGCGCTCTACCTGCCGATCGCCGCCGGGCTCGGGGTGACCGCCCTGCTGCAGGGCCGGCGCCCGGCGGCCTGAGTCAGCCGCCCGCCCGGCGGGCCAGCGCGGCCGGAGCGCCGTCGACCACGAGGCAGTCGACGCCGGCCTCGGCGAAGGCGTCCTCCTCGTCGGGCTGCGGGCACCAGGCGACCACCTGCAGGCCGGCCTGATGGGCGACCCGCACGGCGTGCGCCCCGTCGTGCTCGATGCCGGCGCGAGCCGCGTGCGGCCCGAGCGGGAAGGATCCGACGTGGGGCGCGACGACATCGGCGCCGAGGTGCACGGCGGACGCGATCGCCTTGCGCAGCGGGAAGCGCATCCAGGTCAGCAGTCCCACGGGTACGCCCGGCGCCCGCTCGCGCACGATCAGCAGCGCGGCCGGGTCGAAGCTCGTGACCAGCAGTGGCCGGCGGCCCCGCTCCGCGGCGACGAGCCGCGCGACGAGCGCCGCCGTGGTCGCGTCGCGCGGGCGCAGTGCATCCTCCAGCGAGGTCTTGACGTCGATGTCGACGCCGATCTCCGCGGGCAGCGCCTCGAGCAGGTCGGAGACCCGCATGAGGCCGAGCGCGTCGGTCTCCTCCGCACGCAGGTCGGCGACGAAGCGGCCGTCCTCGACCGCCGGGTCATGGCGTGCGACGAGCACGTCGTCGGCCGTGAAGCGCGCGTCGACCTCGACCCAGCCGAGGCCCGCGTCGACCGCCGCCCGGAAGGAGCCGAGTGTGTTCTCGCGCTCGCCGCCGACGACGCCCTTGCCGCAGCCGCGGTGTCCGCACAGGACGGGCGGCTCGGCGAAGAGGCGCGACATCGATGCGTTAGCTTGGCAGGCGATGTCGCCCCTCGTCGCATGCCCCTGCTGACCTTCGCGCTGGCCGTCCACGGCGAGCAGGCCTACCTGGAGGGCTGCGCCGACTCCCTGCTGGCGCACCATCTCGCCGACGTCGAGCTCGTGGTCGTCGACGACGCCTCGCCCGGCCACGCGCCGCGGCTGCTCGACGAGCTCGCCGCGCGCGACGATCGCGTGCGCGTCGAGCACCTCGCCGAGCGCGCCGGTCCGGGCGCGGCGCGCAACCGCGCGCTCGAGCTCGCGCGCGGCGACTATGTCTGGTTCGTCGAGACGACCGACCTGCTGCCGGCGGGAGCGGTGGACACGGTCGCGCGGACGCTGGGCGCGACCCGGCCCGACGTGCTGCTGGTCGGGCACGAGGTCGCGGACGCGCTGGGGCGCACGCGGCCAGGGTCGCACGCAGCCGTGCTGGCGCGGGTCGCCGACGGGGAGCCGCGCCCGCTGGAGCAGCGGCCCGGCGTCGCGGAGCTGGCCCCAGTGGTCTGGAACAAGGCGTTCCGTCGCGCGCACCTGGAGGCGATCGGCGCGCGCTTCGCCCCGCACCGCCACGGCGAGCTCGCGCTGACCTGGCCGGCACTGCTGGCCGCGCAGCGGATCACGGCCTCGCCGGCTGCGGGGTACGTCCGCCGCCGGCCGGCGAACGCGACCCCGGAGCCGGGCTCGCCGTTCGACGTTTTCACGGCCGCCGACGCCGTCTTCGCGTTCCTCGACGCGCACCCGGAGCTGCCGGCAGAGCGTGCGCGGCTCGTCGCCCCCGCGCTGCTTCGCCAGCAGCTCGCGCTGCTGCGGCGCGTCCCGGCCGCCCGCCGCGGCGAGTTCTTCGCGGCGATGTCCGCCGGCCAGCGCCGCCACCGCCGCGGCGACGAGCCGCAGCCGCGCGGACGCGTCGCGCGCCTTCGACACCGGCTGCTCGAGCGCGGCGATCACCGCGCCTTCCGCCTGCTCGAGGCGGCCCAGGAGCGCCGCCGGGGGCTGGGCGCCCGCCGCCGCGGCGCCGGCCGTCTGCGCCGCCGGACGCTCTCGCGCGCCCGCAACCTCGAGCTGCGCCGCTACTACCGCGCACGCCGCCACGCCCCGATCGACCCGAACCTCGCGGTCTTCGCCGCCTACTGGTACCGGGGCTACTCCTGCAACCCGCGCGCGATCTACGAGGCGGCGCGGGAGCTCGTGCCCGAGATGCGCGGCGTGTGGGTGGTCAAGCGCGACGCGGTCGAGAGCCTGCCGCCCGGCGTCGAGCACGTGGTCCCGGGCACCCGCGAGTACTACGACGTGATCGCCCGCGCCCAGTACTTCGTCAACAACGTCAACTTCCCCGACCACCTCGTCAAGCGGCCCGGGACCGTGCACGTGATGACCCACCACGGCACGCCGCTCAAGCAGATGGGCCTCGACCTCCAGCGCCATCCCGTGACCGGCAGCCGAATGAACTTCCCGGCGCTGCTGCGGCGCTGCCGGCGCTGGGACTTCAGCGTCTCCGCGAACGTCTTCTCGACGCTGATCTGGGAGCGCGTCTACCCGACGCGCTACGAGTCGATCGAGTCGGGCTACCCGCGCAACGACGTGCTCGCCCGCGCCGGCGAGGCCGAGACCGCCGCGGCCCGCGCGAACCTCGGGCTCGATCCGGGACAGGTCGCGGTGCTCTACGCGCCGACGCACCGCGAGTACCAGCAGGGCTACGTGCCGGTGCTCGACCTCGCCGCCGCGGCCGACGCGCTCGGGCCGGAGTTCGTGCTGCTCGCGCGACTGCACTACTTCCACGAGGCGGATCCGGTGCTGCGCGACCTGCACCGACAGGGACGGCTGCGCGACGTCGCGGCGCATCCCTCGATCGAGGAGCTCTGCCTGGCCGCCGACGTGCTGGTGACAGACTACTCGTCGCTCATGTTCGACTACGCCGTCCTCGACCGGCCGATCGTCATCCACGCGCCCGACTGGGAGACCTACCGCTCGATCCGCGGCACGTACTTCGATCTGATGGCCGAGGGCCCCGGCCTCGTCACGCGGACGGAGGCGCAGCTCGCGGCCGCGCTGCGCTCGCGCGCCGCGTGGGACGAGGCGTCGAGCCGCTCGCGAGCCGCCTTCCGCGAGCGCTTCTGCTCGCTCGAGGACGGCCATGCCGCCGAGCGCGTGGTCCGGCGGGTGTGGCTCGGCGAGCCTGTGGCGGCGGCCGCGCCGACGGAGCCGATCACCCGATGAGCGCCGAGACGAAGCGCCTGGTCCTCGTCGTCGGCGTGGGCCGCAGCGGCACGAGCCTGCTCACCGGCATGCTCGGCCAGGCCGGCTTCCACATCCCCCAGCCCGAGGTCAAGGCCGACGACACCAACCCGCGCGGCTTCGGCGAGCCGCAGTGGGTCGTCGACCTGCACCAGCGGCTGCTGCGCGCGCGCCGCATCACGGTCAACGACTCGCGCCCCGCCGCGTGGGCGAGCACAGGGGCCGTTGCGGATGACGAGGCGGTGCGCAGCGAGGTGCGCGACTGGCTGCGGACGCAGTTCGCGGCCGCGGACACGGTGGTGGTCAAGGACCCGCGCACGGTCTGGTTCCTCCCGCTGTGGAGGCGCTGCGCCGACGACCTCGGCATCGCGACGTCGTTCGTGACCATGCTGCGCCACCCGGCGGAGATCGTCGCCAGCGCGCGCAAGTCCTACGGCACCTGGCAGACCGACGCGAGCCGGGCGGCGGCGTGGCTGAACGTGACGCTCGAGACGGAGCGGCTCACGCGCGGCACCCAGCGCGCGTTCGTGGGCTACGAGCGCCTGCTGCAGGAATGGGAGAGCGAGCTCCAGCGCGTCGGACGCCTGCTCGACATCCCGCTCCTCGCCGGCATCGACCGCGAGCGCTTCCCGCAGGTCGACGCGTTCGTGGACCCGACGCTGCACCGCAATCGCGTGACGTGGGCGGACCTCGACGTCCCCGAGCGCGTGCGCGTGATGGCCGAGGACGTCTGGCAGCAGATCACCGCGCTCGCACGCGAGGACGGCGACGCCGAGCCGGCGCGCGCCGGCCTCGACTCCTCGCGCGCGGCGTTCGGCGAGCTCTACGCGGAGGCCGAGGCGATCGCGCAGTCGACGATCACCGCGGCCAAGCCGCGCCGGCGCCGCCGCGCACCCGCCCCGGCGCCGGCGTCGCTGCGCGTGCGCATCGCACGCCGCGTGCCGCTGCGCTACCGCCGCGGCCTGCGCCGCGCGGTGCGGTCACTGCGCCCCTCCTAGGATGGCTGCGCCGTGCCGCGGATCAGCGTCATCGTCCCCATCTACAACGTCGAGCGCTATCTCGCGGAGAGCCTCGCGTCGGCCGCGGGCCAGACGTTCGGCGACCTCGAGGTGATCATGGTCGACGACGGGTCGACCGACCGCAGCGCCGCGATCGCGCGCGAGTTCGAGGCGCGCGACCCCCGCTTCCGGCTGCTGACCCAGCCCAACGGCGGGCTCAGCGCGGCGCGCAACACCGGCCTGCCGGCCGCCACCGGGGACTACCTCGCCTTCCTCGATTCCGACGACGTGCTGCCGCTCGACGCCTACGAGCGGCTGCTCGGTGCGCTCGAGCGCAGCGGCTCGGACTTCGCGACGGGCAACGTGCACCGGTTGTCGACCTGGGGCACGTCGCAGGCCCGCTTCCTCGAGCGCACGTTCGCCGAGACGCGCATGGCGACGCACGTCACGCGCGACCGCCCGCTGCTCGCCGATCGCACGGCCTGGAACAAGCTCTTCAAGCGCTCGTTCTGGGACGAGCACGGCTTCCGCTTCCCCGAGGGGCGCGTGCACGAGGACATCCCGGTGATCCTCCCGCTGCACTTCCTCGCCCGCTCGGTCGACGTCCTCTCCGAGCCTGTGTACCTGTACCGGACGCGCGAGGACGGAGTGCTCTCGATCACCCAGCGCCGGCTCGAGCAGCGGGTGCTGCTGGACCGTCTCGCGGCCATCGAGGAGGTCGACGCCTTCCTGGCCGAGCGGGGCTACGACGAGCCGCGCCACTGGTACGAGGAGAGCGTCTTCGCCGACGACCTCCGGTACCACCTGAACGTCCTCGACAAGGCCGACCCGGCCTACCGAACGCTGTTTTTGGAGCGGGTCAACGCGCTGCTCGCGCGGGCCCGGCCGGGCGCGCTCGACGAGGTGGCCGAAACCGACCGCTGGAAGTGGGACCTCGTCCGGGCGGGCCGCATGGACGAGCTGGCGGAACGCCTGCGCGTGCAGCGCCGCGGCACGCTGCGGATGCGCCTGACCCGGCGGATTCCCGTGCGCTACCGGCGGCGCGTGCGCGCCGCCGTGCGCTCCCTGCGCGCCTCATAGGATGAGTCGGGTGCCCCGGATCAGCGTCGTCGTACCGATCTTCAACGTCGAGCGCTACCTGGCGGCGTGCCTGGAGTCCGCGGCGGCCCAGACGGTCTCGGACCTCGAGATCGTCATGGTCGACGACGGCTCGACCGACGGGAGCAGCGCGATCGCCCGCGAGTTCGCCGCCGCCGACGTGCGCTTCAAGCTGCTCACCCAGCCGAACGGCGGCCTGAGCAAGGCCCGCAACACCGGCATCGACGCCGCCTCGGGCGAGTACCTCGCGTTCCTCGACTCCGACGACGTCCTGCCGCCGAACGCCTACGAGCTGCTGCTCGCCGCGCTCGGCGAGTCCGGCTCGGACTTCGCGAGCGGCAACGTCCACCGGCTGACGAGCTGGGGCGCGACCTCGCAGTCGAAGTTCCTCGCCGAGACGTTCGCTCGCACGCAGCTCAAGACCCACGTCACGCGCTTCCGGCCCCTGCTGGCCGACCGCACGGCGTGGAACAAGCTCTTCCGCCGCTCGTTCTGGGACGAGCACGGCTTCCGCTTCCCCGAGGGCGTCGTGCACGAGGACATCCCGATCACGCTTCCCGCGCACTTCATGGCGCGCTCGGTCGACGTCGTGGCCGACCCGGTCTACCTGTACCGGATCCGCGAGGACGGCGAGCTGTCGATCACCCAGCGCCGGCTCGAGCCGCGCGTGCTGCTCGATCGGCTCGCCGCGGTGCAGCAGGTCGACGACTTCCTCGCCGAGCGCGGGCCGCGCCGCGCGCGCCGCTGGTACCAGGCGAGCGTGGTGGCCGACGACCTGCGCTACCACCTCAACCTCCTCGACCGGGCCGACCCCGACTACCAGGAGCTGTTCCTCGAGCGCGTCAACGCGTTCCTGGATCGCGCGTCGGACGGCGTCTACGACGACCTCGAGGCGATCGAGCGCCTGAAGTGGCATCTCGTACGCCGCCGCAAGCTGCCCGAGCTCGCCGAGGTCCTGCGCTTCGAGCGCGAGGACCTGCTGACCACGCCCCCCGTGCGGATCGGCCGGAGGTGGTACGGCGACTATCCCTTTCGGACCGACGGCGAGCTCGCCATCCCGAAGTCGGTCTACCGGCTCGACCGCGAGCTCGAGCTGCGCGCGACGCTCGAGGACATGCGCCTCGAGGACGGGCGCCTCGTGGTCAGGGGCTTCGGCTTCATCAGCGGCATCGGCGCGCCCGATCGCGACACCCAGACGCTGACGATCACCGCGCTGCGGTCCGGCCGCCTGCGGCGTGTGCGCGCGCGCGTCGCCGCTGTGCGCTTCAGGACCCGGGCCGTGCGCCGCCCCGACGCGACCGCCAAGGCCAACCAGCCGCTCTCGGATGCGACCTGGTCGGGCTTCGAGGCGAGCCTCGACCCGCGCCGGCTGGGCGTCGCGGGGCGCTGGCCGGAGGGCAACTGGGAGCTCAACGCGCACGTCCGCGCCGGCTCGGTCCACCGCCGCACGCGGCTCACGGTCGATGTCCCGGGCTCGATCCAGGGCATCGACCTGCCCGCCCGCGAGTCGGTCACCGTCGCGGCCGGGGTGACCTGGTGGGGGCGTCCCGTCGTCGAGGTGCGCCATCGCTGGCTGCGGATCGAGCGCCATGCGCTCGACGGCGACGCGCTCGTGCTCTCCGGGGCCGCTCGTCTGCCGTCCAAGGCCGGGCCCAAGCTCGAGCTCGCCCGCCAGGACGGGCGCACCATGACGCTGCCGCTCGAGCGGGACGGCGAGCGCTTCAGCGCGCGCATCCCACTCGAGCGGCTGCGCAAGATCGACCGCGAGCGCCCCGCGGACCCTGATGAGAACGTCTGGAACCTCACCGTCGCGCTCGGCGCCGAGCGGCTCCCGATCGCGCTGCCCGAGGCCAACGTCGCGTCGGTCTGGCGCCGGGGTTCGCACGAGATCGCGCTCGTCCGCGGCCGGCTGGGCCGCGCCGCCGTCTCCGAGCGACACGCCCGGTCGCTGCTGACCGACGCCCGCTGGTCGGCCGACGGCACGCTCGAGGTCGCCGGCGAGCTCGCGCCCGACGTGCCGCTGCGCGAGCTCGTGTTCTACGACGAGGACCGCAACGAGGGCCACGCCTTCGCTGTCGAGCGCGACCCCGAGTCGGGCCGCTTCACCGCCGCGCTGACGCCCGCGCGCATCGACACGCTCGCCGGGCCGCTGTCGCTGGCGCCCGGGATCTGGCGGCTCAACGGCCGCGGCGACCCGCAGGGGCCGATGGCGCCCGCCATCCTGGCGCCGTCGATCGGCGAGCTGCGCACCACCGTCGATCACAAGCCGTACCACCTCACCGCCGGCCGTGACGCCCGCGCCCTGCTCAGCGTCCTGCGCGCGCTCGACGACGACGAGCGCGGCCGCTACCACCAGAGCCGGCTCGCCGCCTCGGCGTACGCCGCCCGCCGCGACCGCCCCCTGCGTGACGCGGTCGTCTACCTGAGCTACGGCGGTCGGCAGTACTCCGACAGCCCGCGCGCCATCCACGAGGAGCTGCTGCGCCGCGACGCGCCGGTCGAGCACCTGTGGGTGGTGCGCGACGGGCTCTGCCGGCCGCCCGAGGGGACGACCGTGCTGCGCGAGGGCAGCCGCGAGTACCACGAGGCGCTCGCCGACGCGCGCTACGTGATCGCCAACGACCACTTCCCGACCTGGTTCGCCCGCCGCGACGGCCAGACGTGCGTGCAGACCTGGCACGGCACGCCGCTCAAGCGCCTGGGCCTCGACGTGTCGACCACGCGCAAGACGGTCCGCCGCTTCCAGTACCGCTGGGAGCAGCAGGTCGCCAACTGGCAGTACGTGGTCTCCCCCAACCGCTTCTCCACGCCGATCCTGCGGCGCGCATACGCGATCGAGGGCGAGATGCTCGAGACGGGCTATCCGCGCACCGACTTCCTCACCCGGCCCGGCCGCGACGAGGCGGCGCGCGCCCTGCGGCGGCGGCTGGGAATCCCCGACGGCGTCCGGACGATCCTCTACGCGCCGACCTACCGCGACAGCGTGCGCGACCAGCGCGGTCGCTACCGGATGGACCAGCGCCTGGACATCGACCGCCTGCGGGCGGCCGTGGGCGGCGACACCGTGATCCTCTACCGCAAGCACCACTACGTCGCCGATGCCGTCCCCACGACGCCCGACGGCTTCGTCCGCGACGTCTCGAGCTATCCGGACGGCACCGAGCTGATGCTCGCCGCCGACGTGCTCGTCACGGACTACTCGTCCATGATGGTCGACTTCGCCAACACGGGACGGCCGATGCTCTTCTACACCTACGACTTCGACGCCTACGAGGACGAGATCCGAGGCTTCTACCTCGACTTCGCGGAGACCGTCCCAGGCCCGCTGCTGCGCACGACCGATGCGCTCGGGGAGGCGCTGCAGGCCATGGGCGACGTCGAGCGCCGCTACGCCGACCGCTACGCGGCCTTCCAGGAGCGCTTCTGCGAGCTCGACGACGGCCAGGCGTCGTCGCGCCTCGTGGATCGCGTGCTCTCGTGATGCGGCGGGCGAAGCACACCGCGTTCCGGCTCGTCCGCAAGGCGCTGCTGCACGTCGTGCGCGCGCAGCCGACGGCCGCCGATCGCCGCGGTGGCGATCGGCGCGTGATCATCATGCTCACGACGGCCTGGGGCATGGGCGGTACGATCCGCGCGAACCTCAACCTGGCGCGCCACCTGGCGGCCGCTGGCTACGAGGTCGAGCTGCTCAGCGTCGGCCGCACGCGCGAGACGGCCTTCTTCGGCGACTTCCCGCCGGGGGTCCGCGTGGTCGCGCTCGAGGATCGCCGCGACGGGGCGCGGCGGGGCCCGCTGCAGAAGCTGCTCGGCCGCCGCGCGAGCGTGCTGATGCCGCCCGCCGACCGGACGGCGAAGGGCTTCAGCCTCTGGATCGACATCCAGCTCGTGCGCCACCTGCGCCGCGCGACCGGCTTCCTGATCACGACGCGCCCTGGCCTCAACCTCGTCGCCGCCCGGCTCTCGCCCCCGGGACTCGTGCTGATCGGCCAGGAGCAGATGCACCTCGACCACCACGCGCGCCCCCTGCGCCGCGCGATGCCGCGGCTGTACCCGCGGCTCGACGCCCTCACGGTGCTGACCGCGCGCGACGGCCAGTCCTACGGCAAGCACCTCAAGGGCCGTGCCCGCATCGAACGCATCCCGAACACCGTCCGCGACATGGGCCCGGGCCGCGCCGACGTCGACGCCCGCACGGTCCTCGCCGCGGGCCGGCTGACGCCGCAGAAGGGCTACGACATGCTGCTGCAGGCGTGGCCCGCGGTCGTCGCCGAGCACCCGGACTGGCGCTTGCGGATCTGCGGCGACGGCAAGGACCGCGAGCTGCTCGAGCGCATGATCCGCGAAGCGGGCGTCGGCGGCAGCGTGTCGCTCGAAGGTCCGGCGCGCGAGCTCGCGTCCGACATGGAGCAGGCATCGGTGTTCGTCCTCAGCTCGCGCCACGAGGGGCTGCCGCTCGTCCTGCTCGAAGCGATGAGCAAGGGGATGGCGGTCGTCAGCTTCGACTGCCCGACGGGTCCGGGGGACGTGATCGAGGATCACCGCAACGGCCTGCTGGTCCCGGACCGCGACGTCGACGGGCTCGCGCGCGGGCTGGCGGAGATCATGGCCGACGCGGACCTGCGCCGCCGCTGCGGCGACGCCGCGGCCGCGACGGCGCGCGGCTACCGCATGGACGCCGTGGGGCCGCGCTGGGAGGCGCTCATGCGCGAGCTCTGGAGCGCGCGGACGGGCTAGGCGCCCCGCGGCGCGCGACGGCAGTCGAGCACGGGGATGCCGCGCATCCGCTTCCAGCCGGCGCGGGCGAGCAGCGCGTCGCTCGGGCCGAGGCCGGGCCGCAGGCACGCGTAGCGCACGAACAGCCGGTTCAGCGCCTGCAGCACGAAGCGGTCCGCGTTCGCGTGCCGCAGCGAGTTGACGCCGGTCTCGGCGAAGTTGCCGAGCGTGACGCGCGCGGTCATGTGGGCCGGCGGCCCGAACTGGTCGAGCGCCTTGGTGTAGCGGCTCAGCGGGTTGACGACCGTCACCGTGCCGGAGAGCACGAGCAGCGCCTGGCTCGTGCTCTGCGGCGCGAGCACGTGCGCGCCGGGCGGCAGGCGCCGCAGGATCGCCCGGGCGACCGCCTCGTCGCCCGCGTTGAGCTTGAGCGACGGGTGGCCCGCGAGGCGACCGAACGCCGCGCCGGACCAGATCGGCGCGCCGACGATCGCGATCAGCGCACACGCGGCGACCGCGGGCAGCGCGCGGAGCACGGCGCGCTGCGGCGACCAGCGGACGGCGACCGCCCCGAGCGCGGCCGCGACGGGGATCAGCCACAGCATCCGCCAGAGAACGCGGCCGAGCCCGGTGGCATGGAAGATCACGTCCGGCACCCCCTGCGTGTAGAGCAGCGCGAGCACCAGCAGTGTCGCGGCGACCATCCGGGCGGCGGGCCGCCACGGGATCGCCACCGGCACCGCGAGCGCGGCGAGCAGCGCGATCGCGCCGTACCACCCCGTGCCGAGCGCGTGGTGCGCCAGGAACGCCGGCGCCAGCTGCGAGTCGGTGTACTCGTCGGGGTTGCGGCCGCCGAGCGCCAGCGTGACCACGCCGGCGCCGAGCGGGTAGGCGGCCGTCGCGGCGAGCCCGGCCAGCGCGCGCCATGGCAGGCGCCGGGCCAGCGGCGCCATGCAGGCAGCGGCCAGCACGGGAACGGTGAAGATCGCCGTCGTCGTCAGCCCGGTGGCCGCGATGCCGCCGGCGGCGAGCATCACGAGCTCCCACCGTCCACCGCGCCGCGCGTACCGCTGGAGCGCGACGAGCAGGAGCGGGATCAGCACCGCGACGTAGACGACCTTGCCCTGCCACAGGCGGCCGATGAAGTAGCTGCCCGGAAGCCAGTGCTGGCCGCCGTCGAAGAGCAGGAAGACGAGCGCGACGCTGAGGGCGAGACCGACCCGCTCAACGCCCCAGGCCCGGAGCAGCCGCCACAGCGCGAGCACCGCGAGCGCGCTTGCGAGCGGGGTGACGCCGAGGTAGACGAACGTCGGCACCGACACCGGCAGGCCGCGCGCCGCGGTCCCGAGCAGCGCCTCGAACGAGGAGATCGGCGGGTAGAACAGCGACGGAAGCGTCCCGTGCGTGAACAGGGTGTCGCGCACCGGGAAGACCCCGTGCGCCGCGACCCAGCCCGCGACATGGACGTACTGCGCATCGTCGGAGTCGTTGTTGACGATGAACAGCGAGAGCACCGCGAGCGCGACGGCCCAGACGAGCGCCGCGACGCCGCCGCGGTCAGTCGCGGGTCCGCGCCCGCCCGCCGGCAGCGTGACCACGAGTGCCGCCAGCGCCGCGATCAGCCACAGGACCCAGACGGGCGCCCAGACGTCGTCGGTCAGCCCGAACACGACGGCTGCGGCCGTCGCCGCCGCGAGCGCCACGCCGACGGCGATCCGCCGGCGACCTTGCGCGGCCGGCGTGGCCGGGACGTGCGGCTCGTCCTCGTCCGGCTCGCGCCGGCGATCGCGGACCACGAGCCAGGCGCAGGCGACCGCGGCGAGGACCTCGGCCGCCGCCGCCCAGACCGCATGGACGCCGGCGATCACGCAGACGTGGTAGATCACCGTCCAGGCCGCAAAGGCCAGCACCGCCCAGTCGAGCCCGCGGTCGCAGACGACCGCGAGGCGCGCCCGACCGCGGATCACCCGCGTCAGCTGACCGGCGACTCTGGCACGGGCCGCCGGCGCCGCAGCGCCCACGGTCGCTCCTCGGACCGGCGCCAGAAGCGGCCGACCGCGCTGTAGCGGGTGAGCAGGAACGCCAGGCCGACGACCGTGATCGGCACGAAGAGCACGAAGCGCACGAGGATCACGAAGGCGACGGCCTGGCCACCCGCGACCTGAAGCGTCTTGAGCGCGAAGATCACGGCGGCGTCGAACGTTCCCACGTAGCCCGGCGCCGCGGGAATCAGCGCGGACACGGACGCGAGCACGTTGACGAACAGGCAGTCGACCGGCGTGACGGGCAGCGAGAGGCACTGCGCCACCAGCCAGAAGATCGCGCCCTCGATCAGCCACACGACCAGCGAGAGGGCGAGCAGCGAGGCGCCCCACGGCGACAGCAGCGGGCGCGAGGCGCGCAGGAGCGGTCGCAGCCGGTCGGCGAAGCCACGCAGCCGTCCGCGCCGGCGCGCCTGCAGGACGCCCCACGCCGCCGCGACGAGCAGCACGAGCCCGAGGGCCGCGACGAGCGCCGGACGCTGGCCCAGCGGCGTCCCGGCGATGCCCGCCCAGGTCAGCGCGACGAAGAGGACGGCGAGCGAGACGGCGTCGAGCGCGCGTTCCGCGATCACCGAGCCCAGGACCTCGCCCTTGCCCAGGTCGGAGCGTCCGGCCAGCAGGACGGTGCGGAGGACTTCCCCGCCGCGCGCCGGCAGCACCGTGTTGCCCATGTAGCCGACGGTGGTCAGCGCGCATGCGTCGACGGCGCGATGCCCCGCGCCGAGCCGAGTCAGGATCCGGTGCCAGCGCCAGCCGCGCAGCAACGTCGCGACGCCGTAGAGCGCGACCGCCCCGAGCAGCTCGGCGATGTGCCCGGGATCGCTCGGCAGGCGCGGCGTCTCCTGGTGGCTCGCCCACACGACGACCGAGACGAGGGCGATCGCGGAGATGATCACGCTGGCCCACGTCCGCACGGCTCGCGATCGCAGCGCCCGCGTCATCGAACCCGGGAGCGTCGCGAAGAGGGCGTGAGGGCCGCCCGTACCGGCTGCGGGCGGTGGTCCCGATAGCCCGGGCGGCGGTAGTCGCCGCGCGCCAGGTGGTGCTCGAGGAACACCAGCAGCACGATGTAGAGGTAGCGGGACCCCATCTCCTTGAGCCCCAGCTTGGACTCGCCGGCGGCGCGATTGGTCCAGCTGATCGGCACGACGCCGTAGGAATGTCCGCGCGTGATCGCCTTCAGCGGCAGCTCGACCGTCAGGTTGAAGTGCTGCGAGAGCAGCGGCTGGACGTTCTCGATCACCTCGCGCCGGTACGCCTTGAACGCGTTCGTGGTGTCGTCGTAGCCGTGCCGGAAGAGCACGCGGATGCCCAGGTTGACGAGCCGGTTGATCGCGAGCTTGAGGCGCGGGTAGTCGCGGACCATGCCGCCGGCGATGAAGCGTGAGCCGAACGCGCACTCGTAGCCCTCGTCGAGCAGCTCGAAGTAGCGCAGCGCGTCGTGCGGGTCGTCGGACCCGTCGCCCATCATGATCGCGACCGCGTCGCCGTCGAAGCGCTCGAGGCCGGCGCGCACCGCGAAGCCGAAGCCCGGCGGCAGCGGCGAGCGGATGCAGCGGATGCGGGAGTTGCGGGCGGCGAGCGCCTGGACGTGCGCCCCCGTCCCGTCGGTGGACGCATCGTCGACGACGATGATCTCGTAATCGCGCCCAGCCGCGCCGAGCGCGTCCTCGATCGCGCCGACGGTCGGGGCGATCGCCTCCGCCTCGTTGTGGGCCGGGATGACGACCGAGACCTTCACGATGTGAGGGCCGCCCAGCGCTCGACGTGCGCGTCGTGGATCTCGCGCAGCGTCGTCTCGAGGTCGTAGCGCAGCTGCCAGCCGGGATAGTCGCGCTTGAACGCGGAGAGGTCGGAGATCCACCAGCGGTGGTCGCCCATCCGGGCCTGGTCGGACAGAGTCCAGTTCAGCGTGTGCCCGGAGATGCGCTCGCAGGCCGCGATCGCCTCGCGCATCGAGCAGTTCGACTCGCGGCCGCCGCCGAGGTTGTAGACCGCGCCGGCGCGCGGCGCGCGGTGGAAGGCCTCCATGGCACCGACGACGTCGTTGCAGTGGATGTTGTCGCGCACCTGCTTGCCGTCGTACCCGAAGACCGTGTACGGCTCCCCGACCACCGCACAGCGCATCAGGTAGGAGAGGAAGCCGTGCAGCTTGGCGCCGGCGTGCTGGGGCCCGGTCAGGCAGCCGCCGCGGAAGCAGACCGTGGGCATGTCGAAGTAGCGACCGTACTCCTGCACCATCAGGTCGGCCGCGGCCTTGGAGACGCCGAACAGCGAGTGCATGCTCGTGTCGATCGTCATCGTCGTGTCGATCCCCCCGGCGTAGGGATGGTCGTCGGGCAGCTCGAGCCGCTCGCCGCGGTCCTCCAGCGGCAGGCGGTTCGGCGTATCGCCGTAGACCTTGTTCGTCGAGGTGAAGATGAACGTCGCGTCCGGCTTGACCGTGCGGGTCGCCTCCAGGAGGTTCAGCGTGCCGTTCGCATTGACGGCGAAGTCGACCTGCGGATCGGACGCGGCCCAGTCGTGCGACGGCTGCGCGGCAGTGTGGATCACCGCCTCCAGGTGCTTGCCGACGCGCTGGAACAGGCGCAGGATGCCGTCGGCGTCGCGGATGTCGAGCGACTCGTGATGGAACCCCGGCAGCGTGTCGACCAGCCGCCGCGTCGTCGCGGAGGTGGACGCGTCGGGCCCGAAGAAGGCGGCGCGCATGTCGTTCTCGATCCCGACGACGTCGAAACCGAGCGCGGCGAAGCGCGCCGCGGCCTCGGATCCGATGAGCCCCCCGGACCCTGTGACGATGACCGTCGGCATACGCGGGCGATTCTAGAGATGAGCACGTCTAGGCCAGGGCGGACACCACCAGGCTCTCATGTGCGCGCAGCCATGCCGCCGTATCGCTGAGGACGTCCTCGGCGCTGTGCCGGGGACGCCAGTCGGTCCGTGAGAACAGGCGCGCGGTGTCGGAGAGGTAGATCCGCACGTCCCCCGGGCGATCCTCCTGCGAGCCGGTGACCGGGATCGTGCGGCCCGTGAGCTCCCGGCAGAGCGCCGTCGTCTCGGTCAGCGAGAGCGACACGTCGCGGCCCCCGCCGACGTTCACCGTCGCGCCGCGCCAGCCCTCGGGGTCGGCCAGCTGACGGTCGATCAGCTCGACCAGGTCGTCCACGTGCAGCAGGTCGCGGACCTGCTTGCCCGAGCCGCCGTAGCCGATGTAGCGCAATGGGCGGCCGATCTGGTGGGCGAGCATCCAGTAGGTGAAGACGCCCTGGTCGACCTTGCCCATCTGCCAGGGCCCGGCGATCACGCCGCAGCGGTCGATCACGGTCGGCAGGCCGGCCACCGCCGCGTACTCGGTGACGAGGTGCTCCGCCGCGAGCTTCGTCGCCCCGTAGAGCGTCCGCGGCCCATCGAGCGGGAAGTTCTCGGCGATCCCGGCCTCCGACGCGCCCGCGCCCGGCTCGGGGCACAGCTCGAAACGCGTCGGGGTCTCGCGGTACGCGAGGGCGTCCAGGGCGCCGTACGGGTAGACGCGCGAAGTGGAGATGAACACGACCTGCGCGTCGTCGCGACGGGCCAGCTCGAGGCAGTGGTAGGCCCCGAACAGGTTCGAGCGCACCAGGTAGTCGGGGGAGCCGTCGGTCCCGGCCAGCGCGCTCGGCTCGGCGGAGCACTCGACGATCGCGTCTACGCGCGCCAGCGCCAGCAGGTCGGCGTGCTCGCGGACGTCGCCGTGAACGAAGCGCACGCCCGCGTCGCGCAGCCGCGGGAGGTTGAGCTCGGCCCCCCGCCGCTTGAGGTTGTCGAGCGCGGTGATCGACCAGTCGGGATGGCGCGCGGCGAGTCCGACGCACAGGTTCGCGCCGACGAAGCCGCTGCCGCCGGTGATGAGAACGTGGGGCACGGCGGGCATTGTGCCCGCATATCCCCGTCTATGCTGCGGCCCGCATGTCCCCCGCCACGACGGCTTCCCAGGACGCCGCCCGGGCAGGCAGCCCGACGGCGCGCACGCCCCGCAGCCGGCTCGTGGTCTGGGGCGGCGCGCTGCTCGTGCTGCTCCTCGCCGGGCTGCTCTTCAGCCGCTTCAGCCTCGACGACTGGCTGCGCCGCGACGAGTCGATCTACGCCTACGGCGGCCAGCAGTTCGCGCACGGCGTCGCGCCGTATCTGAGCATCTTCGATCCGAAGTCGCCGCTGGCAACGATCTTCGCCGGCGCCGGCGCCGCCTGGACGCGCGCCTTCGGCGGCGACGACGTCCACGTCATGCGACTGATCTTCTTCGCGTTCTCGTGCCTGGCGGTCACCACGGTGTATGCGCTCGGCGTCGCGCTGTGGCGCTCGGCGGTCGTCGCGATCGCCGCGGCGATCACCTTCGCGTCCTTTCGCGGCTTCGCGCTCGACGCCATCGGCGGCCCGGACGCGAAGACGCCGGGGATCTTCCTCGGGGTCGCGGCGATGGCCCTGATCGCCCGCCGCCGCTGGTTCTGGGGCGCCTCCGCGGGCGCGCTCGCCGCGCTCGTCTGGCAGCCGTTCGTGATCTACTCCGCCGCCGCAGTGCTCGGTGCGCTGCTCCTGTCACCGTCGGGGCGGCGGCGCCGGCCGACGCTGCTCGCGCTCGCCGGCTCGGCGCTCCCCGTCGTCGTCGTGGTGGCGTACTTCGCGCTCGCCGGGGCGCTCGCGCAGTTCGTGGAGGCTGCGATCCACTTCCCGCTCACCGGGATCGAGCGCGGGCACGAGACGCTCGGACAGCGGCTCGATTTCATCGCCGGCGTCGTGACGGGCTACTACGGGCGCACGCGGGTGCTCTTCTGGGGCGGCACCGCGCTGCTGCCACTCACGGTGCTGCTGCGCCTCGCGCGCGCCCGTGGCGCGCTGCGGCCCGCCATCCGCGATCCCTACGTCAGCGTCGTGTTCGCCACCTGGGTGCCGCTGATCGCCTTCTCGGCCCGCGACTTCCAGGGCTATCCCGACCTCTACCCGCTGCTCCCCTACGCCGCGATCGGCGTCGGCGAGGGGGTCCAGCTCCTGCGGTCGCTGGTCCCTGGTGCGCCCGCCCGGCGCGCGAGCGCAGCGATCATCCTGGCCGGCGTCGCGGTGCTCGCCGTCGGGACGTGGGCGTGGTACTCCGAGGGCAGCTCCCGCAACACCGAGCTGCTGCGCCAGCGGGCCACGGCCCGCGACCTGCAGCGGCTCGCCGGCCCACACGGGACGCTCTACGCGCTCGGCGATCCGACCCCGCTCGTGCTCACGCACCGGCGCAACCCCGACCGCTTCATCTACCTCGGCTCGGGCGTCGCGCTCTGGAAGGTAAAGCACACGCCTGGCGGGTTCCGGGGCTGGACGCGCGAGATCCGCTCCGCGGATCCCGCGGTCATCACGCTCGCGGGCTGGAATCCCAACGGCCGCTGGGCGGTCGCCATGACGGGCTGGCTGCGCGCGCACTACGCGGAGCGCCGCCTCAGACGCCAGCTGATCTTCGTGCCGCCGCGCAGCCTGCGGCGCGCCCGCGCTCTCGGCCTGCCCCTTGCGCCTGCCGGCCGCGGCGTCGGCGGCTGAAACCGCCGGACAGACTTCCCCGGGGTAACGGGTACCACGCCCCGTTCGTGTTCCGAGCCGTCCTGCTGGCCGCCGCGCCGAAGCAGCGCTAGCGGTCAGGCGGACTTGGCGGCGGGCGACTCGCCGTCGGCGGGCGCCTCGGTGACGAGCGTGGGCTTGACGCCGCGCTCGACGGTCTCCTTGGTCACGACGCACTTCTTGACGTCGCGGCGCGAGGGCAGCTCGAACTGCACCTCGAGCAGGATCTCCTCGATGATCGAGCGCAGGCCACGCGCGCCGGTCTCGCGCTCGACGGCGCGGTCGGCCACGGCGCGCAGCGCATCGCCGGAGAAGACCAGCTCGATCCCGTCGAAGTTGAAGAAGCGCTGGAACTGCTTGACGATCGCGTTGCGCGGCTCCGTCAGGATCGTGATCAGGTCCTCGCGCGAGAGCTGGTGGACCGCAGAGGCGACCGGCAGGCGGCCGATGAACTCGGGAATCAGCCCGTACTGCATGAGGTCCTCGGGGAGGACCTTGTCGAAGACGGCGCCGGCGTCCTTCTCCGTGCGCGACTCGATCGTCGCCCCGAAGCCGACGCCCTTGTGGCCGATGCGCCGCTCGATGACCTTGTCGAGGTTCGCGAACGCGCCGCCGCAGATGAACAGCACGTTCGTCGTGTCGATGGTCAGGAACTCCTGGTGGGGATGCTTGCGGCCGCCCTGCGGCGGGACGCTGGCCGACGTCCCCTCGAGAATCTTCAGGAGCGCCTGCTGGACGCCCTCGCCCGAGACGTCCCGGGTGATCGACGGGTTGTCGGCCTTGCGGGCGATCTTGTCGACCTCGTCGATGTAGATGATCCCGGTCTCGGCCTTCTTGACGTCGTAGTCCGCGGCCTGGATGAGCTTGAGCAGGATGTTCTCGACGTCCTCGCCGACGTAGCCGGCCTCGGTCAGCGCTGTGGCGTCGGCGATCGCGAACGGGACGTTGAGGATCCGCGCCAGCGTCTG
>JAXDHR010000128.1:0-16182 GCA_034664425.1 Solirubrobacteraceae bacterium
TGCCGTAGCCGGCGGGCGTGGCATCGCGGGCGAGCTTGGCGTCCGGGGCCATCGATCGCGGTTGGCCGCCGCCGGGCCCTGCAACGCCGCGTCGCCGAGCACGGCCTTAGCCGGTCGAAGTCGCGGCGGGCCAGGTTCGGATGCTCGTTGACGACGATCCCGCAGACGCGCTGGGCGCCCGCACGCGTCGCGATCCGGCGTTTGGCGTCGTTGACGTGAAAGCCCTCGTCACGGGCGATCGCGGTGACGGCCGCCGCGAGGATGCGACGATACTTCGGGGCGTGACCGCCGTCGATGTTCCCCACCACTCCGCGCGGTTGCTGGTCTCGTGCGCCGACCGGCCCGGGATCGTCTCCGCCGTCTCGGGCTTCCTCTACGAGGAGGGCGCGAACATCGTCTCCTCCGACCAGTGGTCCTCCGATCCGACCGGCGGCTCGTTCTTCCTGCGCCTGGAGTTCGTGCTCGAGGACTTCGAGGCGCGCCAGGCGGAGTTCTCCGGGCGCTTCGCGCGCGCGGTCGCCGAGCGCTTCGCGATGGACTGGGAGCTGCGCCCGTACGGGCACCAGCGCCGCCTCGCGATCCTGGTCTCGCGCTACGACCACTGCCTCGACGACCTGCTCGCGCGCTGGCGCCACGGCGAGCTCGCCGCCGAGGTCACGCTGGTCATCTCGAACCATCCGGACCTCGAGCCGCATGCCCGCGAGGCCGGCGTGCCGTTCCATCACGTGCCGGTGGAGCGCGACCGCAAGCGCGAGGCCGAGGCGCGCATGCTCGAGCTGCTGCGCCCGGACACGGAGCTCGTCGTACTCGCCCGCTACATGCAGATCATCAGCGGCGACTTCCTCGCCGCGCTCGGCGCGCCCGTCATCAACATCCACCACTCGTTCCTTCCGGCGTTCGCGGGCGCGAACCCGTACGAGCGCGCCCGTGTGCGCGGCGTGAAGCTGATCGGCGCCACGGCGCACTACGTGACGGAGGACCTCGACGCCGGGCCGATCATCGAGCAGGACGTCATGCGCGTCGACCATCGCCAGGGCGTCGCCGAGCTCGAGCGCACGGGGCGCGACGTCGAGCGGATCGTGCTCGCGCGGGCCGTCGCCGCGCACCTCGACGATCGCGTGATCGTCGACGGTGCGCGGACGATCGTGTTCTAGTTCGCGCGCGGCCGGGGGGCCAGATCGAGCGCATGCAGCATCGCGGCCTCGATGCGGCCCTCGTTGGGGAGCGCCGCCGACTCGAGGTTCTTCGCGTAGGGCAGCGGCACCTCGGCCATGCCGACGCGCTCGACCGGCGCGTCGAGGTCGTCGAAGCAGGCGTGCTGGATGCGCGCGGCGAGCTCGGCGGAGACGCCGTAGGTCGGCCAGCCCTCCTCGACGCACAGCGCGCGGTGGGTCTTCGCGACGGACGCAGCGACCGTCTCGACGTCGAGCGGGCGCAGCGAGCGCAGGTCGACGACCTCGATCGAGACGCCGTGGGTCTCCGCGAGCCGCTCGGCGACGTGCAGCGCCCGCACCGTCGCGTAGGAGTGCGCGACGACGGTCAGGTCGCTGCCCTCGCGTGCCACTGCGGCGCGGCCGATCGGCACGAGGTACTCGGGATCGGAGGGCACGGGCCCCTTCGCGGTGTAGATGCGCAGGTTCTCGACGACGAGCACCGGGTCGTCGTCGCGGATCGCGCTCTTGAGCAGCCCCTTGGCGTCGGCGGGCGAGGCCGGAACGACGACCTTCAGGCCGGGTGTCCCCGCGAACCACGCCTCGAGCGACTGCGAGTGCTGCGCGGTCAGCTGGTTGCCGGCGCCGTTGGGGGTGCGGATGACCAGCGGGCAGCGCACCTCGCCGCCGAACATCGCGCCGATCTTCGCGGCGTGGTTGACGACCTGGTCCATCGCGACGAGCAGGAAGTTGATCGTCATGATCTCGATCACGGGTCGCTCGCCGAGCATGGCGGCGCCGACGCCCGCGCCGACGAAGCCCTCCTCCGCGATCGGGGTGTCGCGTACGCGGTCGGGGCCGAACTCGCCCATCAGCCCCGCGGTGACCTTGTAGGCGCCGTCGAAGACGCCGACCTCCTCGCCCATGACGAACACGCGGCTGTCGCGTGCGAGCTCCTCGCGCAGCGCCATCCGCAGCGCCTCGCGGTAGGTCATGATTGCGCTCTCGGTGGCGGCTGTCGCGCTCATCGCCACGCTCCGCGTGCGAGCCGTCGCCCGGTTGTTCGTCGCCCCGTCATCGCCCGAGTCCCGCGTCGAAGGACAGCTCCAGCTCGCCGAACGCCGAGCCGGGCCGCATGCGCTCGAACTGCTCGGCGCTGCCCGCGGCGTGCATCCCGACGGCCAGTTCCGCGACGGACGGGTCGGGCGCGTGCTCGGCGTGCTCGACGGCGGCGAGCACGCGCTCGCGCGCGTGCGCTGCCACCTGGTCGAGGTCGGCCTCGGGCGTGCCCGACTCGAGCAGCCGCACGCGCACCCGCTCGATCGGGTCGCGCGCCTTGTGCTCGGCGATCTCCTCCTTGGTGCGGTACGCGAGACCGGCGTCGGCGACGGAGTGCCCGCGGTAGCGGTAGGTGATCGCCTCCAGGACGGCCGGGCGGCGCTCGTTGCGGGCGGCCGCGAGCAGGCTCCCGGAGGCCTCGAGGACGGCGCCGAGATCGTCGCCGTCGACGCGTTCGCCATGCATGCGGAACGCGCTGGCGCGGCGCCAGATGTCCGGCTCCGCGGACGCGCGGGTGACGCTCGTGCCCATCCCGTAGCCGTTGTTGATCACGAGGAAGACGACCGGCAGCTCCCACAGCGCCGCCAGGTTGAGCGACTCGTGCCAGGCGCCCATGTTGACCGCGCCGTCGCCGAGCTCGCAGAGCACCGCCTGCGGCTTTCCCTGGCGCACGAGCGCCAGCGCGAGGCCGGTGGCGATCGGGAGCTGGCCGGCGACGATGCCCCAGCCGCCGTAGAAGCCGCGGTCGGTGTCGAGCAGGTGCATCGAGCCACCGCGGCCATGCGCGCAGCCGGTCGAGCGGCCGAACAGCTCGGCCATCACCGCCTCGGGCGGGACGCCGCGCGCGATCGCGAAGCCGTGCGAGCGGTAGCCCGTGACGAGCAGATCGGCGGGCTGCATGCGATGCACGGTGGCGACCGTGACCGCCTCCTGCCCGGACGACAGATGGCAGTAGCCGCCGATTCGCGCGGCCTTGTACTGACGCTCGGCCTCGGTCTCGAGCTCGCGGATCAGGTGCATCTGGGCGAACAGGTCCAGCGTGCCCGCCGTCGGCGGAGCCAGGGTGGCGGCCATCAGTCCTCCTCGAAGAAGTCGGGGTGCTGCTCACGGATGCGCGGGAGCTCGCGCAGCACCATCTGCAGGTGGTGGCGCAGCGCCGCCTCGGCGCCGTCCGGGTCGTGCTCGGCGAGCAGACCCACGATCTCGCGGTGCTCGGCGATCATCTCGGCGAGGTAGCTCGGCATGGGGAGGCTGAGCCGGCGGATGCGGTTCAGATGCCCCTTCGCGCGCTGGGTGATCGCCCAGACGGCACGCCCGGACAGGTCGCACAGCGATTGGTGGTACTGGTCGTCGAGGATGTAGAAGGCGTCGAAGTCGGCGACCTCGCGCGCCCGCTCCTGGGCGACGAGGTTCTGCTCGAGCCCTTCCACGTCCTCGTCGGTGACGCGGGCGGCTGCGGCGCGCACCGCGGCGCACTCGAGCGCCTCGCGGATGAACTGGGCGTCGGCCACCGCGCGCGTGGAGATCGGGGAGACGAACGTCCCGAGCTGCGGGACGATCTCGACCAGCCGGTCGTCGCGCAGGCGCTGCAGGGCCTCCCGCACCGGCGTGCGGCTGACGCCGAGCGAGGCAGCGAGCTCGTTCTCGGAGAGCTGGCGGCCCGGGGCGAGGTCGGCGCGCACGATCGCGTCGCGCAGGCTGGCGTAGACTCGTACCCGCGTGCTGCTGCCACCGCGGCGCTCCGTCAGCGAGATGGCCTGCGGGGCGGGCACAAATACTTGTATACCAGCGGTCCAGCGGACTGTCGAGAGCGGGAGTCGGGAACCCACCCCCTCGGGTACGCCGTGGGGGATGCGCGTGCTGGCCCTCGCCGACAAGCGACCGCCGCTGGACCCTGCGGCGATGGCGCGGCAGACGGGCGTCGATGCGGTCATCTGCCTCGGGGACCTCGATCGCGGCTGGATCGATTCGCTCTCCGGCGTGGAGCTCCCGCGGATCGGCGTGCATGGCAACCACGATCCGGCGGACCTGCTGCGCGAGGTCGAGGTCGAGGACCTGCATGGCCGGCGGACCGCGCTCGGCGGCCTGACCTTCGCCGGCTTCGAGGGCTGCGTGCGCTACCGCCGCGACGGCGGCCCGTACCAGTTCACACAGCGCGAAGGATCCAGGATGGCGCGCCGGCTCCCCGCTGCGGACGTGCTCGTGACCCACTGCCCTCCCCTCGGCATCAACGACGATCCGGACGATCCGGCGCACGTCGGCTGGGCCGGCCTGCGCGACTGGGTCGACCGTCACCAGCCGCAGCACATCCTCCACGGCCACACGCATCCCGTCGGCGGGCGGCTGATGACGCAGTACGGCCCGACACACGTGCACTGGATCTCGGGCGCGCGCGTGCTGTCGCTATGAGCCGGGTAGATCCCGAGGCGTACCCGACCACGGAGGAGCGCCACGATGGGCGACGGCACGACGGACAAGCTCAAGGGTCACGCGAAGGAGGCCGGCGGCGACCTCACGGGCGACGACGAGCTCAAGAACGAGGGCAAGGTCGATCGCGCCTCGGGCTCGGTCAAGGACAAGGTGGGCGACGCGGCCGACGCCGCGAAGAAGGTCGTCGGGAAGGACTAGCTCAGCCGGCGGAGGCGCCCACTGCGGGCCGCTCGAGCGCCCGCGGCACGAGCATGCAGGTGATCGGCCCGATCGCCAGCCGCTCGGAGCTGCCGGGGCGCAGGTCGCCGCGGCCCGCGCGCGGATCGCGCGCGGGCACCGGCAGCCCGAACAGCCGGTGCCCGAATTCCGCCGCCTGGACCCGCAGTGCGCGCCCGGCCTCCGGCCGCGACACGCGCCAGCCCGCGGCGACAAGATTCGAGCCGTGCCAGAGCTCGAAGCGCCAGCGGTGAAACGGGAAGCGGCCGGGCGCCAGCCGGTGCAGTGTGTAGGCGAACTCGAGGCCCTGGACGGTCGGCATCGGGGCACAACGCTAGACGAGAGGGGCGATCCACGATGAAGGTTGCGGTCACCGGCGGCAGCGGCAAGGCGGGGCGCCCGATCGTGCGCGAGCTGCTCGAGCACGGCTACGAGGTGCTCAACGTCGACCGCGTGCCCTCGCCCGATCCGGTCGCGCCGTACCTGCCGGCCGACCTCACCGACTTCGGGCAGGCGCTCGAGGCGCTCTCGGGCGGCGACGTCCTGCCCGGCATCGAGGCGGTCGTGCACCTCGCCGCGATCCCCGCGCCCGACAAGGGCACGCCCGACCAGGTCTTCCGCACGAACATCCTCAGCACGTCGACGGTCTTCTCCTCCGCGGTGCGGCTCGGCTTCCGGCGCGTCGTGTGGGCCTCGAGCGAGACGACGCTCGGATTGCCGTTCGACGAGCCGCCCGAGTTCGCGCCCGTCGACGAGACGCACACGCTGCGCCCGGAGTCCGGCTACGCGCTCTCGAAGGTCCTCGGCGAGGAGATGGCTCGCCAGTACCACCGCTGGAGCGGCATCCCGTTCGTCGCGCTGCGCTTCTCCAACGTGATGGAGCGCGCCGACTACGCCGAGTTCGAGCGCTGGCAGGACGATCCGACGGTGCGCAGGTGGAACCTGTGGGGCTACGTGGACGAGACCCACGTCGGCCAGAGCGCTCGCCTCGGGCTCGAGGCGGACGTCCGCGGAGCCGAGGCCTACGTGATCGCCGCCGCCGACACGGTGATGCGGCGGCCCAGCCGCGAGCTGATGGCCGAGGTGTTCCCCGGCGTCGAGATCCGCGGCGACCTGCCAGAGCACGGCACGCTGCTCGGCATCGAGAAGGCCCGCCGCGAGCTCGGCTACGACCCGGCGTTCACGTGGCGCGAGCTGGGCTGACTACGCTGGGAAGGTGAGTACGCCCAGCGGCAACGGCCTCCCGTGGGATGGACATGCCGAGCGGGCGGACGTGGTCTGCATGTCGCTGATCGCCTTCAGCGGCGCCTACGGGCTGCTGCTGCTGCCGCTGGTCCCGTCGCTCGTCGGTACCCATCCGCTGCTGCTCGAGCTGTTCCGCGGCTCGATGACCTCGATGGTCACGATGGGCGCGCTCGCCCGCATCGGCCAGGCGTCGCTGCTCGTCGCCGTCCTCGCCGGCATCCCGGGCTCGATGATGTTCGACTGGCTCTACTGGTGGGCCGGGCGGCGCTGGGGCCACCGGGCGCTGCAGCTGTTCGTCGGCACCCACCCGAGAGCCCAGCGACGCATGGCCTGGGCCGAGCGGGCGTCGCGCCGGTGGGGCTGGCTCGCCGTCGCAACGGCCTACCTGCTGCCGATCCCGAGCGTGCTCGTCTACGCCGCCGTCGGCTGGACCGGGATGCGGCTGCGCACGTTCCTGCTCTGGGACCTCGTGGGCGCCTTCCTGTGGGTGGCGCTGATCGTCGGCCTCGGCTACGCGATCGGCCAGCGGGCGGTCGACGTCGCGCACGGCGTCTCGCACTACGCGCTCGCGCTGACCGTGCTGCTCGTGGTGGCGATCGTCGGGCGCCAGCTGTGGGCGGGCCGGCGGCGCGCCGCAGCCTCCGCCGCCGAGCCCGAGCCCGAGCCGGAGCGGGAAGTCCTCTAGCTCACGCCACCGGAGTGAGCGCTGCCGCCGCCTCCGGCGTCGCGACCCGGAACGAGAAGCTCTGCTCCAGGTAGAGGTGGACGTCCTGGGCGTCGTGGTGGTCGTAGCCGACGACGAGGTCCTGCCCGGACTCGAACCGGAAGTCGCCGCCGCGCTGGCTGAGCACGACCCCGCCCCGGACGCCGGGCGACCACACGATCGGCCCGCCGAGGATCTGGCGCAGGTGGTCGAACAGCGGGTAGCCGCCGTGCTCGGCGGTCTCGACGACGCCGGTGTAGTCGCCGGTGCCCAGCGCGAGCCCGTACGGCCCGGCGATGCCGCTCTGCAGCAGCAGCTCGACGGCCTTGGCGACATGGCTCGGGTACTCGTCGAACGCGCCGGTGCGCGGCACGCTGTGCGGCGAGGCCTCGGTGATGCCCGCGAAGCCGGCCTGCGGCCAGCCGTGGAAGACGGCCTTGTTCTCCGCGACGGCCATGTTGCGCGCGGCCTGGTCGAGCGCGTCGAAGTCGATGTCCTCGGCGCCGCGGTCGGCGGCGAGGAGCTCCTCGCGCGAGACGCGGAACGGCGCGCGCACCTCGGCGAGGGCGAGCAGCCGCCGGCGGCGGGCGTGGACGCCGTCGCAGGGCGCCTCCGAGATCGGCTCGGTGCGGCCGAGGTTCGTCGCCGAGTACGTCCAGCCATGCGGTCCGGAGAAGTCGATGAGCCGGCGGGCGGAGAGCGCCACGACGAGCCGCTCGCGCGCCTCCTCGTCGATCGCGGCCCACGCGTCGTCGGAGATCGGCGCGTGCGAGCGCAGCAGGTGGTTGCTCATGCCGTCCCCCTGAGGTCGCCGATGCCGAGCGAGTCGGCGCCGCTCGGGCGCGGGTCGACCGTCGGGTCGTCGTCGTCGGCCGCCGCCTCCGCCGCCTCGCCGTGCGCGACGATGTCGCCCTCCTGGAAGAGGATGCCGCGCGCGATCGCGCGCCATTCGGGCTTCTGGCGCAGCAGGAACTCGAGGTCCATCGAGAAGTGCTTGTACTCCTCGCCGACGGCGTTGGCCATCACCGCGCGCGCCACGGCGTTCGGTTCGATGGCGAGGCGCTGCTCATACCAGCCGATCGCCTCCGCCTCCTCGGTCAGCGATGCGCAGAGCCTGGCGAAGGTGCGGGTCTCGGCGGGGAGCTCACCGGGTGGTTCGTGGTACTGGTCGAAGCCCATGCGGTCACGCTACCGGGTGAGGATCGTCTTGGTGTGGGTGCCGTGGACGTGCGCCGCGAGCGCGGCCGGGGCGTCGTCGAGCGGGGCGGTCAGCGTCGTCACCAGCTCGGGCCGTAGCCCGCCTGTGCGCATCAGCGCGAGGACGTGCGGGATCACCGCGCGGGCGTGCGTGCGCCCGACGTGCAGCGTCGCGTTGCGCCCGTACATCGCCGAGAACGGCAGCCGCGCCGTCTTGTAGAGGCCGCCGACCGAGCTGCAGGTTCCGTCGGGCGCCGTCAGCGCGATCGCGAGCCGGAGCCCGTCGGCCGAGGTCGACGCGTCGATGACGAGCGGCACGGGCGCGAGCTCGCGCGCCCGATCCGGCTCGATCGGCTCGAGACCGAGGTCCGCCGCCTGTGCGCGCACCTCGGGGCGGGCATCGGCGACGACGACGTCGCGGGCGCCGAGCGCGCGGGCGATCAAGCCCGCGTAGAGCGGCACGCTCGCCGAGAACGGCTGTGGGCGCAGCGCGACGACGATCACCACGCGCGTCGCCGGATCGCGATCCAGCAGGGCGGGCAGATGCGGACCGACATGGCGCCAGGCGTCGGCGACGTTGTCGGCCACGCTCGCCGCGTGCGCGGGCTCGATCCCTTCGGGCAGCGCGACGAGCATGCCGTCCGCGAACGGGACCGCCAGCTCGTCGGCGACGGCGCCGCCCCAGTGCCCGCCGGCGAGGCCGAAGCCGTACATCGAGATCGGCGGCACCGACGCGCAGTTGCCCGTGCGTCCCTCCGTGCAGGCGGGGCAGACGCCGCAGCTGATCTGAAACGGCACCACGACCCGGTCGCCCGGCGTCACCGTCGTGACGGCCGCGCCGACGGCGACGACCTCGGCGACGCACTCGTGGCCGAAGCAGAGCGGCAGCGGGAACGGCGACGCGCCGAGCGCGAGCGCGCGGTCGAGGTCGCACGTCGCGACGGCGAGCGGGCGGACGATGGCCGCGAGCGGGCCGGGGGGCGGCAGCTCCGGGACGGCCCGCCAGCGCGGGCGTCCGCCGGGCCGCATCTCGAGCGCGCGCATCGGCTTCGGGCGCGAGCGGTCGCGGATCCGCCGGCGCGTCGCGTCCGCGAGCCGGCGCGCGCGCTCGCCGGCGTCGCGCTCGAATGCGACGTTCGCCGCCGGCGTCGCCGACGGCTGCAGCACATGCGCAGCGTGGCGAGCCCAGCTCAGGGCGGCGCGACGGCTCATCAGCGGCTGAGGTCGAACAGGTGGGCGCGCGCCCAGGGGCCACCCGGCCGCGGATCGGAGTCGAGCAGCTCCTCGCCGCCCCCGTCGTCGAACGGCGGCAGCCATCCGCGCCACAGCATCAGCAGCACGATGCTCGCCACCGCCACGTCGATGCAGCAGTAGAGGCTCGCGAACCAGGCGACGAGCGCGATCTGGAAGCTCGCGCCTGTGGTTGCCACGGCGGCGAACGCGGGCAGCGACACGACGGCCCCGAAGAGCAGCCAGCCGTAGTGCTGGACGCGGCGGTTGGCCTTCTCGGAGTGCGGGAGGCGCGGGTCGGCGGCCAGGCGCGCGGCGCCGGCGGGCTCCGCGCGCGCGGCGAGCCGGTCGGCCGCGGCGCCGAGCCAGCCGCTGCGCCCGCGCCGGCCGGCGACGCGCCACTGGATCCCGATCGCCGTCAGCGCGATCAGCTCGACGAGGAACGTCCCCCACCAGATCACGCTCGGAAATCTACGCCTCCGCGCGCCTCGGGGGGCGATGAGCCGCGAGCGCGCGCCGGCGATGACCGCCCCGGCGAGCCGGTCGAGCGAGGCGGACCGCAGCCGCCATTGCTGCCAGTGGAGCGCGACGTCGGCCGTGCCGGCGGGATCGATCGCGGTCAGGGCCGGTGCGCCCGCTGCGCGGGTCTGGAGATCCGGGACCATGCCCCAGCCCATTCCGGGTCCGATCGCGGCGACGAAGTTTGCCGAGGACGGGACCATGTGGACCGGCGGCGCCACGCCGGGCGCCACGCGCGCCGCGAGGTAGGCGTGCTGGAGCGGATCGTCGCGGTCGAAGACGACGATCGGCGCGCGCGCCAGCGCGTCCGGGGTCGGCCCGTCCGCGAACCACCGCCGGGCGAACTCGGGCGCCGCCATCGGCCGGCAGCGCATCGCGCCGAGCGCGGCGACGCTGCAGCCCGCGACCGTCACGGGGTCGGCGGTGACCGGCGTTGACCGCGACGCCGTGCGCCGGCGCCGCGGCGTCGGCGGGAGCTCGTCGGGCAGGCGGTGCTGCGGCTCGCCCGCCAGGGCTGCGCACGAGCAGCACCCGGCCCGTCGCGGTCTCAATCTTCGCGCCGCGGCCTCGAGCGTCCCCTCCGAGACCGCGGGGCTCAGCGCCCGCAGCTGCTCGAGATCGACCTGCGTCGACAGTCTGGCTAAGGCATCGAACGAATCCTGAGTCGGACTTCGGGTCGCTGATCGCCACAGTGACCGGCGTGCTGGCTCTCCTCGGCGGCTTCGGCTTCGGTCTCTCGCTGATCGTCGCGATCGGCGCCCAGAACGCCTTCGTGCTGCGGCAGGGGCTGCGCGGCGAGCACGTCGGGCTCGTCGTCGCGACCTGCGCGCTCTCCGATGCGGCACTGATCGCGGCGGGGGTCGCGGGCGCCGGCGCGCTGCTGGGCCACGCGCCAGGGCTCGGCGGGGCCGTCCGCACCGGCGGCGCGCTGTTCCTGCTCGCCTACGCGACGCTCGCTGCGCGGCGGGCGCTGCGGCCCGGCGCGCTGGCGCCGGCGGCCGCGGACGCGCGGCGGGCGGGACGCGGCCCGACCCTGGCCACGACACTCGCGCTGACCTGGCTGAACCCGCATGTCTACCTGGACACGGTCGTGCTGCTCGGCACGGTCGCCGGCGCGCACGGCGGCCAGCGCTGGCTGTTCGCGGCCGGCGCCGCGCTCGGCAGCCTTGTCTGGTTCTCGAGCCTCGGCTACGGAGCGCGGCTGCTCCGGCCGCTGTTCGCGCGCCCGGCGGCATGGCGCGGGCTCGACGCGCTCGTCGCCGTGGTGATGACGGCGATCGCCGTGTCGCTGCTGTGACTGGGTGGCGTCGGGGCGTGAACGTCAACCCCCGGCATCGAGGGAGTCGGGCGCGGGTCCGCACGGGTCGGGGTGTGTCGCGAATGGGTCGGATAGCGACGCGGCCGCGCCATAGCGGCCCGCCCGGCTACGACGGAACCTGCGTGCCGGCCCAGTCGCGCAGCCGGCCGGACAGCTCGAGTGACGCCGGGCTCACCTCGACCACCGCGTCGGATGGGAGGTCGGCCCGCCGTGTCGCGGCGATCACCGCGTCGGCCGACGGCGCCTCGTAGAGGCAGTACGTGCGGCGGCGGTCGGCGCTGAGGAACGAGAAGAGCCAGTTGACGCCCTCGCCCGCGTTGATCTCGTCGATCAGGCGGACGTCGTCCCCTGTGAGCTCGAGCTGCTCGGCGAAGGTGCGCTCGATGACGAAGAGTGGCATGGTCGGCCGATCGTACCGGCGCCCGGCTACGCCTGCACGAGACCTTGGCGATGGGCGTAGGAGGCCGCCTCGGTGCGGTTCGCGCAGTGCGTCTTGCGCAGGATGCTGCGGATGTGGTTGGCGGCGGTGTGCTCGCTGATGTGCAGCGTCCCGCCGATCTCGCGGTTGCTGAGGCCCTGGGCGACGAGCCCGAGGATCTGGACCTCGCGCGGGGAGAGCCCGTCGGGCGCGCCGTCCGCCGGCGCGGCCGGCCCCAGCGCGCGGGTCCGGGCGAGCAGCGCCGGCATGCCGATGTGCCCGGCCAGCGCCGCCGCGTCGGCGAGCAGCGCCGCCGCGTCCTTACGATCCCCGTGGTCGCGCACGAGCAGCAGCCGCGCGTACTCGTACGCGGTGTGGGCGACCCAGGTCGCGGCGCCCATGCGCCGGTTGAGCGCCATCGCGCGTTCGAAGTGCTCGGCGGCGAGGTCCCACTCGCCGAGGGTCCGGGCGAGCATCCCGAGGTAGCGATCCGCGGCGCCGTGGCAGGCGACGAGGTGGCCGATCATCACGTTCTCGCCGCTCAGCGGCGCGAGCTCGGCGTAGAGCAGCGCCGCCATCGGCTCGTCGTCGAGCGCTGCGCAGGCATCGGTCAGGTACGTGAGCGCGGCCAGCCACAGCGACTCGCGGAAGCGGCCGAGGCCGTCGGCGGCGACGCGTGCGAGCTCGCGCCGCGCCTCGCGCTCCATGCCGAGCTCGACGAGCACGGACGCCAGGCCAGGGCGCCAGGGTCCGTCGCGCTCCGGCTCGGCGGCGAGGATCCGGATCACGGGCGCGAGCTCGGCGAGGCGTCCCTGCTCGCGGCGGATGCCGAACATCTGGATCCCGTGCACGCCGGCGGCGTCGCGGCCGCTCAGCAGCCGGCTGGCCTCGTGGGAGCGTACGGCGCGGGCCTCGGCCTCCGCGAGACGCCCATCGCACAGCGCCATCGCCGAGCCGTAGTGCTCGGCGATGTGGAGCATGAACGGCTGCGCGGTCCGCTCGGCGGTCGCGAGCAGCGCGGCGACCTCGCGCCGGGCCGCATCGAGGTCGCGGAGCGCGACGAAGAGCGGGACGCGCCAGGCCATCGCTTCGGCGAGCACCTCGGTGTCGCCGAGCTCGGCCCCGAGGTCGCGCCCCTCGGTCAGCATCGCGAGGATCTCCTCGAGCGAGCTGGTCCCGCGCGACCAGTAGGCGCGCACGAGCGTCGCCGCCAGCCCGGCGCGGTCGCCGAGCCCGCGCGCCATCGCGACCGCGTTGGTGCGCACGAGCGCGGCGCGCTCGTGCTCGCCGCGATAGCCGAGCGCGCGGGCGAGGCCACTGAGCAGGCGCACCCGCAGCGCCGGGTTGCCGTCACCGAGCGCCGCCGTCGCCTCCTCGAGCCGCTCAGCCCCGCCCTCGTCGAGGCCCGGGCGCCAGCAGGCGTCCTCGTAGCCGATCGCCGCTCGCGCGAGCAGCTCGCCGTCGCCCAGCTCGCGGGCGATCGCAGCGGTCTCGGAGAACGCCGCCAGCGCGTCGAGGGCGCGGCCCGCGCGGTGGCTCGCGGTGCCGAGCTCGAGCTGCGTCTCGGCACGCGCCGCCGGATCCTCGATGCCGAGCTCGAGGGCGGTGCGCAGCCGCGCCGCCGCCTCGTCGAACGCGAGGGCGGCCGTCGCGGCCCGCGCGGCGAGCAGGTTGTACTCGACGCCGCGCTTGCCCCCGCCGAACGGCGCAGCCACGGCGAAGTGGTGCGCGAGATCGGCGAGCGCGCGGCCCGGGCGCCCCGCGGAGTCCTCCAGGGCCTCGCCGACGCGCAGGTGCAGCTCCGCCCGCCGCAGGGTCGAGAGCCGGTCGTAGAGCGCGCGGCGGACGAGCTCGTGCGCGAAGCGGTAGGCGAGCCGGCGCGCCGGCAGCTCCTCGATGATGCCGCTGCTGACAGCGTCGTCGAGCACGGCGATCAGCTCCGCCTCGCTCAGCCCGGCGGCGCGCCGGAGCACGCCGAGCTCGAACTCGGGACCGGCCGTCGCCATCAGCTCGAGCACGTCACCGGTGCGCGGCGCCAGCCGGGCGAGCCGCTGGCTGACGACCTCGCGCACGCTCTGCGGGGTGCCGGAGTCCGTCAGCGGTCGCGTGAGCCCCACGACGCCGCCGTCGACCAGCACGACGCCGGTCTCGATCAGGTCGCGCCACAGCTCGCAGACGAGGAACGGATTGCCACCGGTGAGGGCGCAGACCGCGCGCGCGATCGGAATCGCGCCCGCGCCGTCCGCCCTGCGCGTGCCCGACGCGGCGCTGCGGACGAAGTCGCCCACCTCCGCGTCCGACAGGCCCGCCAACCGCAGCCGCACGATGTCGTCGGCGCGGCGCAGATCGGCGAGCGCGTCCGCGAGCTGGTCCGGCATGTCGGCCGGGGTGTCGCGAAATGTCGCCACCAGCAGGAGGCGCGCATCGCCGGCGGTCCGCGCCAGGTGGCGCAGGAGGAGCAGCGTCGGCGCATCCGCCCAGTGGACGTCCTCGATCACCAGCAGCACGGGGCGGCTGTCGCCGACGCCGCGCAGAACGTCGGTCACCGCCGTGTGGAGACGGTGGCGACCGGTGTCCGGGTCGGCGGCCGGGGGATGGGGGAGCTCGCCGATCCGCGCCGCGAGGTCCGGCAGCAGCCGCGCGAGCTCGCCGGCGGTGACCCCGGCGGCGTCGCGCAGCGCCTCGGGCTCGATGCTGCGCGTGAGGTGGTCGAGCGCCTCGACGAAGGGACCGTACGGGGTGTGAACGACCGCGTCGCAGGCGCCGTAGAGCACGCGCACGCCCGTGGCCGCCGCCTCGCCCGCGAACTCGCGCACGAGCCGGCTCTTGCCCGAGCCGGGCTCGCCGCCGACGAGCACCACCCGGCGGCCCGCGCCCGCCGCGCGCGGCAGCAACTCCCGCAGTGCCTCGAGCTCGGCCGACCGGCCGACGAACGGGAATGTCGATGCAAGGCGGAGCGGTCCAGGCAGGTCGATGATCAGATCTGACCATCGTCGCCGCGCGAACGCAACCTCCCAAGAGGGTCAGGCTGCGTCATGACGGCGCCCGCGGCGCGGCGTACGGTCGGGTGACCACGAGCAAAGGAGACGGAATGAGCACCGTCATCACACCGGTCGACGCGGCCCGCCGCGAGCTTCGCGGCTTCCAGGGCCGGCTGATCGGCCCCGAGGACGCCGAGTACGACCAGGCGCGCGCGGTCTACAACGCGATGATCGACAAGCACCCGGTGCTGATCGCGCGACCGGCCGGCGCCGGTGGCGTCGCCAGCGTGGTCGCCTTCGCGCGCGAGCACGAGCTGCCGCTCGCCGTGCGCGGTGCCGGTCACAACGGCGCCGGCCTGGGCACCTGCGACGGCGGGGTCGTGCTCGACCTGTCGCTGCTCAAGCACATCGAGATCGACGCGGACGCGCGCGTGGCGCGCGTGGGCGGCGGCTGCACCTGGGGCGAGGTCGACCGCGCGACGAACGAGCACGGACTCGCCACGCCGAGCGGCATCATCTCGACCACCGGCGTCGGCGGCCTCACGCTCGGCGGCGGCCTCGGGCACCTGACCCGCCGCTTCGGGCTCGCGATCGACAACCTGCTCGCGGCCGAGATGGTGCTCGCCAGCGGCGAGGAGGTGCGCGCGAGCACCGACGAGCACCCGGACCTGTTCTGGGCGATCCGCGGCGGCGGCGGCAACTTCGGCGTCGTCACGACGTTCGAGTTCCGGCTGCACGAGGTCAACACGGTCGTCGGCGGCCCGACGTTCTGGCCCGTCGAGGTGGCCGCCGACGTGCTGTCGGTCTATCGCGACTTCCTGCCCAGCGCGCCGCGCGAGCTCAACGGCTTCTTCGCGTTCGCCACGGTGCCGCCGGCGCCGCCGTTCCCGGAGGCGATCCACCTGCGCAAGGTCTGCGGCGTGGTCTGGTGCCACACGGGCTCCGAGGAGCAGGCCGCCGCGGCGATGGCGCCGCTGCTCGACGCGGCTCCCGAGCCGCTGATGCACGGCGTGGCGCCCATGCCCCACCCTGTCCTGCAGAGCGCGTTCGACGGGCTCTACCCGGCCGGTGACCAGTGGTACTGGCGCGCCGACTTCGTCAAGGAGATCCCCGACGAGGCGGTCGACATCCACGCCCGCTTCGGTGCCGACCTACCGACCATGCAGTCGACGATGCACATGTACCCGATCGACGGCGCCGCCCACGACGTGGCGCCTTCCGACACCGCGTTCAGCTACCGCGACGCGACCTGGGGCTCGGTCTTCGCCGGCGTCGACCACGACCCGGCGAACGTGCCCGCGATCCGCAGCTGGAGCATCGACTACAACGAGGCGCTGCGCCCGTACTCGGCCGGCGGCGCCTACGTGAACATGATGATGGACGAGGGCCAGGAGCGCGTCCAGGCCAGCTACCGCGACAACTACGACCGGCTCGCCCGGATCAAGGCGATCTACGATCCGGCCAACCTGTTCCGGGTCAACCAGAACATCCGGCCCGCCTAGCACGAGCGTCGAAGATGAGAGGACGGTTGGGCGCGGAACTGAGCCGCGCCCAACCCGGGTAGAAATCGCTCACGGCGAGCTGGAGGGAGCTGCTGTGGCGACGGAAGGCGCAGGAACGGGCACGGGGCCATCGCGATCCGCATCGGCCGGCGATCCGCGGTTGCGGCGCGATATCGGCTTCGTGGGCCTGATGTTCACGTCGGTGGGGTCGAT
>JAXDHR010000129.1:0-8242 GCA_034664425.1 Solirubrobacteraceae bacterium
CGGTGTGCAGCGTGACGACGTCGTCCTCGGAGGAGATCTCGTTCGCCGTCGTCTCGAGGTGGACCGGGACGTCGAACTGCTCGAGCGACTGGCGGCGCAGCTGGGCGACGAGGTCCCTGGCCAGCACCTTCGGATGGCCGGGGACGTCGAAGATCCACTTCTCGGGATACAGCGTGGTGCACTGGCCGCCGATCTCGGGCAGCGAGTCGATGATCCGCGCGCTGGCCTGGCGCATGCCGGCCCAGAAGGCGGCCGAGAGCCCGACGGGGCCGGCGCCGATCACCGTGATGTCACGGATCTCGTCGAAGTCGTGGTGCAGCGTGGTCGTCATACGGAGAGCTCGATGGGGAGGGGGGTGCCGTCGAGGGCGTTGAGCGCACGCTCGACCGAACAGGCGACGCAGGTGAACGTGGGGGTGTCGCGCTTGGTGTAGGCGGAGGCCTCGGTCGTGCGCAGGCGTTGCACGAGGTCGAGGAACTGGCTGGGGTCGTCGCCTTCGAAGGCGACGACGAACTCCTGGTCGTCGAGGCCGAACGAGTAGCTCGTGTTGAGGTCGATCTCGGGGTACTCGCGGCCGACCTTGATGTGCTCCTGCATCGCCGCGTAGCGCTCCTTCGGCCCCATCGCATACCACGCGCGGGTCTTCACGAAGGGGTACACGAAGAGGTACTTGCCGCGGCCGGGGCGCACCTCGAGGCGCGACTCGTCCGAGTACTCCGACGGCTTGGTCATCGCCAGGAACGAGTACGGGATGTCCGCCCAGGCCATCAGGCCGCTCTGCTGGAGCAGGACGTGGAACTCGTGGATGCGCTCGAGCGTGGTGGCCTGCGTGAGCAGCAGCAGGTCCGCGTCGCCGCGGGTGCCGACCAGCGAGAACGAGCGCAGGAGGCGCTCGGCGCCGAAGTCCTCGCAGGCGGCCATGAACTCGCGCTTGTGCTGCGCGCGCTCGGTCGCGTCGAGCCGGCGCCAGGCCGGGTCGACCTTGAGGAACGTGTACTTGACGAAGTGTCGCTGAGGCATCCGCTTCAGAAAGGATAGGAGCCCGCGACGGACCGGCTCGCCTCTCATGTATTGGGTGGTGTTAGCCGAACGGGAGACCGCCTCTCCGATCTTTAGGATGTACGGATGCGGGTCGCTCTCCTCTCCCCGTATTCCTGGACCTATCCGGGCGGAGTCACGCGGCATATCGAGGCGCTCGCCGGCCACCTGGACCGGGCGGGTCATGAGGTGCGCGTGCTGGCGCCGTTCGACGCCGACGTCCGCCGAACCGCGATCCTGCACCGCGGCGCGCGTCCCCAGGTCCGCGAGATCCCGGAATGGCTGATCCCGCTCGGCGGCACGATCGGCTGGCAGTCCAACGGCGCCGTCTCCAACCTCGCCGGGACCCCCTCGACGATCTCGACGCTGCGCCGAGAGCTGCGGGCCGGGGCGTTCGACGTCGTCCACGTGCACGAGCCGGTCGTGCCCGTGATCGGCTGGGACGCGCTGAGCAGCTGCGAGGCCCCGCTGGTCGGCACCTTCCACTGCTACTCGGAGGCCGCAGCGCCGCATCGCCTCGCCCACCTGCTCGGCGCCCGCCGAAAGCTCAACCACCTCGCCGTGCGGATCGCCGTCTCCGAGGCCGCCGCCTGGACCGGCCGGCGCTTCTTCGGCGGCCGCTACCGGATCATTCCCAACGGCGTCGAGCTGGCGGCGGCCGGCGTCCCGGCCGCGCGCGAGCGCCGGCCCGGCGAGCCGCTGCGGATCGTCTTCGTCGGCCAGGCCGTCGAGCGCAAGGGTCTGCCCGTGCTGCTGCGCGCCTTCGAGGCGCTCCGCAGCCGCGTCCCGGCCGAGCTCGTGATCGTCGGCGCGTCGGAGGCCGAGGTGGCTCCGCTGCTGCTCGAGCGCACCGGCGTCACCGTGCTCGGCCGCGTCAGCGACGCCGAGCGCCACGCGGCGCTCGAGGCCGCCGACGTGCTGTGCGCGCCGTCGCTCGGCGGCGAGTCGTTCGGCATGGTCCTGACCGAGGCCTTCGCGGCGGGCACCGGCGTCGTCGCCTCCGACATCGCGGGCTACCGCGACGTCGTCTCGGACGGCGTCGACGGGGTGCTGTTCGGCCGCGGCGACGCCACCCGGCTCGCGGAGCTTCTGCGCGACCTGGCGCTCGAGCCGGGCCGCACCCAGGCGCTCGGGACCGCGGCGCGCGCGAGCGCCGAGCGCTACGCCTGGCCGCGTATCGCCGAGCAGGTCGTCGCGGCCTACGCCGACGCCCGCGCCGTGCCCGAGCCGCGGACGGCGCCGCGCCGCGTGGCCGTACGCATCGGTACGGCGCCGGCCGACGGCCGCGCCCGCGTGCCCGCGCGCCGGCTCCCCAGCCTCGATCCGGGGGATGAGACCGCCGGCCGCCGCCGCGCGCGTCTTGCCCGCCGCGCCGGGGCGCTCACGGCCGCGGCCGCCGTCGCGGGTGGATCGTGGTACGCGCTGCAGCGCATCGGGATCGGCTCGATCGGCGACGCGCTCGTGCGCTCGAGCCCGGTCTGGGTGCTCGTGGGCCTGGCCCTGATGTGCGCCTCGATGGTGCTGCGCGCGGTGTCGTGGCACGCGATCCTGCGTGCGGCGCTGCCGCAGGCGCGGCCGCGCTTCACCGATGCGATGCAGGGCACGACGATCGGGGTGCTGATGTCGGCCACGCTGCCGGCCCGGCTCGGTGAGCCCTCGCGCGCGCTGATCGTCGCCCGGCGGCTCGGGCGTCCGCGCGAGTACCTGCCCGTGGTCCTCGGCACGCTCGTCTCCCAGACGCTGCTCAACATGCTCGCGCTCGCGATCCTCGGCGGCGTGATGTTCGCGACGATCGGCTTGTTCGCCGGTCACCAGAGGGCGCTGCTCTGGTACGCGCTGGCGCCTTTCGCGCTGCTCTGCGGCGTGCTGCTCGCCCCCTCGGTGCTGCGCACCGGCGTGCGGCCGCAGTCCGGGGCGATCGCCCGCGGGCTGGCGATCGCGCGCGACTCCCTCGCCCGGGTGCGCACGGGCCTGACGGTCTACCGTCGCCCACGGCTGGGGGCGCTCGCCGCGGTCGCCCAGCTCGGCGCCTGGGGGCTGCAGCTCGTCTCCTGCTGGGTCCTGCTCGTGGCGCTCGGGCTCGACTCGAGCGTCGATCTCGGGACCGCGGCGGCGATCCTCTTCGCCGTCAACGTGACCGCGGTGCTGCCGCTCACCCCCTCGAACCTCGGTGTCTTCCAGGCCGCGTGCGTCGCCGTGCTCTCCTACGCGTACGGGATTCCCGCCGCGCAGGCGCTCGGCTACGGCATCATCCTGCAGGCCGTCGAGGTCGCGACCGCCGTGATCCTGGGCGCGCCGGCGCTGGTCAAGGAGGGGCTCTCCTGGCGCGAGGTGCGGTTGCGGGCCCTGCACACGGCGCCGGTGTCGCTCTCGGCGCCGCAGGGCGGCGCGCGCGAGGCCGGCGCGTCCTGACGGTCCGGCCGCCCGGCCGCGATGTCCCGGGTCAGGCCGTGAGCGTCGAGCAGAGCGCGTCGATGTCGGCATCGCGCGCCGCGATCAGCCGCTCGGCCTCGCGACGCAGCGCCGCGAGGTTGCCCGCCGACGCGTCGTCGAGGGAGTCGGACGCCTCGTCCAGACGCGTCTGCAGGCGCACGTAGCGCGCACCGGCGAGGCGCGCGAGCTGCGCATCGACCGTGTCGGCGCTGCCGTCGAAGACGACGTCGATGATCGGCTGCGCCCACGCGAGCTTGCCCCAGCCTTTGACCTCGTCGTAGTGCAGCGCGCGCGTGTGCTCGCCGGTGCCGAGCGAGGCGAGCACGTCGAGCGTCTGCCCGGCGACCTCGGCGTAGGCGGTCATCGCCGGGTTGACCGCGCAGACCCCGCCGTCCACGAGCGTCCGTGCCCCGACCCGGACCGGCTCGAAGTAGGTCGGCGCCGCCGACGTGGCGTGGGCGGCGTCGACCATCGACAGCTCGCCGCCGTCGCCCGAGCGCAGCAGCACCGCTGCGCGGGCCTCCAGGTCGTAGGCGGTGAGCAGGACGGGAACGGTGGCGTCGGCGAGCCGCGTGTCGTCGAGGTAGCGCTTCAGCGCGGCGACGAGCCCGGCGTCCGAGTAGAGCTCGTCGAGGTAGCCATCGGCCGAGGTGATCGTCTTGAGCAGCGAGCGGTCGAAGATCTTCGGCCCCTCCTCGTCGTAGAGCCCGGCGACCTCCGCTGCCGGCAGCGGATCGGGCCGGCTCAGCGCGCAGGCGAGGATGCCGCCGGTCGAGGTCCCCGCGATCAGGTCGACGAGCTGTGCGATGCGCCGGCCCGTGCGGCGCTCGATCTCGGCGAGGACGAGCGCGGGGATGAGACCGCGGATGCCGCCGCCGTCGATGGCCAGGATGCGCACCCGGCGAAGGCTACGCGCTGCCGGGCGCCCGCCGCGTCAGGCGGCCGCCGTGTCCTCGCGGCGCGACGGATCGCGGCTGCTGCCGCGGATCACGTCGTCCGGGGAGCCGTCGGGGAGCAGCCGGCCGTTGCGCATGCCGAAGTAGCCGGCCTGCGGGTGGTGGGCGACGAGCGCGAGCGTCGACTGCTCGGGCACCGGCGCGAAGCCGCTGGAGATCGACATGCCGATCCGCTCGAGGCCGAGCAGGCGGTCCACCTTCTCGTGCTCGGACTGGTCGGGCACCGCGGGGTAGCCCCACGAGTAGCGGCGGCCCTGGGTCGGCTGGATGCCGAACGCCTCGCGCACCCCCGCGTGGGCCCACTCGGCGAGTCCCTCCGCGGTCTGCACGCCGAGCCCGTGGACGAACAGCTGCTCGGCGAACTCGCCGTCGGCCTCGAGGCGCGCCATCAGCTCGGTGACCTCGCTGCCGGCGGTCACCGCCTGCAGCGCGATCACGTCGAGCTCGCCGCTGTCCTTCGGGCGGAAGAAGTCGGCGAGCGAGATGCGATCGCCCTTGGGCTGCCGCGGGCAGGAGAGCCGCTCCAGCACGGTATCGCGGTCCTCCGGGTCGAGCACGACGATCTCGTTGCCCTCCGAGTAGCACGGGAAGTAGCCCACGACGGCGCGCGGGCGCAGGTAGTCGGCCTCGGCCCACATCCGCTCGAGGCGCGGCCGGAAGTCGTCCTCGAGCAGCTGCTTCCACGCCGCGCCCTTGACGCCGCGCCCACCCCAATGCAGCTTGAACAGCACGTGGGTGTCGAGGTGCGTATAGAGCTCGTCGAGGTCGACGGGGAGCTCGCGCACGCCCCAGAACGGCGGCTCGGGCACCGGCACGTCGGTCCGGGCGGCGGAACGCACGGAGTCGTCGGAGGTGTCGAGGACCTCCTCGGTCTCGCCCTCGGCGCGCAGCTTGGCGGCGTCGGCGCGGACGCGCTCGACGAGCGAGGCGCGCGCCTCGCCCTCGACCAGCTGGTCCATCACGGCGAGGCCCTCGAAGGCGTCCTTGCAGTAGAAGACGCCGGGGTCGTAGACGGCGTCGGACCCGGTGCCGCCGGGGTACAGCGCGCGCATCCCGAACTTGCGGTTGATCGCGGCGCCGCCGATCAGCACGGGGAACTCGAGCCCCTGCTCGTGCAGCTCCTGGATCGCCAGCGGCATCTGCTTGGAGGTCGAGACGAGCAGCGCCGACAGCCCGATCGCGGTCGCCTCGTGCTTCTTGGCGGCGTCGAGGATCGTCCCGATCGGCACCTGCTTGCCGAGGTCGACGACGTGGTAGCCGTTGTTGGAGAGGATCGTGTTGACCAGCGACTTGCCGATGTCGTGCACGTCGCCGAAGACCGTCGCGAGCACGACCGTGCCCTTCGAGTAGCCCTCGAGGCGGTCGAGGTAGCGCTCGAGCCGCGCGACCGCGCGCTTCATCACCTCGGCGCTCTGCAGGACGAAGGGCAGGATCAGCTCGCCGGCGCCGAACTTGTCGCAGACCTCCTTCATGGCGGGCAGCAGCACGTCGTTGAGCGTGGGGACGGCGCCGATCTTCTCGACCGACGCGTCGATCTGGTCCTCCACGCCCTCCTTGCGGCGGCGCAGGATGTGCCAGTGCAGCGCCTCCTCGGGCTCCATCTCGGCGGTCGGGTCGGCCGCCTCGGCCGCCTCGGCCGGGCCTTTGGACTCGAAGTGGTCGATGAAGCGCTCGAGCGCGTCCTCGCGGCGGTTGAAGACGAGGTCGTCGGCCAGCTCGCGCTCGGCTGCCGAGATCTCGCCGTAGGGCGTGATGTGGTTCGGGTTGACCATCGCGAGGTCGAGTCCGGCCTCGACGCAGTGGTGCAAAAAGACGGAGTTCAGGACCGCGCGCGCGGGCGGCGAGATGCCGAAGGAGACGTTCGAGACGCCGAGCGAGGTCTTCACGTCGGGGAGCTCGGCCTTGATGCGGCGGATGCCCTCGATCGTCTCGACGGCGGACGGCTTCCACTCGTCGTCCCCGGTCGTCAGCGTGAAGGTCAGGGCGTCGAAGATCAGCAGCTCGGGGTCCATCCCGTGCTCGTCGCAGACCAGCTCGCGCAGGCGCCGCGCGACCTCGAGCTTGCGCTCGGCCGTCTTGGCCATGCCGACTTCGTCGATGGTCAGCGCGATCAGCGCCGCGCCGTGCGCCATCGCGATCGGGACGACGCGGTCGAGCTTCGCGCGGCCCGCCTCGAGGTTGACCGAGTTGACGATCGCGCGGCCGGGGATCTGGTCGAGTGCGGCGGCGATCACCTCGGGCTCGGTGGAGTCGACCTGGATCGGGGCGGGCTGGGTGAGCGAGACCTTCTTGGCCACGAGCCGCATCTGCTCGTCCTCGTCGGGACGCTCGGTCAGCGCGACGCAGAGGTCGAGCACGTGGGCGCCGCCCTCGACCTGGTCCTCGGCGACGCGCTGCAGGCCGTCGTAGTCGTCGGCGAGCAGCAGCTCCTTCGCCTTGCGCGAGCCCTGCGAGTTGACGCGCTCGCCGACCAGCGTGGGGCGCGGCTCCTGCGCCAGCGGCGCGGCGGCGATCATGCTCGAGACGTGCGCCGGTCGCGGCTCCGGGCGGGCGCCGACGGCATGATCGGCGCAGCGCTCGTGGATCGCGCGGATGTGCTCGGGGGTCGTGCCGCAGCAGCCGCCGACGATGCCGACGCCGTAGCGGTCGACGAAGTCGCCGAGCACCTCGGCGAGCGGGCCGGGCTGCTCGGGGAAGATCGTCTCGCCGTTCGGGCCCTGGACGGGGATTCCGGCGTTGGGGATGCAGTGGACCGGCAGCGGCGAGAACTCGCCGAGGAACCGGACCGCGTCGCGCATGTCCTCGGGCCCGGTCGAGCAGTTGAGCCCGATGACGTCCACCTTGAGCGCCTCGAGCGTGGTCAGCGCGGAGGAGATGTCGGTGCCCAGCAGCATCTTGCCGCCGTTGGGCAGCAGCGAGATGCTGGTCTGGATCGGCGCCGAGCGGCCGACGAGCTTGAAGGCCTCGCGTACGCCGAAGACCGCGGCCTTGACCTCGAGGATGTCCTGCGCGGTCTCGATGATCAGCAGGTCGGCGCCGCCCTCGAGCAGGCCCTGCGCCTGCTCGGCGAAGACGGCAACGAGCTCGCGGAAGCGGATCTGCCCGAGCGTCGGATCCTCGGAGGCGGGCAGGTAGCCCGTCGGGCCGATCGAGCCGGCGACGAAGCGGTGCTCGCCGACAGCCCTGCGCGCGATCTCCGCGGCGCGGCGATTGATCTCGAGAGTGTGCTCGCCGAGGCCCCACTCGTCGAGCTTGAGCCGCGAGGCCTGGAAGGTGTCGGTCTCGACGACCTCCGCCCCGGCTTCGACCATCGCGGCGTGCAGCGACTCGACCACGTCCGGGCGGTTGAGCACGAGCGCCTCGTGGCAGCGTCCCGGCAGCTGGTAGTCGCGCTCGAGCGAGAGGTCGTACTGCTCGAGCGTCGCCCCCATGCCACCGTCGAAGACGACGACGCGGTCGCGCGTGGCTGCGAGGAAGTCACGCATGGTCCCGCGAAGCCTAGCGCAACCTTGACACACCTTTGGCAAGGTTGCGCGTAGGGTACGCGCCCGTGGAACTGCGGCAGCTCGAGTACTTCGTCGCCGTCGCGCGGCACGGGCAGTTCACGCGCGCCGCCGACGCGCTGTGGGTCACCCAGTCGGCGCTCTCGCAGCAGATCCGACGGCTCGAGGCCGAGCTCGGAGTGGCGCTGCTGCGGCGCACGCCGCGCGGAGCCGAGCCGACGCCGGCGGGCGAGGACCTGCTCGTGCACGCGGAGGCGGCGCTCGCCGAGCTCGCCCGCGCACGCGAGCAGCTCGACCGTCACGCCGGGCTCA
>JAXDHR010000130.1:0-3451 GCA_034664425.1 Solirubrobacteraceae bacterium
GCCCTCGAGCGCCGAGCAGCCCGAGCCCGGCTCGCGCTTGTTGCACGGCGTGGTGGGGTCCTGGAAGTACGAGCAGCGGGTGCGCTGGAGGAGGTTGCCGCCGGTCGTGGCGAGGTTGCGCAGCTGGCCCGACGCGCCGGACAGCAGCGCCTGCGACAGCGCGGGGTAGCGTCGGCGGACGCGCATGTCGGCGGCGAGGTCGGCATTGCGCACGCCGGCGCCGATGCGCAGGCCGCCGCCCGGCAGCTCGTGGATGCCGGCGGGCAGCGAGCGCGAGACGTCGACGAGCAGGTCGGGGCTCGCGATCCCGAGCTTCATGTGGTCGACGAGGTTGGTCCCGCCGGCGAGGAAGGCGGCGCTTGGGCGCCCGGCTACGGTCGCGACCGCCTCGCCGGCGTCGGCGGCACGCTCGTACGCGAACGGTTTCACGGCGCGACCTCGCGGATTGCCGCGACGATATTCACGTACGCGCCGCAGCGGCAGAGGTTGCCGCTCATGCGCTCGCGGATCTCGTCCGCGCCGAGCTCGACCGGGGCGGTGAGGTCCTCGGTGACCGCGCTCGGCCAGCCCGCGCGGGCCTCGTCGATGGCGCCGACGGCCGAGCAGATCTGCCCGGGCGTGCAGTAGCCGCACTGGAAGGCGTCGTGCTCGACGAAGGCGGCCTGGACCGGATGCAGCGCGTCGCCGTCCGCGAGGCCCTCGATCGTCGTCAACTCGGCGCCCTCCGCCGCGACGGCCAACAGCAGGCAGGCGTTGGCGCGCCGGCCGTCGACGAGGACGGTGCACGCGCCGCACTGGCCGTGGTCGCAGCCCTTCTTCGCTCCGGTCAGATCCAGGTGCTCGCGCAGGACGTCGAGGACCGTGACGCGAGGATCGAGTCGCAGCGTGCGATCGGCGCCGTTGATCCGTAGCCTGACCTCGCGATCCATGCGCCACTCCTACCCACTCCGAGGTGGGCTCTGACCGGCCTGGTGTCGCCCTGCGACCGCGCGGGAGTCTAGGGTTCTCATCCGATGCACGACCGATCAGAGAACCAGAGAGGCCGCAAGGAGCCCAAGCCCGCCGCGACGCTGGAGTTCCGGCACGTGGCCAAGCGCTACCCCGGCCAGGACAGGCCGGCGATCGAGGATCTCAGCTTCACGGTCGACGCAGGCGAGATCTGCGTGCTGGTCGGCCCGTCGGGTTGCGGCAAGACCACGGCCATGCGGCTCGTGAACCGGATGATCGAGATCTCGGGCGGCGAGGTGCTGATCGACGGGCGCAGCGTCCACGACCGCTCCGTCAACGAGCTGCGGCGCGACATCGGCTACGCGATCCAGGACATCGGCCTGTTCCCGCACCGCACGGTGGCAGACAACATCGCCACGCTGCCGCGCGTGCTCGGCTGGGACAAGCAGCGGATCCGCGCGCGCGTCGACGAGCTGCTCGAGCTCGTCGGGCTCCCGCTCGAGGTCCGCGACCGCTACCCCGCGCAGCTCTCCGGTGGCCAGCAGCAGCGCGTCGGCGTCGCGCGCGCGCTCTCCACCGACCCGCCGCTGCTGCTGATGGACGAGCCGTTCGGAGCCGTCGACCCGATCGCCCGCGAACGGCTGCAGAACGAGTTCCTGCGCCTGCAGGCGCGCCTGCGCAAGACGATCGTCTTCGTGACCCACGACATCGACGAGGCGCTCAAGATGGGCGACAAGGTCGCGGTCATGCAGGTGGGCGGCCAGCTCGCCCAGTACGCCGCCCCCGCGGTGCTGCTCGCCGAGCCCGCCAATGACTTCGTCGCCTCCTTCGTCGGCGCCGACCGCGGCCTCAAGCGGCTGTCGCTGCAGCGGGTCCGCGACATCGAGCTGTGGTCGACGGTCAACGCGACCGAGGGTGACGACGCGGCGGAGATCCGCGGGCGCCTCGGCGGCGCGGACGTGCCGTGGGCGCTGCTCGTCGACGCCGACAACAAGCCCGTCGGCTGGATCGAGCCCGACAAGCTGCGCGAGGGCAAGGTCACGCGCGGGCTGGTCTCCCCGGACCCGCCGGTGATCGTCGAGCGCGACGACGTGCTGCGCGACGCGCTGTCGGACCTGCTGTCGGCCGAGTCGCACTACGGCGTCGTCGTCGATCCCTACGGCCACGTCGAGAACGCGCTCTCGATCGACGCGATCTCGCACGCGATCAACTCCGACCCGTCGAAGGTGCCGAGCACCGCGGAGATGCTCGCCGCGAGGGCCGACGACGAGGCGGTCCCCGAGCCCGAGTCCCAGGAGGGGGAGCCCGCGCTGTGACGGCGCTGACCGGGCTGGTCACGATCTTCGCGCAGAACGGGCTCCAGCAGGAGACCTTCAACGCGAACAAGTGCCCCGGCAACAACGGGACGTGCGTCGGCTGGATCCTCGACCACTTCGGCAACTACACGACGCCGCTGCTGCAGCACATCGTGCTCAGCGTGGTGCCGCTGGTCGCCGGCTTCGTGATCGCGACGGCGCTGGCTATCCTCGCGCACCGCCAGCGCTGGCTGCAGGCTCCGCTGCTCGTGTTCGTCACCATCCTCTTCACGATCCCGTCGATCGCCGCCTTCCTGATCCTGATCCCGCTGATCGGCTTCGGGACCACGACGGCGTTCGTCGCGCTGACCGCCTACACGCTCGTGCTGATCTACCGCAACGTGATCTCCGGCCTGGGCGGCGTCCCCCGGTCGACGGTCGAGGCCGCGCAGGGCATGGGCCTCAGCGACAACCAGATCCTCTGGCGCGTCGAGCTGCCGCTGGCCATGCCGACGATCCTGGCCGGCGTCCGGATCGCCGCGTCGAGCACGGTCGGGATCGCCGGCTTCGCGTTCTTCGCGGGCGCGGGTGGGCTCGGGCGCTCGATCAACGAGAGCTTCTCCTTCCGCGGCAACGTCGTCGCGGCCGGGCTGCTGATGGTCCTGCTCGCCGCGGTCCTCGAGCTGATCGTGCTCGCGGTCCAGCGGGTCCTCACCCCGTGGGAGCGCGCCGCCCGATGACGCTCGTCTTCGCCTCGGCCTTCGGGGACGCCATCAGCTTCATCTTCCACGAGCGCGAGTCGGTCGCCGGCACCGTCCGCGTCGGCGGCCTCGGCGAGATCGGCCGGCTGGTCGCCACCCACCTCGAGCTCTCGTTCGCCGCGCTCGCGATCGCGATGCTGATCTCGATCCCGATCGGGCTCGTGCTCGGACACCTGGGCAAGGCCCAGTTCCTCGCCATCAGCGTCTCCAACGTCGGTCGCGCCGTGCCCGCCATCGCCCTGATCGCGTTCTTCATCGCCTTCTTCGGCGTCGGCTTCACGAACGTCTGCCTGGCGCTGATCCTGCTGGGGATCCCGCCAATCCTCACCAACACCTACGTCGGCGTCCGCGGGGTCAACCGGACGGCGCTGGACTCGGCGCGGGCGATGGGGATGAGCGACTGGCAGATCATGCGCGGCATCGAGCTGCCGCTCGCGATGCCGACGA
>JAXDHR010000131.1:0-24839 GCA_034664425.1 Solirubrobacteraceae bacterium
TCCGGGCGCTCGCGGTGCGCCGCCTCGAGCAGCAGGTCCAGCACCCGGACCTCGTGGCCGCGGTCGAGCAGCGCGTCGACGACGTGCGAGCCGACGAACCCGGCGCCACCGGTGACGAGGATGCATCCGTCCATGCGATGCCACCGTACCCGGTGCGTGGTGATCCTCGCCAGGAGCCGGTGGCGTCCAGATGCCTGATGTCGTGCTCCCCGCGCTCGACGAGCGCGACGCGATCCCCTGGGTCCTCGAGCGCATGCCCGCCGGCTATGACCCGATCGTCGTCGACAACGGCTCGACCGACGGGACCGGCGACGCGGCCCGCGCGTGCGGCGCCCGCGTCGTGCGCGAGCCGCGAGCGGGCTTCGGTGCGGCCTGCTACGCGGGCCTGGTCGCGGCCGAGGCCGAGATCGTCTGCTTCATGGACTGCGACGCCTCCTTGCACCCGGGGGAGCTGCCGCGGCTCGCCGAGCCGGTGGCGGCGGGCGCGGCCGACCTCGTGCTGGGCGCGCGCCGGCGGGCCACGGCCAGCGGCTGGCCGCTGCACGCGCGCGCGGCCAACGCGGTGCTCGCGCTCGAGCTGCGCCGCCGCACCGGCCAGCACCTGACCGACCTCGGCCCGATGCGCGCCGCGCGCCGCGACGCGCTGCTCGACCTCGGCATCGAGGATCGCCGCTTCGGCTGGCCGCTCGAGATGGTCGTGCGCGCGGGAAGCGCGGGCTGGCGGATCCGCGAGGTGCCGGTCTCCTACCTGCCGCGCGTGGGGCGCTCGAAGGTCACCGGCACGGTGCGCGGCAGCGTCCGCGCCGTGCGCGACATGGCTGCGGTGCTCGGGTGAACCGCGCGGCGCCGCGCCCCGCATGAGGGACATGGCCCCATCGCTGATCGTGATCGCCAAGGCGCCGGTCCCAGGCCGCGTCAAGACGCGCCTGACGCCGCCCTGCACGCCCGCGCAGGCCGCACGGCTGGCGGCCGCGGCGATCGCCGACACGCTCGCCGCGGCGCTCGCCGCGCGCCGTCCCGGGCGCCGCGTCGTCGTGCTCGACGGCGAGCCGGGACCCTGGATCCCCGCCGCGTTCGAGGTCATCCCGCAGCGCGGCGACGGGCTCGGGGAGCGGCTCGCCGCCGCGTTCGCCGACGCGGGCGGCCCGGCGCTGCTGGTCGGGATGGACACCCCGCAGGTCACTCCGCAGCTGCTCGACGCAGGGCTCGGCGCGCTCGGCGCCTTCGACGCGGCGCTCGGCGCCGCGCTGGACGGCGGCTACTGGTCCATCGGGCTGCGCGTGCCCGACGACGCGGTGTTCGCCGGCGTGCCCATGAGCGAGCCGAGTACCGGCGCCGTCCAGGGGGCGCGGCTGCGGGCCCTCGGCCTGCGCACGGCCGCGCTGGCGCCGCTGCGCGACGTCGACACGGTCGAGGACGCCTGCGCGGTCGCCGCCGGCGCGCCGGACGGGGCGTTCGCGCGCGAGCTGGCGGCGATCGCTCCCGCCGAGGCGGCGGCATGACGGCGCTGGCCGGGGTCCGCCGGCTGCCCGCCGACCAGCTCTACGGGCGCCTGCTGGCGACGGTCGTCGCGCACGCGTTCGGCGATGGCCCGGCGCCGCCGCGCGCCCGCGTGCGCTCGGTCGACGGCACCTGCGCGCTGCTGCCGCTCGAGCGCTGGGTCGCCGCGGCCGACGCCGTCGACACCGAGCTGCTCGCCGGCCTGCCGGGTCCCGTGATCGACATCGGCTGCGGTCCTGGCCGGCACGTCGTCGCGCTCGCCGCGGCAGGCACCGAGAGCCTTGGCGTGGATCTCTCCCCCGTCGCGGTGCAGCTCGCCCGCGTCCGCGGCGGCGAGGCGATCCCCGGGTCGATCTTCGCCGACGTCCCGCGCGCGGGAAGCTGGCGCAGCGCGCTGCTGCTCGACGGCAACATCGGGATCGGCGGCGACCCGGCGCAGCTGCTCAGCCGCACGCGCGAGCTGCTGGCGCCGGGCGGCGTGGCGATCGTCGAGCTCGACCCCCCGGGCGCGCCGACCGGGCGCACGCGCATCCGGCTCGAGGCGCCCGGCCTCGTGTCGGAGTGGTTCGCCTGGGCGCGCGTCGGCGCTGACTGCGTCGCGCCGCTCGCGGAGGCCGCGGGCCTGGAAGCCGCTCCCGCCGGGTCCGCTGGCGGGCGCTGGTTCGCGCGTCTGCGGCGGCCATGAGACCGGCGTGGCGCTCGCCGCTGCGGGGACCGTGGCTGACGAGCGCGCTCGGCTCGATCGTCGGGGTGCTGACGGTGGTCGTGCTGGTGACCGGCTTCCTCTCGCACATCGCGTACCAGTCAGAGCTCGCAGGCAACCGGATCGTCCCCGCCGACCTCTCGCTGTCGTTCGCCTGGCCCGCCTCGCCATCGTGGCTGTACGCGCTCACGCAGGGGCTGCACGTGAACGTCGGTCTCGCGGCGGTGCCGTTCGTGATCGCGAAGCTCTGGAGCGTCATCCCGCGGCTGTTCGTCATGCCGCCGGTGGCATCGGTCGCCCAGGCGATCGAGCGGGCGTCGATCACGCTGCTCGTGGCCGGCATCGGCTTCGAGTTCGCGACCGGGATCGCCAACGCCCAGTACTGGTACCCGTTCGGCTTCAGCTTCGTCGTCGCGCACTACTACGGAGCCGTCGTCTTCACGGCGGCCTTCGTCATCCACCTGGTCGTCAAGGTGCCGGTCGCGGTGCGCGCCTACCGGGCCCGCGGCTGGCTGCGTCCCCTGCGCGACGACGTGCTCCACACCCGCCCGGAGCCGCGCGAGGACGAGGCGACGCTGATCGCGCCGGAGCCCGCGGCACCGACGATCTCGCGCCGCGGCGTGCTCGGCTTCGCCGGAGCCGGCGCGTTGCTGCTGCTCGCGGCCAACGCGGGGCAGTCGCTCGGCGGGCCGCTGCGCCGCGTCGCCTTCCTCGCGCCGCGGCGCCGGCCGACCGGTTCCGGCTCGGCGGCGTTTCCCGTCAACAAGACCGCCCGGGCCGCGGGCGTCAGCCCGGCGATGACCGGCCCGCACTGGCAGCTGGAGATCGATCACGGCGGGCGCACCGTCCGGCTCGGGCGCGCCGAGCTCGAGGCCATGCCGCAGCGCACCGCGCGGCTGCCGATCGCCTGCGTCGAGGGCTGGTCGACCGAGCAGGAGTGGAGCGGCGTGCCGCTCGCCGCGCTGGCAAGGGCGGCCGGGGCGCCCCCGGGATCGGGGGCCTACGTCCGCTCGCTGCAGCCCGGAGGCGTGTTCGCCCACGCGTCGCTCAACGGCGGGCAGGTGCACGCCGCCGACGCCCTGCTCGCGCTGAGGGTCAACGGCGCCGACCTCCCGCTCGACCACGGCTATCCGGCGCGCGTGATCGTGCCGGCGCTGCCCGGGGTCCACAACACCAAGTGGGTCGCGAGGATCGAGTTCGCATGAACCGCTTCGCCCGCTCCTACGGCGCCGGCCCGCTGCACCTGATCGCGCATCTCGCCCTGCTGCCGCTCGCCGCGTGGGCGCTGCTGCAGATCTTCGCGGTCGACGGCACGACGCAGATCCTGGTGTGGCTGCTCGGCGCGGTGATCGCGCACGATCTGCTCCTGCTGCCGCTCTACACGCTGCTCGACCGCGTCTCGCAGCGCGCCGTCCACGGTCCGGCGATCAACTACGTGCGCGTGCCCGCAGGGCTCGCACTCCTGCTCGCGCTCGTCTACCTCCCGCAGATCGGCGGCGAGGGCGATCCGCAGTTCCGGCGGGTGTCCGGCGAGGGCTTCGATGCGCCGGTCGAGCGCTGGCTGCTCGCCACGACGGCGCTGTTCGCCGTCTCGGGGCTCGTGCTGCTCGTCCGCCGTCGGCGCCGGTGAGCGGGGTTCAGCCGCCCTAGTGCGAGACCCAGGCGTCCTCGTCGGCGACGAGCGCCCTGACGTGATCGGGCAGCTCGCCCGACGCGACGTCCGCGATCGTGACTCGCTCGAGGACGGAGCGCAGCGACGCGCGCACGGCCACCCAGACGTCCTTGAGCGGCGCCGCCGAGCCCTTGAAGTCGAGCGTCTCCGGCCGCGCGCCGCCGACGCCGGCCAGCGGCCCGTCGATCGCGCGGATCACGTCCGCGAGCGCAATGTCCTCCGCGGGCCGCGCGAGGCGGTAGCCACCCTCGGCCCCGCGCCGGCTGTCGATCAGCCCGGCGTGGCGCAGCTGGAGCAGGATGTTCTCCAGGAAGCGCAGCGGGATCCCCTGGCTCGAGGCCAGGCGCTCGCCCTTGATGGGCGTGGTGCCGTCACCGGTCGAGGCGAGCTCGACGACGGCGCGGAGGGCGTAATCGGTCTTGGCGGAGACGCGCATCTGACGCGGATCCTATGACGCGGGAGTCGCGACGGTGGGCGCCGTCGGATCCAGGCGCACGTGCACGATGTCGCCTTCGGCCAGCTCGAGCAGGTCTGCCTCGGACTTCGAGAGCTGCGCGACGATCGGCTCACCCTCCTCCGGGAGCAGCTCGGCCCGGACCTCGAAGCCCAGCCGCAGCAGCCGCTGGACGACGGCGGGCGACGCCGCCTCCGCCGGCTCGGTGAGCACCTGGACGTCGTGCGGACGCACCAGCTGACCGCCGACGCGCGTCACCGGGCCGACGAAGTTCATGACGAACTCCGTCGCGGGTCTGTCGTAGATGTCCTGCGGCGACGCGATCTGCTCGACCTTGCCCTCGTTGACGACGACGATCTGCTCGGAGATCTCCATCGCCTCGCTCTGGTCGTGCGTGACGAACAGCGTGGTCACGTTGACCTCGTCGTGCAGGCGGCGCAGCCAGTTGCGCAGCTCCTCGCGCACGCGCGCGTCGAGCGCGCCGAACGGCTCGTCGAGCAGCAGCACCTTCGGCTCGACGGCGAGCGCGCGGGCGAGCGCCATCCGCTGGCGCTGACCGCCCGAGAGCTGGTCGGGGCGCCGGGTGGCGAGATGCGCGAGCCCGACGAGCTGCAGCAGCTCGTCGACCTTCGCCTTGACGTCGGCCTTCGGGCGCTTGCGGACGCTCAGTCCGAAGGCGACGTTGTCGGCGACCGACATGTGCTTGAACGCGGCGTAGTGCTGGAACACGAAGCCGATCCCGCGCCGGCGCACGGGCACGGTGGTGACGTCCTGGTCGTCCATGACGACCGTCCCCGTGTCCGGGGTCTCGAGGCCCGCGATCACCCGCAGCAGCGTGGTCTTACCGCCGCCCGAGGGGCCGAGCAGCGCGGTCAGCGAGCCGTCCGGGACCGACACGGAGACGTCCGTCAGCGCATCGGTGTCTCCGTAGCGCTTGGACACGCCGTTGACCTCGATCACGAGGAGGACCTCCTCTGCAGCAGCAGCATCAGGCCGAGCGTCGCGAGCGCGAGCAGGGCGAGGACGACCGAGGAAGCGTAGGCCCCGGTCTGGTCGTAGTTCTGGAAGCGGTCCTGCACGTACAGGGTCTCGGTCTGCGTGACACCGGAGATGTTGCCCGATACCGCCGAGACGGCACCGAACTCGCCGAGCGCGCGCGCCGTCGAGAGCACGACGCCGTAGGCGAGCCCCCAGCGAATCGTGGGCAGCGTGATACGGCGGAAGACCGCCCAGCCGCCGGCGCCGAGCGTGCTCGCCGCCTGCTCCTGGTCGGTGCCCTCCTCGCGCAGCACGGGCAGTACCTCGCGCACGACGAACGGGAGCGAGACGAAGATCGTCGCGAGCACCATGCCGGGCACCGAGAAGATGATCCCGGTCAGCCCGAACCAGCCGTTGCGGCCCCACACGAGGATCAGCGCCAGGCCGACGATCACCGGCGAGACGGCGAACGGGAGGTCGACGGCCGCATCGAGCAGCCGCTTGCCGGGGAACCGCCCGCGGGCGAGCAGCAGCGCCGTCAGCACGCCGAAGATCGCGTTCAGCGGCACCGCGATGAGCGCGATCACCACCGTCAGGTAGAAGGCATGCTGCGCCGGCGGGGTGGTGACCGCGTCCCACGCGGCGCCGATGCCTTTCTCGAAGGCGCGGTAGAAGACCATCGCGACGGGGAGCACGATCAGCAGCGCGAGATAGCCGAGGGCGATCGCGCGCAGCGTGTAGCGGCTACGGGTGGCGGTCATCGCTCCTCCCGCCGGAAGGCGGAGATCCCGAGCAGGATGATCAGCGAGGCGGCCATCAGCACGACCGACATCGCGGCGGCGCCGATCGTGTTGTCGGACTCGAGCTGGCCGAAGACGAACACGGCCGCGGTCTCGGTCTTGAACGGCAGGTTGCCGGAGATGAGCACGACCGCCCCGAACTCACCGAGCGCGCGTCCGAAGGCGAGCCCGACGCCGGAAAGGATCGCCGGGCGCAGCGAGGGCAGGATCACGCGCCGGAAGATCGTCAGCTCGTTGGCGCCGAGCGACGCGGCCGCCTCCTCGACCTCGCGGTCGAGCCCGATCAGCACGGGCTGGACCGAGCGCACGACGAACGGGAGCGTCACGAACAGCAGCGCGAGCACGATCGCCGTGCGCGTGAAGCCGATGTCGATGCCCGTCGGCCCGGTCGGGCCGTAGAGCGCCAGCAGCGTCAGGCCGGCGACGATCGTGGGCAGCGCGAACGGCAGGTCGATCAGCGCGTTGATGAGGCCCTTGCCGCGGAAGCGGTCGCGGACGAGCACCCAGGCGATCAGCGTGCCCATCACGGCGTCGACGAGCGCGACGATCGCCGAGGAGACGACGGTCAGCCCGAGGGCCGAGACGGCCCGGCGGTTGGCGACCGAGGTCCAGAACGTGTCGAGGCCGCCGTCGAAGGACTTGACGAGGACGGCGACCAGCGGCACGAGGACGATCAGCGTCAGCCATGCGACGGCGGCCGCTCCCGCGGCCGCCGATCCCCATGGCAACGGTCCGTGCGCAGAGCGCGACGGCGCTCGCACACGGCCGGGGCCCACCCCGCTGAGGGCGTCACTTGGCAGTGGAGACACCCAGGTCCTGCTCGAGCTTGGCGACGGAGCCGTTCGTCGGGTCGAAGAAGTCGGCGTTCACCTTCGTCCAGCCGCCGAGGTCGTCGATCGTGAACAGCTGCTTGGGCGTCGGGAACTGCTTGGCGTCGAGGACCTTCTTGTCCACGGGGCGGTAGCCCTTGGAGGCGTAGATCTTCTGGCCCTGCTCGCTGAAGAGGAACTTCTGGAACGCCTTCGCCTGCGGCTTGGCGTCCTTGGTGACCGCGACCGGGTTCTGGATCAGGATCGTCTGGTCCGGGATCACGTAGTCGACCGGCACCTTGTGCTGCTGGGCGTTGATCGCCTCGTTCTCGTAGGTGATCGCGACGTCGCCCTTGCCGTTGGTGAAGGACTGCAGCGACTCGCGGCCGGACTTGTCCTGCACCGGCACGTGCTGCAGCAGCTGCTTGAGGAACGCGAGCGCCTGCGCGGGGCTCTTGCCCTGCTTGAGCTGCGCGCCGTAGGCCGCCATCAGGTTCCACTTCGCGCCACCCGAGGTGAACGGGTTGGGCGTGAGCACCTCCACTCCGGGCTTGACGAGGTCGGCCCACGTCTTGATGTGCTTGGGGTTGCCCTTGCGCACGGTGAAGACGACCACCGAGTCGGTCACGAAGCCCTTGGTGGGCGTGTTCGCCCAGTTCGAGTTCACGATCCCGGGCTGGACGAGCTTGTCGACGTCGGGCGCCAGCGAGAGCGCGACGATGTCGGCCGGCAGGCCCGCCGCGACGGCGCGCGACTGATCACCCGAGGGCCCGTAGGACTGCGAGAAGCTCGTGCCCTTCCCCGCTGCAGTCTTCTGGAACGCCGGGATCAGGGCCTGGTAGGCCTCCTGCGGCGTCGAGTAGGCGACCAGGTTGATCTTGCCGCCGTTGCCGCCGCCGGTGCTGGCGTTCCCGGATCCGTTCGCCGGACCGCCGCAACCGGCCAGCGCGGCGGCTGCGATCAGCGCGGCGAGCGCGGTCCATAGGGAGCGTCGTGCCATTGGTGTCTTCTCCATTACCTCAGTCGAGTTCATCGGCGGCGCACATTATGCATGTACCCGATCGGGAATGAGATTGTTTTTTGCTAACGCAGGGGCAGCACCCGGATCCCCGTGGCCTTGAAGCCGGCGACGACGTGGCACCCCGGAAGCAGGTCGAGCACGGCTGCTGCCTCCGCGGTGACCTCCGCGGTGAGCGGCTGCGGGGCGACGAGCCCGACCCGGACGCGGTTCCCGACCGGCGTCACCGATGTGACCCGCACGCGCAGGTGGTTGCGCGCCGACCCCGCGTCGGTGGCGCCCTCGGGCGCGAGCGCGATCTCCCACGGATGCACGCTGAGCGCCACGGGCCCGGTCACGACGTCGACGACCGACACCGCTCCGCCGCCGTCGAGCTGCACGCGCGTGAGGTCGCCTGGCCCGCGCTCGGCCGTGCCGGTGAGCACGACCGCGCCGGTGAAGTCGGCGACGAACGCGGTGGCCGGGGCGGCCGCGAGCGCGGCGGCGCTGCCCCGCTGCACGACCCGCCCGCCGTCCATGACGGCGACCTCGTCGCCGAGCAGCGACGCCTCGGCGAAGTCGTGGGTGACGAGGATCGCCGGCACGGACGCCGCCTGGAGCACGGCGGCGAGCTCGCGGCTCGCCGCGGCCCGTGTGCGTGTGTCGAGCGCCGAGAGCGGCTCGTCGAGCAGCAGCACCGAAGGGTCTGGGGCCAGCGCCCGCGCGAGCGCGACGCGCTGGCGCTCGCCGCCGGAGAGCGTCGCGGGGCGCGCGTCGGCGAGACGCCCGATGCCGAAGCGCTCGAGCAGCTCATGGGCGCGCGCCCGGCGCTCGCCGCGCGGCAGGTGCGCGAGCCCGAAGGCGACGTTGCGCCACGCCGGGAGGTGCGCGAACAGCGCGTGCTCCTGGAAGACGTAGCCGACGTGCCGGCGCTCGGGCGCCACGTCGATCCCGCGGTCGGTGTCGAGCCAGGTGTCGGCGCCGCATTCGACGCGGCCGGCCGCGGGCCGCAGCAGGCCGGCGACGATCCGCAGGACCGAGGTCTTGCCGGCGCCCGACGGCCCGGCCAGGGCCAGGCATCGCCCCGGCTCCACCTCGAGCGTCGCGTCGAGGAGGGTGTCGCCGAGGGTGGTACGGGCCTCAGCGCGCAGCACCGCCGAAGGCCTTGACCGAGAGCAGCAGGCCTGCGGAGACGGCGACGAGCACCGCCGAGAGCGCGAGCGCGCCGGTGAAGTCGCTCGAGAAGCGCTCGTAGATCGCCAGCGGGGCGGTCTGCGTGATGCCGCGAAACGAGCCGGCGAACATCAGCGTCGCCCCGAACTCGCCGAGCGCCCGGCCCCAGGCCAGCGCGAGGCCGGCGAGCAGGCCCGGCGCCGCGGCGGGGATCGCCACGCGCAGGAACGTGCGCCCCTCGCCGGCGCCGAGCGTGCGCGCCGCGTCGAGCTGCGCGCGGTCGACCGCCTCGAAGGCGGCTTGCGCCTGGCGCATGTGAAACGGCGCGGCGACGAACGTCAGCGCGACCACGACACCGGCCGTCGTCAGTACGAGCCGGATGCCGGCGTCGTCGAGGAGACCGCCGAGCAGCCCGCTCGGGCCGAGTGCGGCGAGCAGCCCGATGCCGGCGACGGCCGGTGGCAGCACGAGCGGCAGCTCGACCAGGGTCACGACCACGCTGCGCCCGCGGAAGCGGCGCGTCGCGAGCAGCCAGGCGGCAGGCGTCCCGACGACCACGATGATCGCGATCGCGGCGACGGAGCAGATCAGCGACAGCCGCAGCGCGTCGAGCGCGCCCTCCTCCCCCAGGCTGGCGAGCAGCGCAGCGGGGCTCGTGTCGAGGAACACGGCCAGGACCGGCAGCACGAGGAAGACGAGGGCGGCGGTCAGCGCCGCCCCTGCGGCCCATCTCACTGCGGCGGCGGGAGGAAGCCCGCCGCGCGCAGGGCCTGCTGGCCCTTGCCCCGGACAAGGCCGTCGATGAAGCGCTGCGCGAGGACGGGCTGCCTGGCTCCCTTCACGACGGCGACGCTGTAGGCGACCTTCGGCCGCAGCCGCCCGGGCAGCGCGATCGCCTGAAGCCGGCCGTCAGCCGCCCGCACGTCGGAGCGGTAGACGAAGCCGGCGTCGACCGCCCCCTGCGTGAGCTTGCCGACCACGCCCTTGACGTCGGGCTCCTGCGAGCGCACGTTGGCGAGGATGGCACGCTCCTGCGCGCCGCTGAGCCGGTCGAGCACCTGCTTGGTGTAGGCCCCGACCGGCACGCTGTCGGCGCCGGTGGCGATCGTGACGCCGTGCGCGCCGAGGTCGCCGAGGCCGTGGACCTTCGCGCCCTGTGCCGGCACCGCGAGCACGAGCTCGTTGCCGGCGAACACCACCGGCTTGCCGACCAGCCCCTTCGCGTGAAGCTGCTGCGGCAGCGAGGAGTTGGCCGCCGCGTAGACGTCGGGCTTGACGCCCTGGGTGATCTGGGCAGCGAGCTCGTCGGAGCCCGCGTACTGCGCCTTGACGTCGGCCTGCGGGAAGCCCTTCGCGTAGGTGTCGAACGCGGTCTGCAGGGACGAGGCGGCCGAGACCGTCAGGGTCGGCCTGCCGCCCGCGCCGCCGCCGCTGCCGCCGCTCGCTCCGCACGCGGTGCACAGCGCCAGGACCGCGGCGAGCGCGGCGAGCAGCAGTGGGAGCATTCGGGAAGCCAGCATCTGCCTAAGCGTTGCATAGGCGGCGAGGGCGTGCGCTCACACCGGTGGCAACGTCCCCTCGACGCGGCGGGCAGCGTCGCCGGAGACCTCGACCTTCCAGATCGGGGCCTCGGCCTTGACGCGGTCGATGACCGCGCGGGCGCCCGCGAAGGCCTCCCCGCGATGGGCCGCGGAGGCGGCGACGATCACGCTCGGCTCGCCGAGGGCGACGGTCCCGGTGCGGTGCTCGACGGCGACGGCGCAGAGCCCGTGGCGCTCGGCCTCCTCGGCGGCGATCGCCCGCAGCCGCGGCTCGGCCATCTCCGCGTAGGCCTCGTACTCGAGCCGCGCGACCTCGCGGGTCACGCCCTCGAAGCAGACGACGGCGCCCGCACGCGGGTCACGGACGGCGGCGGAGAGCGCGGCGAGGTCGAGCGGCTCGTCCGTGACGTGGATGCGCCGGACCGGGTCGCCCGCGGCGGCCGCGCCGCCGGAGACCGGGGGGATCAGCGCGACCTCGTCGCCCGCGGCGACGGGGTGGTCCGGCCGCGCGTACTCGCGGTTGATCGCGACGATGCACTGGCCGGGCGCGAGCGCCCCGACCGCCGTGCCGGCCATCGCGGCGAGCACGTCACGGGCGCGCGCGCCGTCGGGAAGCTCGACCTCGATCGCCCCGGCCCCCGCCCGCTCGCGCAGTCCGGCGAACAGCCGCACGGAGATCGTCATCGTCATGGTGGCAAGGGTACGGCGCGTGACGTTGTCGCCCCATACGGCGCAGAACGTCACTCATCCCCGGTCGACGCAGCCGAGCTTCGCCAGCCGCGCGCGGTAACGCTGCATCGACGGGTGGGTCATGTCGCCGTGGGTCTGGGTCCGCAGCCAGCGGACGCGCTCGTGGTGGTACGGGGACGAGAGGCTCTCCGCGTGGCCGATGACGTCGCGGACGCGGATGCCGTCCATGCAGCGCAGCCAGCGCGTCAGGCGCAGGGATGCGCGCAGGACGCGCGGATGCGACATGACCGCCGCGTCGCTCGTGCCGACGTGCTCGATCCCGATCGCGGTCCAGTTGAGCCCGACCGTGTGCCGGCAGCGCCAGCGCAGCGGCACCAGCTGGTAGATCGTCCCGTCGGTGTCGATCACGAAGTGCGCGCAGGTGCCGGGACGCTCGTGGAGCTCCGGGTCGGGGGCGTCGGAGGCGAACGTGTTGATCGTCGCCGACAGCGACGTGTTCGCCGTGTAGTGCTCGACGATCACGTGCGGGTGGCGCAGGCGGTAGCTGCGCGTGCCGTAGTGGCGGGCGGAGTACGCGGCCATCTCGCGCCGGCGCCGCGCGCCGAACGCGATCCGGCGCTCGACGATCGGCGGGCGCAGCGACGCGGCCGGGGCGCTCGTCTGCGCCGGCGCGGTCGCGCCGCCCGGACCCGCCGCGGCGGCCGCGAGCAGCAGCGCGCCGAGGAGGAAGCTCATCGCGGCAAGCGTAGAGCGCCCGACGACGGCCGGGCAGCGGGCTCGTCCGCGGCCGGCGGCCGGAGCTCGACCGTCCACGCCGGCGCCGGATCCGCCGCGACGGCGCCCTCGAGCGCGTCGACCGCCGCCGGGCACAGCCCGATCCCACGGTCGGCCGCGACGATCTCCATCGCCGCCTGCGGCTCCATCGCGCTGCGGTAGGGCCGGGCCGACGTCAGCGCCTCCCAGACGTCCGCGACCGCCAGCACGCGCGCGGGGCGGGAGAGGTCGAAGGCGGCGAGGCCGCGGTGGTAGCCGCTGCCGTCGAGGCGCTCGTGGTGCGACGCCGCCGTCTCCACGATCCCGGCGAAGCACGCCACGCGCTCGAGGATCCGCCGCGTGTGGCGCGGGTGCTCGCGCATGACGGCGATCTCGTCGCGCTCGAGCCGTCCCGGCTTGTCGAGGATCCGGTTGGACACGGCGAGCTTGCCGATGTCGTGCAGCAGCCCCGCCCGGCGCAGGTCGCGCAGCTGGCCCTCGCCCAGCTCGAGCTGCGCGCCGATCGCGACCGCCCAGCGTGCGACCTCGTTCGAGTGCCGGGCGGTGAACGGCGACTTCGCGTCGATCACGCGCGCGAACGCATCGGCGACGCGGTCCAGGCGCGACTCGTCGGCGAGCTCGATCCGGTCGGCCGGCTCCCACGTGGTGGCGGCGGGGACGATCCGCGGGTCCTCGAGCGGTTCCCAGAAGGCGGCGTCGTCGCGGAAGGCGAGCAGGGCGCCGACCAGCGCCGGGTCGAACCAGCGACCGGCGCGCTTGAGCGCCATCGCGTGGGCGCCGCCCGGGCCGGTCTCGCGGCAGAAGATCTCCATCGTCTGCGCGAGGCAGACGATCCGGCCCAGCAGCGGGATCGCCTCGCCGCTGAGGCCCTGCGGGTGCCCGGAGCCGTCCCAGTGCTCGTCGAGCGCCGCGATGCCCTGGGCGCTCGCCTCGGGCAGCTCGAGCATGCGGGCGATGTCGGCGCCGCGCTCGCAGCGGGTGCCGATCATCTCGCGCGTGACCTCGTCCTCGGCCGCGATCGCCTTGATCCGGCGCGTCTTGGCCACGGGGCCGCGGCCGGGCTCGACCGAGCGCCACGTGTAGCCGGCGAGTGCGCCGGGCTGGGACCAGTCGACCGCCTTCATCGCACGCTTGGCCTGCTGGTCGTCGGCGGCGAACAGCGACGAGAGCCGCGCGGCGTTGCTCGAGCAGCCGGCGTCTTTGAGCAGCAGCGCGTAGAACAGCCCGGAGCGCTGCTCCTCGGGCAGCCCGATCTGCTCGGCCAGCCGCATGCCGATCGCGGTGGTCCGGACGGCGTGCCCCGGCGGCTCGCCCTCGGTGAGGTCGAGCGCGTAGGACAGCGCGCCGAGCACCTCCGAGAGCGCGACGCCTCCTGGCTCGCTCAGCACCGCGCCGGGCTCCCCGCGTGCAGCAGCTCCTCCAGCTCCTCGGGCGGCAGCGGCCGGGAGAGCAGGAAGCCCTGGGCGAGGGAGACCCCGAGTGCGACGAGCCGGTCGAGCTGGCCCTGCGTCTCCACGCCCTCGGGGATGATCCGCATCCCCAGCGCGCGGGCCATGCCGACGATCGCCTCGACGATCGCGCCGTCGCCGTCGCCGTCCGGCCCCAGCCCGGCGACGAACGACTGGTCGACCTTGAGTCCGTCGAGCGGATAGCGCTGCAGGTAGCGCAGCGACGAGTAGCCCGTGCCGAAGTCGTCGAGGATCAGGCCGACGCCGAGCGCCTGCAGCGCGCCGATCGTCTGGCCGGTCGCGGGCGTCTCCTCGAGCAGCAGGCCCTCGGTGATCTCCAGGCCGAGCGACCGGGCGCCGAGGCCGGTGGTCGCGAGCGCCTCGGCCACGGTGGACACGAGGTCGGGCGCGGCGACCTGGCGCGCGGAGACGTTGACGGTCAACTGCAGCTCTCCGAAGGACTCCTGCCAGCGGGCGACCTGCGCGCAGGCCGCGCTCAGCACCCGCGTGCCGAGCTCGACGATCAGCCCGCTCTCCTCGGCGACGGGGATGAACTCGGCGGGGGAGATCGAGCCGCGCTCGGGGTGATCCCAGCGCAGCAGCGCCTCGACGCCCGCGATCCGCCGTTCTGGCACGTGCCAGAACGGCTGGTAGGCCACGTGCAGCCGGCCCTCGCCCCCGAGCGCCCGGCGCAGATCGGCCTCGAGGCGCAGGCGGGCCGTGATCCGGTCGCGCAATCCCGCGTCGAACAGCTCGAAGCGGCCGCGCCCGCGCTCCTTGGCCAGGTACATGGCGGCGTCCGCATCCGACAGCAGCTCCTCGGGGCTGCGGCTCCCGGCGGCGCCGGTCACGACGAGGCCGACGCTGGCGGAGCCGAAGCGGGTCTCCCCTGCGACGACGAACGGCGCCTCGAACGCGCGCACGATCCGCTCGGCGACCGCGATCGCGCCCCGCTCCCCCGTGACGCCCTGCAGCAGCAGCGCGAACTCATCGCCGCCGAAGCGCGCGACGGTGTCGCTCGGGCGCACGACCTCGGCGAGCCGCGGGCCGACGGCACGCAGCAGGTCGTCGCCGGCGTCGTGGCCGAGCGAGTCGTTGACGACCTTGAGGTGGTCGAGGTCGAGGAAGAGCACGGCGACGTGGGTGCCGTCGCGGCGCGCCCGCGCGAGCGCGATCCGCAGCCGGTCGAGCAGCAGCGTGCGGTTCGGCAGCCCGGTGAGCGCGTCGTGGAGCGCATCGTGGCGGATGCGCTCCTCGACCCGGATGCGCTCGAGCGCGCCGGTGAGGACGTGCGCGACCGCCTGCAGGAAGTCGAGGTCTTGGGGCGAGAACGAGCGTGGCTGACGGCTGTGCGCCCCCAACAGCCCGAGCGGCCGCCCGCGCTCGCCGATCAGCACCTGCGCGCAGGAGACGATGCCCGCCGCGCGCAGCGGCGCGGCACGCATCGGGTGCGTGCGCAGGTCGATGGCCACCGCGCCGTCGGCGTAGAACGTGCCGAGTCCGTTCTCGCGGAACGTCGCGACCTCGAAGCCCGAGCCGGTGAAGCCGTCGCCGAAGCCGACCGAGGCGCGCACGCGCATCTGCGCGTCGCCCAGGTGCTCGAGCACGTAGGTGCAGTCGACCTCGAGCGTCTCGGCCACCAGCCGGCAGGCCGCCTCCTCGAGCTCATGGACGTCGCCGCGCTGCAGGGCGAGAGCGCCGAGCTTGCTGACCGCCGACTGCTGCGCGAGCCGCTGCGCCAGCTCGGCCTCGGCCTGCCGGCGGGCGCCGATGTCACGGGTCGAGCACTGGATCTCCGCGACGCCGGTGCCGTCGAGGTCGGGCACCCAACGGCACGAGCTCTGGACCCAGACGTAGACGCCGTCGCGGCCGCGGAGCCGGTAGTCGATGGTGATCAGCCGGGTCGCGAGCGACGCGCCGGCCAGCTCGGCGATCATCGCATCGGCGTCGTCGGGATGGACGATCTCGAAGCAGGAGCGCCCGAGCAGCTCGTCGGGCCTCCAGCCGGTCACCGCGGTCATCGACGGCGAGACGTACAGGTAGCGGCCATGCGGGTCATGGCGGGTGACGACGTCCGTCGCGTTGTCGGCCAGCACGCGGTAGCGCTCCTCCGAGCGGCGAGCGCCCGTCTGATCCCAGGAGACGGCGAGGATGCCCTCGACCGGCGCGTCGGGCGAGGCGCGGATCGGGCGCGCGGTCAGCCAGTGCGAGCGGTCGCCGCGCATCGGCACCGCGAACGCGCGCTCTTCGCCGGCGAGCACGGCGGCGTAGTGCGGCGCGACGAGCGCGAACACGGCTGCGGACGTCGTGTCGCGCAGCGGCCGGCCGACGATCCCCGCAGGGTCGATGCCGGCCTCCTGCCACGCCGGCCCCGACATCTGGCGGACGACGAGATCGCGGTCGAGCACCCATGCCGCGGTGCCGGGGAGGCCGCCGAGGGCGGACGCGTCGAGACTCGCGACGTGGGCGAGCACCTCCTCCAGCGCCAGGGCGCGTTCCGGCGACGACGAGCGGGCGGGGCCCATGCCCTGGTCATCGGCCGAGGCGGGCGAGTCCTGGAGGCCCGTGGGGCTACCATCCGGGGGATGGAGCCCGCTGCGCTCACGCACCTGGACACCGAGGGTCGCGCCAGCATGGTCGACGTCAGCGCCAAGGCGCCCAGTGCCCGCTGGGCGCGCGCTCGTGCGGTGGTGCGCATGAGCCCAGCGGCTGCGCGCCGCGTCGCCGAGGGCGAAGCGCCGAAGGGCGACGTCACGGGGGTCGCACGGATCGCCGCGATCCAGGCCGCCAAGCGCACCGACGAGCTGATCCCGCTCGCGCATTCGCTGGGCCTCACCCATGTCGGCGTCGACGTCGACGTCGACGCCGATGCGGGGACGGTGACGCTCGTCGCGGAGTCGCGCACCGCCGACCGCACCGGCGTCGAGCTCGAGGCGATGGTCGCCGCCTCCGTCGGCGCGCTGACCGTCTACGTCATGGTCTAGGGCATCGAGCCCGGCGTCGTCGTCGAGCGGGTCGAGCTGCTCGACAAGACCGGCGGCAAAGCGGACTGGCACCGGTCTTGACCGAACCCCTGATCGACGGGCACGGGCGGCCGATCGGCGACGTCCGCATCTCGGTGACCGACCGCTGCAACTTCCGCTGCCAGTACTGCATGCCCGCCGAGGGCCTGCCGTGGCTCGATCGCTCCGCCCTGCTGTCCTACGAGGAGATCGAGCGCCTGGTGCGGATCCTCGCCGGCATGGGCGTTCACGACGTGCGCCTGACCGGTGGCGAGCCGCTCGTGCGGCGTGAGCTGTGGCGACTCGTGGAGCGGATCGCGGCGATCGAGGACGTCCGCGACCTCTCGCTGACCACCAACGGCTACCTGCTCGCGCGCCAGGTCGACGACCTCGTGCGCGCCGGCCTGCGCCGCGTCAACGTCTCGCTCGACGCGCTCGCGCCCGACCGCTTCTTCCAGCTCACCCGCCGCGACTCGCTGCAGCAGGTGCTCGAGGGCCTCGCCGCCGCGGAGCGCCACCCCGAGCTGCGCCCGATCAAGGTCAACGTCGTGGCCATCAAGGGCTTCACGGAGGACGAGGTGCTCGGCTTCGCCGAATTCGCCCGTCGCAATCCCTACGAGGTCCGCTTCATCGAGTTCATGCCGCTCGACGGCGACCGGGCCTGGGACCGGTCGAAGGTGCTGCCCAACGAGGAGGTGCGCGCGATCATCGAGTCGCGCTACCCGCTCGAGCCGCTGGGCCGCGAGCGCTCGGGCACCGCTCGCCGCTGGCGCTTCGCCGACGGCGAGCGGAGCGGTGACGAGGGCTCTGCCCGAGGCAGTGGCTCGATCGGCTTCATCTCCCCCGTCTCGGAGCCGTTCTGCGGCGACTGCAACCGCATCCGCATGACCGCCGAGGGGCAGATGCGCACGTGCCTGTTCTCGATGCACGAGACCGACCTGCGTACGCCGCTGCGCGACGGCGCGAGCGACGAGCAGCTCGAGCAGATCGTGCGCGACGCGGTGTGGCGCAAGGAGCTCAAGCACCACGTCAACGATCCGGGGTTCGTGCAACCTCGGCGCACGATGTCGCAGATCGGCGGATGACCTCGATCGAGGAGGCGCTCGAGCTCGTCCTCGACGGGCTCCGAGCGCTCGAGCGCGAGACGGTTCCGATCGCCGGCGCGCACGGCCGCGTCGCGGCAGATCCGGTCCGCAGCGCGGTCGACCTGCCGCCCTTCGACCGCTCCGCGATGGACGGCTACGCGCTGCGCGCCGCCGACACCGCGACGGGGAGAGCACTGCGGCTCGCCGGCGGGGTCGCCGCGGGCGAGGTCGCCACGGCCGCGCTCGAGCCGGGCACCGCCGTGCGGATCTCCACCGGCGCGGAGATCCCGCCGGGCGCCGACGCGGTGCTGCAGTCCGAGCGCGCGAGCGAGCGCGACGGCACGGTGACGCCCGACGGCGCGCTGGCCCCGGGTACGCACGTGCGCGCCCGCGGCGAGGACGTTCACGCGGGCGATGTGCTCGCCGCCGCCGGTGCGCGGCTGACCCTGCCGCGCGTCTCGGCGCTCGCCTCGGCCGGGGTCGGGATCGTCCCGGTCGTACGCCGGCCGCGCGTCGGTGTGCTGGTCACGGGTTCCGAGCTGCTGGCGCTCGGCGCGCCTCCCGAGCCGGGGCGGATCCACGAGTCCAACGGGCTGATGATCGGACTGCTGGCGGCGCAGGCAGGCGCCGAGTCGTCCGCGCCGGCGACGGTCCTCGACGATCGCGAGGCGACGATCGCCGCGGTCGGCGGTGCGCTGGATGGCGCCGACGTGCTCGTGGTCTCCGGCGGCGTGTCGGTCGGGCCGCACGACCATGTCCGCCCGGCCTTCGAGGCCTGCGGCGTGGAGGAGGTCTTCTGGCGCGTGCAGATCCGGCCGGGCAAGCCGATCTGGTTCGGGCGCCGCGGCGAGCGGCTCGTCTTCGGCCTGCCGGGGAACCCCCTGTCGACGATCGTCTGCTTCTGCATGTTCATCGCCCCGGCGCTGCGTCGTCTCGGCGGCGAGGCGGCGGCGCTGCCGCTGCTCGAGCGTGGACGCCTGGCCGTGCCCGCCGCCGCTTCCGACGGCCGCACGACGTTCCTGACCGCGCGGATCGCGGCCGCCGAGGACGGCGTGCTGGAGGCGACGCCGACGGGTCGCCAGGGCTCGCACATGACGGGCGCGCTCGGCGAGAGCGACGGCTTCGCCGTCGTTCCCGACTCAGCCGGATCGCTGCCCGCGGGCGCGCCCGTGGCGCTGCTGCCGCTCGCGTAGCGCCGCTCAGGCGGTATGGCGGAGCAGCGCAGGGACCACCACGTCCCAGGTGCGCGGCGGCGGCGGCTCGTGCCCCACGCCGTCGAGCTCGATCAGCCGCGCGCCCGGTATGCGGGCCGCGAGCGAGCGGCCGTGCTCGAGCGGGAAGAACGGATCCTCCGTGCCGTGCAGCACGAGCGTCGGGACGTCGTGCAGGCGGCTCACGTCCCCGGGCGCAGGGCCCTCGCCGCCGATCGCCCAGTGGTTGGCGGCGCTGGCGGGCTCGAGGCTGCGGTCGTAGATGCGCTCGGCGCGCGACCGCGCGCGGAGCTCGTCGAAGTCGCGGGCGCTCGCGAACGGCCGCTCGTTCTCGACCAGGTAGGCGACAGCCGCATGGCGGTCGTCCCAGTCCGGCTCCGGCCGGGGATCGGCGAGCGCCGCGCGCAGCGCCTCGGACATCCCGGGCAGGTCCTCGCGCTCGAAGTCGATCGCGGTCGTCGCCATCAGGGTCAGCGTCAGCAGCCGCTCGCGGTGCGTGAACGCCAGCTCCTGCGCGAGCCCGCCCCCCATCGAGATGCCGACGAGGTGCGCGCGCGCGATGCCGAGCGCATCGAGCACGGCGATCGCGTCCTGCGCCAGATCGGTCCCCGAGTACGGCGGCGCTCCCGCGGGATAGGTCGTCGAGCGGCCGGTGTCGCGGTGGTCGTAGCGGATCACGCGGCGACCGCCGTCGGCGAGGCGGGCGCAGAGCTCGTCATCCCACAGGTCCATCGAAGCGGCGGCGCCGGCGATCAGCAGGATCGCGGGGTCGCCTGGAGCGCCGATCGCCTCGACCGACAGGCGCGCGCCGTCTCGCGTCCGCGCCTCCACTAGGCGGCGTGGGTTGCCCAGTCCTCGACGATCCGCCGCTGCACGGGCGTGAGCGGCGGGGTCTCGCCACGCTCGAGCGCGACCGCCGCCTGGGCGAGCGTCAGCCCGGTCCCGGTCAGGACCTGCCCGATCAGCGGCGGCACCTCGCCGCCGCAGATCCCGGTGTCGCAGCCGTCGGAGGCCATGCCTCCCAGGTTACGACGCGCCCGCGAGCAGGCCTGCGGCGCGCGCGGTGCTCGTCACGCGGACGCGCGGAAGCGCCCACGGATCCGAGCGGCGGTCGGCCCTGCCGGGCAGCTCGGTCGTCGCGCCCTCGTAGCCGTCCGCGCGGACCGCGCGGAGCACCGCCGCGTCGAACCGCCCGGCGGGGTAGCAGAAGAAGCGCGCGCGGACGCCGAGCACGCGCTGGATCCAGCGCCGCGAGCGCACGAGCTCCCAGCGCAGGCGTCGCGGTCCGAGCGTCGTCATGTCGGGGTGGTCGACCGAATGCGAGTCGATCTCCCAGCCCTCGCGGACCAGCCCGCGCAGGCGGGGCACGGAGATGCCGCCTGCGCCGGCGTTGCGGATCGCCAGGTCGAGCACGCCGGGCCAGCCGCGGCGGCGCAGCAGCGGCGCGACCACCGTCGCGTCCGAGCGGTAGCCGTCGTCGAAGGACAGCACGACGGGATGGCGTGGGACGGCGGCGCCGCGCCGCCACGCGGCCATGGCACGGGTCAGCGTGATCGCCCGGTAGCCGCGCAGGGCCAGTCCTCGCAGCTGCGCGCGGAACGCGCGCGGCGACGTCCACAGCTGCGGGAACGGCGCGCCGGCGGGGCGGTGACCGATCACGTGGTACATCAGGATCGGGATCAACAGCCGGCGCGCCATGGCCCCGCGGACGAACCCACGGCGGCTCCGCCGGTGGCGGCCGGCCGCCAGCCGCGGCGCCCGGGCCCCGCGGTGGTGCGGAGCGCGCAGCCGGCCGGGCGCACCGAGGCCCGGCGCCGAGCTGCTCGTGATCGCGGCGACGGCGGCGCTGACGGCGAGCAGGGCGGCCAGCACGGCGACGTGGCGGATGCGCTGAGACGTCACCCGCCGCCGCGTCCGAGCAGGCGCTTGATCCGCTCCACGAGCACCCCGAGGAACAGCGAGAGGCCATTGACGGGCTTCGCCGGCGCAGGCGCGGGCGGCGCGGGCGGCGGCGGCGCAGCGGGGCGCCCGGGCGGCGGCGGCGCAGCGGGGCGCGCGGGCGGTGGCGGGCTCGCGCCGGCGCGCGGGCCGCCGCCCGGGTGCAGATCGTGCGGCGGCTCGGGGGCGGGCGGCTCGGTCGGCGGCACGCCCGGCGTCGCGGCGGCAGGTTCGGGCGGCGCCTGCGGGCCGGCGGGCGCCTCCCCCAGCCGCGACTGCAGGCAGGTCGCGAAGTCCTTCATCAGCCGGTTGGAGATGTCCTTCATCATCCCGCCGCGCCCGAACGCGGCGAGCCGGCCGGTGATGGTGAAGTCGGTGACCGCCTCCACCCTCGTCGCGGCGCCGTCCTCGGTGAGGGTGTTGACGATCGTCGCGCTGGCGCCGCCCTGGCCGCGCTTGTCGGTCCCGCGGGCCTTGAGCGTCGCGCGATGAACGCTCTCGTCCGCCTCGTCGATGGCGATCGTGCCGCGGTAGGCCGCGGTCGTCGGCCCGAGCTTGACCTGGAACGTGCCGTGGTAGGTCCCGTCGTCGTCTCGGCCCGTGATCGCGGCGCCGGGCAGGCACGGCGCCACCCGCTCGAGGTCGATCAGCGCCGCCCACACCTGATCGATCGGGGCCTGTACCTCGAACGACTGCTCGAGCTTCATGAGCTGGCCAGCTCCTCTCGTGTGTCGATGTCGGTGGGATCGGCCAAATGGCCGGCCTCGAAGCGCTTGACGCGTCCTCCCTGCAACAGCGGCCCGAACCCGGCATCGCCCGTCAGCTCACCGGCGCGGTCGAGCAGGCGGCGCGTCAGCAGCACGGGATGCCCCGGCACGCCGCCGTACGTCGCGCGCACCGGCGCGTTCACCCCCCGGTCCAGCATCGCCGCGACGACCTGCGGCGTCACGAAGGGCATGTCGCCGAGCATGACGACGGCCGCGTCGACGTCCCCGAGCGCGGCGATTCCCGCCCGCAGCGACGCCGACTGCCCCGCATGCCAGTCCTCAGCCACGACGACCTGCGTCGCCTCGAGCTCCGGCACGCCCGCGCGGATCGCGTCCGCCTCGTAGCCGAGCACGACCACGACGGGATCGAGCGCGGGGACGGCGAGCATCGTGTCGACCGCGTAGGAGAGCAGCGGGCGGCCGTCGAGCTCGGCGAGCTGCTTCGTCGCTCCGAAGCGCCGGCCCTCCCCCGCGGCGAGGACGAGGCCGCCGATCCTCACACCCCGACCTCGTGGATGCGCCCGGAGCTGTGCGCGAGCCGGCCGCCGGAGTGCCCGTGGCGCACGGCGACGATCTCGGACATGATCGACAGCGCGGTCTCCTCCGCGGTCAGCGCGCCGAGATCGAGGCCGATCGGCGCCGAGATGCGCTCGAGGGCGGCCTCGTCGATGCCCAGGGCGAGCAGCCGCTCGCGGCGCGATGCCTGCGCGCGCCGCGACCCCATCGCGCCGATGTAGCCGGCGTCGGAGGCCAGCGCCAGCACGAGCGCCGCGTCGTCGAGCTTGGGGTCGTGGGTGAGGACGGCGATCGAGGTCGCGCGGTCGATCCCCCCGAGCTGCGCGAACGCGTCGTCCGGCCACGCCGCGATCACCCGCTCGGCGTCGGGGAAGCGTGCGGCCTGGGCGAAGCGGGCCCGCGGGTCGACGACGTAGGCGCGCCAGCCGGTCGCCTTGGCCATCCGGCACAGCGCCGCGGCGAAGTCGACGGCGCCGAAGGCGATCAACCGCGGCGGCGGGAAGGTGACGTCGACGAACAGCGTCGCGCCCTCGGCCGCGACTCGCTCGGACCGCTCGGCCCAGATCAGCTCGGCGGCGGCCGCCGACCCCGCTGCGTCCAGCGCCGGGTCGCCCAGCGATCCCTCGCTCGCCCCGTCGGCGCCGATCAGCAGCTTCGCGCCCGGCTGTGCACCCTCGAGCACGGTGACGAGCGCGCCGCGCCCGCCGAGGCGCGCGAGCTCCGCGAAGGCAGCCTGAGCGCTCACGGCTCGTAGCGCTCCACCCAGACGTCGATCTCGCCGCCGCACGGCAGCCCGACGTCCCACGCCTCCTCGTCGGCGATCCCGAAGTGCAGCAACCGCGGGGCGCCGCCGGCGAGCACCTCCTCGGCCACCTCGACGACGGCCCCCTCGACGCAGCCCCCGGAGACCGCCCCGGAGATCTCGCCGCCCGAGGAGACGGCCATCTTCGACCCCGGCGGGCGCGGGGCCGAGCGCTTGACCCCCACCACCGTCGCGAGGGCCACCGTGTCGCCGCGTGCCGTCCACGCGTCGACGTCTGCGATCACGTCCTTCATGATGCGATGCCTCCTTCCATGAGGTCGGCCAGCTGCTCGAGCGAGCGGAGAGAGTTGCCCGGCAGCAGGCGGTCGACGTGCGGCAGCGCGGCGCGCATGCCGCGGGTCAGCGGTTCGTAGCGGGGGTCGGCGGCGAGCGGGTTCAGCCACACGACCCGGTGTGCGCAGCGGCGCAGCCGCGCCATCTCCTGCCCGAGCTCCTCCGGCTCGCCGCGATCCCAGCCGTCGGAGAGCACGACGACCATCGCGCCGCGGCCGATGCGGCGCCCGTGCACGCGGTTGAGCTCTGCGATCGCGGCGCCGATGCGGGTGCCCCCCGACCAGTCCTCGGCGGCGGCAGCGGCGCGCGCCAGCGCGCGATCCGGATCGCGGCCCCCCAGCTCACGCGTGATCCGCGTCAGTCGCGTGCCGAAGGCGAAGGCCTCGACGCGCGCCTGCGCGGCGACGCACGCCTGCACGTACTGCAGCAGCATGCGCGCGTACGGAGCCATCGACCCGGAGACGTCACAGACGAGCACGAGCCGGCGCGGACGCTCGGCGGGCTCGCGGTAGCGGCGGTCGAGCAGCTCGCCGCCGTGACGCAGCGAGGCGCGCATCGTCGCGCGCAGGTCGTGCTGCTCGCGGCGCCGGCGGGTCGCACGGGTGCGGCGGCTGAGCCGCTGCGGCGAGCGCCGTGCGATGCGGGCGAGCAGCTGGCGGGCGGCCGCGCGCTCGGCATCCGTGTACTCGGCGAAGTCCTTCTCGCGCAGCAGCTCCGTCTCCGCGTGCGCGGCGGGGACCGGCTCGTGCTCGGCGATCGGCTCGGGCTCGGCCCCGAGCGCGGGCACGCCCACCCGCGGCAGTGCGGCCTTGACGATCTCGCCGAGGTCCGCGAGCGGGTCGCGCAGCGGCTCGCCGGGCGCGCCGAAGACCGCCAGGAACGCGTCGCGGAAGGCGTCGAGGTCGCCGCGGGAGGAGCACAGCGCCGCGCGCAGCGCGTGGTAGGCGTCCTCGCGCGAGCCGGCGTCGACGGCGTCGAGCGCGCGATGCGCGGCGAGCAGCTCGCCGACGCCGACGCGCACGCCGCGCCGGCGCAGCTCCGCGGCGAGGTCCGAGATCCGCTCAGACACCATCGAGCACGCCCCGCTCGCGTACGCGGTCGATGTCCTCTCGCACCTTCAGCGCGACCCCGAGCGTGGCGTCGAGGCCGGCCGCCTCGTCGAGTGCGAGCAGCGCCCGCGCCCAGGTGACGGTCTCCCCCACGCCCGGCAGCTTGTAGAGCTCCTCGCCGCGCAGCCGGGCGACCGCGACGCAGACGCGCGCAGTGATCGCCTCGGGCACGCCGGGCAGCCGCGCGCGCACGATCGCCGCCTCCCGCTCGCGGCCCGGATAGTCGATCCAGTGATACAGGCAGCGGCGCTTGAGCGCGTCGTGCAGCTCGCGCGTGCGGTTCGAGGTGAGCACGACGAGCGGGCGGCGCTGCGCGCGCACCGTGCCGAGCTCGGGGATCGTGATCGCGATGTCCGACAGGAACTCCAGCAGGAAGGCCTCGAACTCGTCGTCCGAGCGGTCGACCTCGTCGATCAGCAGCACCGCGGGGCCGTCGTGCTCGAGCGCGTCGAGCAGTGGCCGGCGCACGAGAAAGTCCCGCGAATAGAGCTGCGGCGCGGCGGCGCCGTGCTCGGCCGCGCGCAGCGCGAGCAGCTGGCGCGACCAGTCCCAGTCGTACAGCGCCTGGTGCACGTC
>JAXDHR010000132.1:0-5216 GCA_034664425.1 Solirubrobacteraceae bacterium
ACGCCCGGTGCGCTCGTGACCTACGGCCAGGGCCTGGGCGGCATCGCCGTCCTCGAGAGCCCGTCCAAGGCACAGCCGCAGACCCAGAAGCAGGGCGGGCGCGACGGCGGCGGCTTGAGCCTCCCGAAGATCTCGATCAACGGGGCCTCCGGCGAGGAGCTTGACACCGCGCTGGGCACCGTCGTGCGCTTCGACCGCGCGGGCGTCGGCTACGTCGTCGCCGGCTCGGTCCCGCCGACCGCGGCCGAGGCCGCGGCGCGGGGGCTGTGACCGTGTCGCAAGCGGACGCGCCCCCCGTCGAGGTCCGCGGCCTCGTCAAGCGCTACGGGCGCATCACGGCGGTCGACCACGTCGACCTGACCGTCAGTCGCGGTGACGTCTACGGCTACCTCGGCCCCAAGGGCGCCGGCAAGACCACGTCTCTGCGGATGCTGCTCGGGCTGATCCGGCCCGACGGGGGCTCCGCGCGGCTGTTCGGACGCGACCCCCTCGTCGAGGGGGCGCGCGCGCTGGACGGCGTCGCGGGCTTCGTCGAGGCGCCTCGCTTCTACCCGTACATGAGCGGTCGCCGCAACCTCGAGCTGGTCGCCGCGCTCGACGGGGGCGACGCGGCGACGCGCATCGACGCCGCGCTCGACACCGTCGAGCTGAGCGCGCGCGCGAAGGACAAGGTCGGCGGCTACTCGCATGGCATGCGCCAGCGGCTCGGCATCGCCGGGGCGCTGCTGCGCGACCCCCGGCTGCTGCTGCTCGACGAGCCCGCCACGGGCCTCGATCCCGCCGGCATGCGCGACATGCGCCGGCTCGTCCGGAGGCTCGCCGACGAAGGCATGACCGTGCTGCTCTCCTCGCACCTGATGACCGAGGTCGAGGAGCTGTGCGACCGCGTGGCGATCGTCCGCAGCGGTCGCGTCGTCTACGAGGGCTCGCTGCCCGAGCTGATCAACACGACCGCCGGCCAGTACGACCTGCGCACGACCGACGATGCGCGGGCGCGGGAGGTCGCGCAGCACGAGCCGGACGTCGAGGCGATCGACGCGACCGAGCACGGGCTGCGCCTGCGCGCGGGCGAGGACGCGGTCGCCCGGCTGTCGATCGCGCTCGCCGAGGCCGGTGTCGGGATCCGCGCGCTCGTCCCGCGGACGGCGTCGCTTGAGGAGCTGTTCTTCCGCCTCACCGAGGGCGAGGCGCCCCAGAACGGCCGCGCCCCGGCCCTCGCGGGGGAGCGGTCATGAGCGCCGCCACCGCGGACGTCGCCGGGCGCCCGCGCGCCGCCCGCCGCCGCCCCGGCGTCGGCACCATCTACGCGTGGGAGCTGCGCAAGCTGCGCCTGCAGAAGCGCACCTACCTCGGGCTCGGCGCCGCCGCGGCGGTGCCTCTGATCTTCATCGTCGCGCTGCTCCTCAACGGCTCCAACGGGGGCGGCGACGGGGAGATCCCCTTCGAGCGCTACGTGCGCGAGACCGGCCTGGCGATACCGCTCGTCGGGCTGTTCTTCGGCTCGATCTGGCTGTTCCCGCTGATCACGGCGCTCGTCGCCGGCGACATCGTGGCCACCGAGGACAACCACGGGACGCTGAAGACGATCCTCACGCGCTCGGTCGACCGCTGGCAGGTGTTCGTCGCGAAGACGCTCGCCGCGCTGACATACGCGTTCGCCGCACTCGTGGTCTTCGTGCTCGTCGGGCTCGTGGTGGGCGGCGTGATCTGGGGCTTCGACCCGCTCGTCTCGCTCTCGGGAACCCATATCCCGGTCGGGCGTGGGCTGCTCCTGCTCGCCGCGACGACCGTCGCCTACTTCATCCCGATCATCGCGATCGCCGCGATCGCGCTGCTGCTGTCGACCGTCACCCGCAACTCCGCCGCGGCCGTCGTCGGCACGCTGATGTTCTCGCTCGTGCTGCAGCTGCTCGGCGTCATCTCGGCGCTCAACTTCCTGCAGCCGTATCTGCTCTCGACCCAGTTCAACGCGTGGCAGGGATTGCTGCGCGAGCCCGCGGACTGGGCGCCGGTGGTGCGGGCGGCGTGGGTGTCGGCCGCCTACGCGCTGCCGGCGCTGGCGATCTCCTTCACGGCGTTCCTGCGCCGTGACGTGGCCGGCGGCTGAGAAACGCGATCGCGGCCGCGTGCGTCTCGCGCGGGCGCTCGAGCTGCGGCACGTGGCTGCAGTCGAGCTCGAGGTGCTCGGCCTGCGGGAGCGCATCGGTCACGTGGCGGGCGAAGCCGATCGGCACCAGCGTGTCGCGCCTGCCCCACACGAACAGCGACGGGACGGTCAGCGTCTTCAGCCGCGGCCAGAAGCCGTCGTCGCCCTCGGGCTCCTCGAGGTAGATCTGCCGCGCGGCGGCGTAGAACGCGGCACGCCCGCGGCGGGTGAGGTACGCGCGCATGAACTCGTCGACGCCGGCCGCGGCCCAGCCGTCGCGGGCGCCGGGGATGATGCGGTCGACGATCTGCTCGACCGCGGCGCGCGAGGCGGGCTGGATCACGCCGAGCTCCGGGCGAACGGCGCGCAGGAGCGGCGCCCATGGGCGCTTGCGCCGCCACGCCATCGACGGCGCCAGCAGCACGAGCCGGCCGACCCGCTCGGGCGCGCGCAGCCCGACCTCGAGCGCGATCCGCCCGCCGAGGCTGTTCCCGATCAGGTGCGCGCGCTCGAGCCCGAGCGCGTCGAGCAGCTCGATCACCGCCTCGGCGAAGAAGCGCGCGTCGTAGGGGGCGCCGAGGGGCTTCCCCGACTCGCCGAAGCCGGGCAGGTCGAGGGCGATGACCCGGTGCGCGCCGGCGAGCGCGGCGACGGTCGGCAGAAACGACGCCTTCGTCGCGCCGAGCCCGTGGATGGCGAGCACGGGATCGCCCGCGCCCGCCTGCAGCGTCGAGATGTGGCCGGAACGCGTGTGGACCTGCTCGAAGCGCAGCCGCCTCGGCGACGCCTCGCCGCTCGTCGCGGCGAGGAACCCGACGCCGAGATGCAGGTTGCGGCGGACGCGCAGGCGCCCCTGCTGGTAGGCCGTCATGCCGCCGCGGACGTCGGCGGCGATTCCCCGCCAGGTGGCGGCGTCAGCGCTCAGCGTGGCGTCGGGTACGTCGAGGGACGCCGGCTCGAGCCAGGCGCTTCCGTCGAGGACGGCGTCGTGATCCTCGCCGTCGCTGACCGCAAGCCGGATGCGCACCGGATCCGGCCCGGGATCGGCCACGGTGACGTCGTAGCGCTCGACCAGTTCGGTGAGCACCGCGACGACGTTCGGATCCTTCGTTGCAGCCATACCGGAGACCGCCCACGATCGCACACCGGAATGTGACATCGGTCCGGTGGGGCAGGCGACCATCTAGCCTCGACCGGGTGCGCCGACGGCTCCCCTGGCTCCTCGTGGCCGCGATCGTCGCCCTCGCGGGCTGGGGGCTCGACGCGGCCGGCGTCCCCTCCCCGTGGTTGTTCGGAGCCCTGCTGCTCGGTCTCGCCGTGGCCTTGTCGGCGCCGGGCCGCCTGGCGGTGCCCGAGCGGGGGTTCACCGCGGCGCAGGCGGTGACCGGGGTCACGCTCGGGACCTACCTGCAGTCCTCGGCGCTCTCGGCGCTCGCCCACGACTGGCTGGCGGTCTCGCTGGTGAGCGCCGCGACGCTCGTGGTGTCGCTGGTCGCGGGGCTGGCCCTGGCCAAGGCGACCTCCCTCGACGGCCCCACCGCTGCGCTGGGGATGATCGCCGGCGGCGCGTCGGGAATCGTGACGATGGCGCGCGAGCTCGAGGGGGACGACCGCCTCGTGGCGTTCATGCAGTACGCGCGCGTGCTGGTCGTGGTGCTGCTGACACCGGTGCTGATCCCGATCCTCTTCCCCGGCCACCACGGGGTCAGCGCCGCGACGGCGGGCGGCGCGGCGCCCGTCCTCGGCACCGCGCCGAACTGGCTGCTGACGCTCGCGATCGCCGGCGCGGTTGGGTCGGCCGCGGTGCGGGTGCGGATGCCGGCGGGCGCGCTGCTCGGGCCGATGATCGTGGCGGGCGCGATCACGCTGTCGGGGCTCGACGCGTCGCTGGTGACGCCACCGCTGCTGCGCGAGTCCGCGTTCGCCGTGATCGGGCTGCAGGTCGGCCTGCGCTTCACGGTCGAGACGATCCGCCAGGTCGGCCGCCTGCTCGTTCCCGTGCTGCTCTGCATCCTCTTCCTGCTCGTGGCCTGCTTCGGGCTCGCCGCCGTGCTGGCGGCGACGACCTCGGTCACGCTCGAGGACGCCTACCTGGCGACGACGCCGGGCGGGCTCTACGCGGTGCTGGCGGTCGCCTTCGGCGCGGGCGCGAACACGACCTTCATCGTCGCCGTGCAGGGCCTGCGCGTGCTCGTCATGGTCCTGCTCGCACCGGTAGCGGTGCGGATGATCCTGGGCCGCCCGGTCGCCGTGGCGCGCTAGCACCGGTCACGGCCGTCCGCGTCGGCATCCCACCAGCGCCGCACGGGTCCGAGCGCGCCCCGGTCGCGGGCCTGCGAGCGCGCGCGCCCGCAGGACGTCGTCCACCCCGTGCGTCACTTGCGGTTGCGGCCGTACAGGTCGTGCGCCTCGACCCACTCCTGCGCGACGATCGCCGAGCCGAGCGACAGCTCGCCGCAGAGCACGGTCGCCGCGACGATCTCGGCGAACTTGCGCACTCTGTCCTTGCCGTAGCAGCCGAGCAGCTCGAGGCACTCGCGCTGGGTCGGCAGCGACGTGCCGCCGCCGTAGGTGCCGACGATCAGGGCGGGGATCGTGATCGAGTAGTAGTAGTCGCCGTTCGCCCGCTGCTCGGCGTAGACGAATCCCGCCGAGGACTCGGCGACGTTGGCCACGTCCTGCCCCGTCGCGATGAAGATCGCCGTGATCCCGTTGGCCGAGTGCGAGCCGTTGTTGTTGACGCCGGACATGAAGCCGCCGAGGTTCGACACCTGCCGGGCGCGGTACATCAGCTCGGTCCCCGAGTTCATGTGCTCCTTGAGCAGGGCGTCGGGGATCGTCGCCTCCGCGACGACGCGCTTGCCCCGCGTGCGCAGCATGTTGATCTGCGAGCTCTTCTTGTCGGTGGCGAAGTTCGATTCGAGGAAGAACTGCTCGATCCCCGGCTCGTAGTGCTCGAGGATCCAGTGGCACGCCGCCTGCGTCGCCTTGCCGGTCAGGTTCTGGCCGGCGGCGTCGCCCGTCGTGTAGTTGAAGCGCGTGTAGAGGATCCGGCCGGCCGGATACTGCT
>JAXDHR010000133.1:0-37360 GCA_034664425.1 Solirubrobacteraceae bacterium
CGCCGGTCGACGCGTCGACGCCGCTCGGGACGTCTGCGGCGACGACGGTCGCGCGCGCCGCGTTGATCGCCTCGATCGCGGAGCTCGCGGGCTCGCGCGGCGCGCCGCCGAAGCCCGTGCCGAGCAGGGCGTCGACCACGAGGCTCGCATGCTCGAGCCGGGCGGCCGCGAACGGCTCCGGTGGCGCGCCCGGGAGCTTCGCGGCCTGCTCGGCGGCGTCCGGGCCGAACTCGTCCACCGGCCAGACGGCGAGCACGTCGACCGCCCGGCCGGCCTCGCGCAGCAGCCGGGCGGCGACGAGCCCGTCGCCACCGTTGTTGCCCTTGCCGCAGACGATCGCGACCCGCCCTGTGGGCGCCCGGGAGGCGATCATGCGCGCGAGTCCGGCGCCCGCACGCTCCATCAGCTCGGCTGCGGGGATCCCCTGCTCCTCGATCGCCCAGCGGTCGGTCGCGCGCATCAGCTCGGCGTCCGGTAGCGGCTCGAGCCACTCCGGCAGGCTCACGTGACCTCCGCGACGGCGACGGCAGCCGCCATCCCGTTGGTATGGGTGAGCGAGACGGTCACCTCGACGCCAAGTTCGGCGGCCCGTTCGCGCGCCGCGCCCGCCAGCCGGACGGACGGTGGACCGCCGGCGCCGACGACCTCGACGTCGTGCGGGTCCCAGGCCCGCAGCGCGAGCGCCTTGGCGACCGCCTCCTTGGCGCAGAACCGCGCCGCGAGGTGCATCGCGGGACGCGCGCGGCAGCCGGCGTAGGCGCGTTCGGCCTCCGTGAACAGCCGCAGCGCGAGTCGCGGACGCCGCGCCAGCGCGCGCTCGAGGCGGTCGATCTCGAGCAGGTCGATACCCACGCCCTCCATGCTGCGCGCGACTCTAGCGGCCGCACGGCAGGTTGACCGTGGCGCCGCTTCCTGGGAGTGTTGGCGTGTCCCGGTCGACTGCGGGTGGAGCGCCAAGACGGTTCTCTTTGCTCTGGTCAACGATGAGCTACCGCGAGAGGTACATGCGGCAATGACGCCGACGAAGGATTCGCCGCACCGAGCACCCTCCGGTCGTCCAGCACTGGTCGAGGTGGCGGTGGCCGAGGAGCCTCACGCCGAATCGCAGATCTCGGCGGAAACGCGGGTCTCGGCGGAAACGCGGATCTCGGTGCTGTCCTCGCGCGTGCGCGACCTGGAGCGCGAGCGTGACGGGCTGGTGGACTTCGCCGCGCGCGCCGCGCACGAGTTGGTCGCTCCGCTGGTGATGACCGAGGCCTACGCGACGATGATCGCGACCCGGCTCGACTTGGGGCGCGACGGTGACGCGCTGCGCGACCTCGACTCGATCTCGCGCGCTGCCGCCCAGGCGCGCCAGCTGGTGGAGGCGCTGCTCGGCGAGGCGCGCGCCGGCGACGAGCCGCTGCAGCGCCGGACCGTCGACCTCGTCACCGTCGTCACCGACGTCCTCACGACGCTGCAACCCGAGATCGCGGCGCGAGCGGCGGAGGTCCGCGTCGGCGCGCTCCCGACGGTGCAGGCCGAGCCGACGCTCCTTCGCGGACTCTTCACGAACCTTGTCGTCAACGCGCTGCGCTACGGACCCCGCGACGGGTTGCGGATCGAGTTCGACGCGGTGCGCGAGCACCAGGGCGCCTGGCGGATCACGATCGACAGCGACGGTCCGACGATCAAGGCCGAAGACTGCGAGCGGATCTTCGCGCCCTACCAGCGCGGCCAGCACGAGCGTCGCATGCGCGGCGCCGGCCTCGGTCTCGCGATCTGCCGCCGCGTGGTCGAGCGCCACGGCGGCCGCATCGGCGTGCTGCCGCTGCAGGGCGGCAACCGCTTCTGGTTCACGCTATCGGCTGAGTGACGGCGCCACGGCGGGGCAGCGGCTCGCCTCGACCACCGGGCGCTCCTCAGCCGTTCAGAAGCTCTGCCGGCAGCTACCGCCGGCCGGACTGCCCCGGCGGGACCGGGGGCGCGCCGCGCATCTCCTGCGCGAGCGCGACCGCCTCGCCGCGCGAGGACGCGCCGAGCTTGCGGAGGATGTGCTTGACGTGCGAGCGGACCGTCTCGCTCGAGAGCACGAGCATCGAGGCGATCTCCTCGGTCGTGCGGCCCTCGTAGAGGAGGTCGATGACCTCCCACTCGCGCGCGGTGAGCGGCGACTTGACCGGTCGCAGCCCCGGCGCGCCCTCGGGAACGCGGCGCAGGTGCTCGACCAGGCGCATGCCGAGCCGGCGCGAGATCACGGCCTCGCCCTCGAGTGCGCGCTCGAGCGTCCGCGGCAGCACGCTGACGTCGACGTCCTTGGTGAGAAACCCGACGGCGCCGGCGCGCAGGCCGAGCATGCCCATCTCCTCCTCGTCGGCGCTGGTCAGCAGCACGATCAGCTGCTCGGGCAGGTCCTTGACAATCTGGCGCGTCGCCGCGATCCCGTCGAGCGACGGCATCACCACGTCCATCAGCACGACGTCGGGGCGGTAGTAGAGCGTGAGCTCCACCGCCTCGCGGCCGTCATGGGCCTCGGCGAGCACGACGATCCCGGCGCGCTGCAGGGCATCCTTGACCATACGGCGGGCGAACGGGTCGTCGTCAGCGACGATCGCCCGCAGTGGCTCGTCGGGGTCTCGGGGGCTCCCGTGGCCTTGCGTGCTGGTGTCGGACATGCTCGGAATGGGCGAAACCGTAGCTGGGTTGCGGGGAAAACGCCAATCCTCCATTCGTCCGACTATGGGCACGGATATCACCGGCCGAACGCGAGAAGGGTTGACCTGCCGGGGACGGGATGTGACCCGGTGGGGCTGGATGATCCCCACCGACCGTACCGAAATCTACCCATAGGCGTCCCGAGGCTTCATGTGCGACGTGCGGGCGCGGGCGCGGGTGCCGGGTCGCGCGCATGACCTGAGGGTCACGCGCATCACCTGAGGGGACGCCGGCGGGTGCCCCACCACGGATGCCCGGCTGTCACCCAATGACCCGGCCGTGCCCCGGGAGGCGGCAGAAACACAACCCCGCGGGACCCCAAAGATGCCCTTCCCCGCGTCCACGCCTGCAGCGAGATTGGTCCTCGTGGTCCCCCAGCCCCAACCTTCGCGAACGTCGAGCCGTCGGCTGAGCGACCTCACCGCGGCGTATCCCGTGGATCGCACGCTCGAGAACCTGCTGCGCACGCTGACCGCGAAGCTGGACCTCTACGCGCGCCTACCCATGTTCGAGTACGAGGCGGACCGCGAAGGACACCAAGCGAGTGCCGAGGCGTTCCAACAGCTGGGTCTCTCCGAGCGGCGTGTGTTCGAGGACCTCGTGCGGTGCCTTCGCCGGCACCTCGACGAAGTGTCACCGGTGGAAGAGGCGCGGCCATGACGTGCGTCCGCGTGGTCGCGGACTCCGCGCCGGCTGGAGGCTCCACGAGCTGCTCCGCGTGTCTTCGGAAGCAGTCCAAGGACGGACGAAAGGCGTGCCGCATGACCGAAACCAGATCACCAGGTGATGCGGTTCACACAGAAAGGAACGAGTCATGAAACGCGTGCTCATCGTGGCGGACCACTCCCTCGTCGCCCACACCATCCGACTGGCCTTGCGGCAGACCGCCGGCTTCGAGGTTGCCGGCTTCGTCGATGGTCGTCACTCGGCGCGGCGGCACCTCAAGGAGTTGAAACCGGACGTCGTGATCGTCGACGACATGCAGAGCGCGGTTCTCGCCCTCGAGCGGCTTCGTGAGGTCTCCGAGGACGCTCCGGATAGCACGAACCTGCTGCTGACCTTCCGCATGGGGGACGACTGGCTCGATGAGGCCTTCACCGCCGGAGCCACTGCCGTGATCTCCAAGAACATGCAACGGCTCGCTCTCGGCACCGTGCTGCGAGAGACCATCCAGAACAACGTCGTCCATCGGCCGCGTGCGCGCGCAGGGGCTGCGGTGCAGGACACGAGATGCCCGCTGACCGCGCGTGAGCTCGAGATTCTCAGTCTGGCCGCGCAAGGGATGACGAACGGGCGGATCGGCCGCGAACTGTGGGTCACCGAGCAGACCGTGAAGTTCCACCTGTCGAACACCTACCGCAAGCTCGGAGTGACCAACCGGACAGAGGCGAGCCGCTACGCGCACGTCCATGACCTCGTGACTCCCCACGCGCAGATCGCGTCCTGACGTGGCGGCTGCACCTGCACGGCCCCGCGACGGCGGACCTTCGCCGCTCGGGCGCCGGATCGATCCGGCGACCCAGGAGCTCGTCGGGCTCGTCAGCGCCCGAACGCTGCAGGTGGTGGCGAGCCGCAGGTCCGGCGACCGCCTGCGCGGACGCGGGTGGCTGGTGCGACGCGCGCTGGCGTGCGCCGACGTGCTCGGTCTGACGGTCGCGTTCTGCGTCGCGGAGTTGCTGCTGAGCGGGCCGGGGCCGGTGGGAACGCGAGCGTGGCCCGTGCTTGGGGTGATCCTGCCGGCATGGCTGCTGCTGGCTCACATCTACGGCCTCTACGACCGCGACGAGGAGCGCGCCGCTCATTCGACCGCAGACGATGTCGTCGGCGTGTTCCATCTCGTGACCGTGGGCGTGTGGCTGCTGGTCCTGGGCGGCCGCCTCACCGGCGCCGCGGAACCGACGTTCGTGAAGCTCGGCGGCTTCTGGCTGCTCGCGATCCTCCTGCTCACGGTCGGGCGCGCGATCGCCCGCTCGGCGACGCGACGCAGCGTCCTGTACGTCCAGAACGTCGTCATCGTGGGCGCTGGAGACGTCGGTCAACTCGTCGCGCGCAAGATGCTGCAGCACACCGAGTACGGGATCAACCTGGTCGGCTTCGTGGACGATCATCCGCGCACGAGTCGCCCGGAGCTCGCAGAGGTGGCCCAACTGGGACCCACCGACCGGCTGATCGACATCGTGCGCACGTTCGGCATCGACCGCGTCGTCATCGCCTTCTCCCGGGAGTCGGAGCTCGAGACGGTCTCGCTCATCCGCTCGCTCCGCGCGCTCGACGTTCAGGTCGACGTCGTCCCCCGGCTCTTCGAGGTCATGGGCCCCAAGCTGGTCAACCACTCGATCGAAACGCTGCCGCTGATCGGCCTGCCCCCGGTGCGGATCTCCAGCACGTCTCGGGCGGTGAAACGGCTCATCGACCTTGCCGGGGCCTCCGTCGCCCTGCTCGTGACCTCACCGGTGTTCCTCGTCGCGGCCGTCCTCATCCGGCGCGACTCCGCCGGACCGGTCTTCTTCCGCCAGACCCGGCTCGGCGGCGGCATGCGGGAGTTCACGGCACTCAAGTTCCGCACGATGCGCGAGCAGGCTGACGACCGCACGCACCGCGACTACATCCGAGCAACGATGACCGCGAGCGCGAGCGTCGGCGCCAATGGGATCTACAAGCTCGACCGTGCGGACGACGTGACGCGCGTCGGGCGCTGGCTGCGGCGCACGAGCCTCGACGAGCTGCCGCAACTCCTCAACGTCCTCCGCGGCGACATGTCGCTCGTCGGTCCTCGCCCCTGCATCCCGTACGAGACCGAGTACTTCAAGCCGTACCACTACGAGCGGTTCCTCGTTCCGGCGGGGCTCACAGGCTTGTGGCAGGTCGCGGCTCGCGCGCATTCGACATTCGGTGAGGCGCTGGACATGGACATCTCGTACGCGAGGGGCTGGTCGTTGGGACTCGACCTGCGGCTCCTCTGCCAGACCCCCTTCCACATGCTTCGACTGAGAGGAACCGCCTGATGTCACTGCAAGGTCTCCCTGCGAGCGTGACGCAGCTCGATCCGGGCCAGTACCAGCCAGTGCGCGTCGCCGTCGTCGGCCTCGGATATTGGGGACCCAACCTGGTCCGCAACCTCCAAGAGCATTCGAGCGCGGTGCTCGTCGCAGTGTGCGACAAGCGCGAGGCGGCGCTCGCGAAGATCGCAACCCGATACCCGGCCGTGAGGACGACCACCGACCTGGCCGAGCTCTTGGCCGCCGACGACATCGAGGCCATCGCGATCGCCACCCCGGTGGCGACGCACCACGCGATCGCGTCCGCGGCGCTCATCGCCGGCAAGCACGTCTTCATCGAGAAGCCGCTTGCTGCTTCGATCGCGCAGGCGATGGACCTGAGCGCGCGCGCTGCGCGCGACGGCCTCGTGCTGATGCCCGGGCACACGTTCCTCTACAGCCCGTCCGTGAACTGCATCCGCGACCTCCTTCGCTCAGGTGAGCTCGGCGAGACCTACTTCATCTCTATGAGCCGCGTCAATCTCGGGCTGCATCAGTCAGACGTCAGCGTCGCGTGGGACCTTGCCCCACACGACTTCTCGATCCTCCGGTACTGGCTGGACGAGACACCGCGCTACATCACCGCGACGAGCCGCAACTGCGTCATCCCGTCGGTCGCCGACGTCGCCTTCATCACGCTCGAGTACGAGAGCGGTGCCATCTGCCACGTCGAACTCTCCTGGTTGGCGCCGAGCAAGCTGCGACGCACCACCATCGTCGGCTCGCGGAAGATGCTCGTCTACGACGACACGAGCAACGAGCCGGTGCGGGTATTCGACTCGGGCGTGTCCCTCCGGCCGCCGGAGACCTTCGGCGAGTTCAATCTGACCTACCACAGCGGCGACATCGTCTCACCGCATGTGCCGGTTGCCGAGCCGCTGCTGCTCGAGATGGGCGATTTCTGCGATTCGATCCGCCGCGGGGTGCAGCCGCGCTCATCGCGCCAGCTCGGCATTGAAGTGGTGCGCATGATCGAGGCGGTCGACGAATCGCTCGCGGCCAGCGGGGCGCGAATCGACCTCGGCGTCGCCGAGATGCTCGCCGCCTAGCCAGACCGTCTGCGGCTACCCCTGCCGGAAGTGTGAGCGGACGCCGGCGACCACGGCCTCCAGCTGGGTCTCGGTGATGCCGGGGAAGATCGGCAACGAGAGGACCTCTCGCGCGAGCCGCTCCGCGACGGGGAAGTCGCCAAGGCCGTAGCCGAGACCGGCGTACGCGCCGGTGAGGTGGATCGGTACCGGGTAGTGCCGTCCAGTCCCGATCCCCCGCTCGCGCAGCGAGGCGGCCAGCGCATCGGGGTCGGCGGTACGGACGACGAACAGATGCCAGACCGGGTCGCTCCCGGGCGGGCACGCGGGCAGGACGAGGTCGCCGACGCCGCCGAGCGCGTCGCCGTAGAAGCGAGCCGCCATCCGACGTTGCTCGTTGTAGTCCGGCAGGCGCGGCAGCTTGCGCAGCAGCACGAGCGCTTGCAGCGTGTCCAGACGGGAGGTGTAGCCGGGCACGTCGTGCTCGTACTTCCGGCGCTGCCCGTGTTCGCGCAACGCGCGCATCCGCGTGGCCAGCTCCGCGTCGTCGGTCACGAGCGCGCCGGCGTCTCCCATGGCCCCGAGGTTCTTGCCCGGGTAGAAGCTGAACGCGGCGGCGAGGCCGCCGCGCCCTGCCCGTACGCCGTCGCGCACGGCGCCATGGGCCTGGCACGCGTCCTCGAGGATCTGCAATCCGTGACGCTCGGCCAGCGCTGCGAACGCCCGCATGTCCGCAAGCTGGCCGTAGAGGTGAACCGGCAGGAGGAAACGGGTGCGAGGAGTGATTGCAGCCGCCGCGGCCGGGGGATCCAGGTTGTAGTCGCCCTCGGAGGCGTCCGCGAGGACCGGCTGCCCGCCGGCCTGGGTCACGGCCTCGACCGTCGCGATGAACGTGTTGGCGGGCACGATCACCTCATCGCCCGGCTCGAGGGCCGCCGCCACCAGGCACAGGCGCAGAGCATCGAGGCCGCTGGCCACGCTTACGCACGAGGTCGTGCCGCAGAACCGCGCGAACTCCCCTTCAAACTGCGCCACCGCGGGGCCGTTGCAGAACGCGGACGTGTCGATCAGCTGCGCCACGTCGGCGAGAACGGCGTCCTTGATCGAGGCGTGGACCTCCAGCAAGTCCAGAAACGGAACCGCGACGGACCGCTGCGGAACCCCGATCGCCGACGGCGTTTGCAGCTCGTTCAGCGTCATGAGCCGACGATAGCCGCGCGTCCTTGGACCCTTCCGCGCCGATCGGTTAGGTCTCGGCGCGGTGGGCCCCGGCCGCCGCCGGGGCGCACGCCGATGCCGGCCGAGCGCTACTGGGGCCAGTCGCGCGCGGCCAGGTGCGCCTTGACCGCGTTGACGTAGTCGTTCTGGCCCGCGTTGTTGTACGGATAGCACGAGAACCACCCGCCGATTGACAGCCATTGGTCGAGGGGGTGGTAGCTGCTGTCGCCCCACGACGACCGCTTGCCGTACGGGTTGTCGTACTCGAACCGGACGATGCTCGCCTGGTAGTCGATGTTGAAGGCGGTGCTCTTCCACCGCAGCGGCTCGGTGCCCGCGCCCTCGCTGCCGTCGGGGTGCCACTTGACCTGGGTGATGCCGAGGCTCTCGTAGCACTGCGTCGAGGTCGGGCACGAGAACCGCGGGAACAGCGGATACCAGCTGCCCGACTCCGTCCGGAGGTCGCCGAGCCCGGACTGGCGCCAGTCCGACTCCTGCGTGTACTCCGCGCGCAGCCAGTCCGCGGGGATGCCCCACTTGTGCGCGGCCCACTGGATCAGCTCGTCGGTCGAGGGGTTCGCGATGCCCGGCCGTCCGGTGACGTAGCGTGGGTACCACTCCGCCTGCTCGGGGGTCGTACCGGCGTCGGTCAGAGCCGTGTGAAAGGCGAGCAGCTCCGCGTCGGAGGGGATGTAGGCGTTCGCCTGCGCGTTGGCGCCGACCGTCTCTGCCGACGGCGAGACGCACGCAGCGGCGGCCGCGTCGCTCATCGGCGTGTACAGGTACTGATTGGCGGCCTGCTGGACCTGGGCCGGCGCCCACGTCGTCTGTGGCGCGCAACCCGACGACGCGGGCGCGGTCTGCGCCCACGTGAAGGTCGCCGGGCTGGCGTCGGTGTTGCCAGCGGTGTCGGTCGCGGCGACCGTGAAGCTGTGCGACCCACTGGCCAGGCCCGCGTAGCTCTGTGGACTGGTGCATGCGCTCTTCGCCCCGTCCAGGGTGCACGTGAAGGTCGATCCCGGCTCGGTGGCGCTGAACGAGAACGACGCTCCGCTACCCGTGCTGGGGTCCGCGGGATGCGCGGTGATCGTGGTGTCCGGAGGGGTCGTGTCGGGGATTGGCGTCATGCTCGAGCCGGCCGGGGCGATCGCGAGATCGTCCGATGTCACCGTCCCGACCTGCGTGAGGTTGAAGCCGAACGCCAGGTGCGTCTCCCCGGTCGGCACCGCCGGCGTGGTCCACGACGCCCTGGTCCACGACGAGCTCGCTGCCAGGCGTGGGCTCGAAGTCCAGTAGCTCCAGGATCCCGAGGAGCTCCGCAGGTAGATCACGAACTGCGTCTGGACATCCGACTTGTACCACCCGCTGAGCGTGTACGCCGTGCCGGCCGCGACGGCGGGGGCGCACGTTCCGCCGTCCATCAGGGTGATCAGCTTGCGGTCGCCGGAGGTCAGCGACGAGATCCGGACCCGCTCGGCCCAGTACCCGGCGTGGGCGTCCGTCGTGCGGGTGAACTGGAACGCGTTCTTCCCGTACCCGCCCTTCTGCCAGCAGTCAGGCGTCGAGTCACCGTTGCCGTCGGCCTCGAGACCGCCGTTCTGCAGCGTCGTCGCGGCGTTTGCCGTGCTGGTGACCCCGAAGAGGGTCGCTGCGAGCGCGGCAAGGCCCAGCCCGTGGGCGAACCTTCCGCGAAGGCTCGTTGCTGTACGCATGTGCCTCCTGAGGAGATTGACGCGGCCTCGGTTCGTCTCCCGCGACGAGGCAGCGTGGATTGGGGCGTGCCACGTTCATCCCCCGTTGTGGCACCGCCGCCCCTGGGGTCCCCCGGGCGCTTGCGCCCCAAACCGGCTTTGCTCGTGCGCTCGTCCTGGCGACGACCGTCGCGGGAAAGCGGTAGGGAGGCCATGTCCCTCTCATCGACCGAACGGCGCCGGGGCTGAGCGCTGCGTCGAACTCTGGACGCCAGGCGGGCGGCGTCGATCAGTACCCGGGCCGCTCCCAGATGCGCCGCGCGAGCCACGTCTGCACCTCGCGCACGTAGCGCTGTGCGCCCGCGTCGTGCCAGCCGCCGGAGAACCACCACCCGACGCAACCCCACAGGTCGCCTGCGCGATAGGACCCGGCCAGCCACGTCTCGCGGCCGTCGAAGCACGATCGGATCGCGCGGCCGTAGTAGTCCGCGTTGAACGCGGTGTCCTCACGCGCCAGCGGATCGGTTCCCGGCCAGCCATCGCTGCCCGCGAGCTGCGTCTTGACCTGGAACAACCCGAACGAGACGCCCCCGTCTCCGACCGTGCTCTGTCGCCAGTCGGACTCTTGCACCGCGACGGCGCGCATGAGGTCCTCGTCCAGCCCCCACTTCCGAGCGGCCCATTGGATGATGGCGTCCGTCGACCCGGTGAAGCCGCCGGTGACGAGGGACGTGTACGGCTCTCGCGACGCCGACAGGAACGCCTCGCGCTGCGAGGAGGTCGGGGTCGCCCGATTCGGTCCCGCGTTCTCGGGGCGGATCTCTCGGGCGGGCCGCACGAGCGCGGCCGCCCGCGCGTCGCTCAGCGGCCTGAACCCGGGCGGCTGCGTCAGCGCGCGCCCGGCCGGCGTCGCGGACCCGGACGTCCGGATGACGAGGGAGGGTGCGGCCCGCTTGCCGCTCTCGCGGGCCGAGAACGTCAGCGGCCGGCGGCCCGACGTGACGATGGCGAAGTTGTAGCTCCCCGGGTGCCGGATCACATCGGTGAGATCGAACCTGAGCCATCCCGGGGCGAACCGACCGTGCGTGCCGAGCAGCCGGCCCAAGCGGGGGGCCGCACGCCAGCTGAGACGCCGCTCGCTGAAGCGACGGGTGCCGGCCATCCGCAGGGAGACCCCGGCTCGACCGGCCGACAGCGCGCGCACGCGGAGCGTGACCCGCCTCGGCGGCGGGGCCAGCCGGCGCACGACGAAGCGCAGGTAGGCCGCGCGGGCGGGGGAAGCCGCGACGCGGAGCCGTTGGCTGCGGCCGTGCGAGCGCCGCGGTGCACCGGCGTCGACCCATCCGTCGGCGCGTGCGGGCAGCGTGGTGACCGCCGCCGCCGCCGGGGCGGGTGCCGCCAGCGCCGGCACGAGGACGAGCCCGAGCAGACAGGGCGGCCCCAGTGCGCGCGCGGCGGGCCGCATGGCCCGCAGCGGTAGTCCGATCGCCCGCACTCTGTGGCACAGTCTAGGAGGCCGGCGTCCTAGCCGTCGGTCTAGCCCAGGGCGCTCCGGGCGGTGGCATCTTGCTTTCATGCGAAGCCCTAATCGGGATGGAGGTGCCGGGGACGTGACGTCTTCAGTCGTCGTCGTGGGCCTTGGGGAGGTCGGGCGACCGCTTCTCGATCTGATCGAACGCGCCGGCGCGCCCGTCAGAGGCATCGACGTGGACACGGTCGAGCTCCCTCCCCGCGGGTCCGTGGATGTGATGCACATCTGCTTCCCGTTCGAGATCCCCGACTTCGTCGGCGAGGCGGCCCGCTACATCGGCCTGCTGAAGCCGCGGCTCACCGTGGTCAACAGCACGGTCAGCGTGGGAACGACGCGCGCGGTCCACGAGCTCACGGGCGCCCGTATCGCGCACAGCCCCGTCCGCGGCAAGCATGTCCGCATGCTCGAGGAGCTCTCGTCGTACGTGAAGTTCGTGGGTGGCGTCGACCCGAGCACGAGTGCGGAGGTCGCCGAGCACTTCCAGTCTCTCGGGTTGCGCACGAGGGTGCTGCCGTCGCCGGAGACCACCGAGCTGGCGAAGCTCACGGAGACGACCTACTTCGGTCTTCTGATCGCGTGGGCCCAGGAGCTCGAGCGTGATTGCGACGCGCTGAACGTCGACTACGACGACGTCGTCGCCTTCTACGAGGAGATCGCGTTCCTTCCGCCGGTGAAGTACTTCCCCGGCACCATCGGCGGCCATTGCGTGATGCCGAACATCGAGCTGCTCAGCCGGCTCGGTGACTCAGCGCTGCTGGATGCGATCCGCAGCTCGGATCGGCGCAAGCGCGAGCGCGACGCGCTCGCGCGCCGACCCGAGGTCCCCGCAGTATCCGCGTCCTGAGCCCGCGCCACCGAGGCGCCGGGCGATCAGCCTGCGAGCGCCCGCGGTGCTTCGGCGGCTCGACCGGCGGCGTGGAGCTCTGAGCGGTAGAGCGCCGCGAGGCGGTCGACGATCTCCGGCCACGCCAGGTCGCTCACGGCGCGGCGCGCGCGATGCAGCATCGCGTGCAGCCGGTCCGCGTCGCGACCGGCGGTCTGAGCGGCGATCTGGGCCAGCGCGCGCGCGAACCCCTCTGCGTCGTCTGCGGCCAGATAGTCGATCCCAGGTCTCACCGGCAGACCCTCCGCACCCACGTGGGTCGAGACGACCGGCCGGCCGAGAGCCATCGCTTCGACGATCTTCAAACGCGTCCCGGAGCCGAATGGCACCGGCGCGATCGCAACGTGCGCGCGCTCGTAGAAGGGACGAACGGAGGGAACCTGCCCGTGATACGTGACGCCCTCGAGCATCGGAAGCGGCCGGCGCTGGAACCCGACGACGTCGAGCGTGGCGGGGGCCGTTTCGCGCAATCGCGGGAGCACCTCGTCGACGAACCATGCGATACCGGTGTAGTTCGGCCCGTAGTCGACGCTGCCGACGAAGAGGATGCGCAGCGCCGCCCCCGGCGGGCGGCTCGCGAACGGAAGCGCCTCGACCGGGTCCGCGCCGTTGGGACACACCTCGACGCGGGCGCCGCCCGCGCGCATGACCCGGGCGTCGAGTTCCGATACCGCTAGGCAAAGCGAGATCGAGCTCCACGCGCGCTGCTCCTCGCGCCGGATCTTGCGCAGCTCGGCTTCGGCGAAGGCGCGCCTCACGCCCTGTGCGCTCGCGATGGTGCCCTCCATGATCCGCTGCTCGACGTTATGGGCGGAGTAGACCGATACGGCTCCGGCCGCGGGACCCGCCAGCGCAACGCCGAGGTCGTCGAAATGCACGAGGGCGGCCCCCTCGGCGACCGCGTCCGCCACGGCCCGCCGCAGCCGGTCGGAGGAGTAGCGGCCGAACTCCCAGGACGATCGCGTGCCGAGGCTGCGCAGCTGCCCGGTTCGCTTGGGAATCCGACGTCCGGGCACGGTTTGCACCCGGACGCCCGGGAGCATGTCCTCGAGCTCGTCGCGAGCCATGTGGCCCTCGGCGCTCGACCGCTCGTGCTCAAACGTCAACAACGTGGTGTCGAACACCTCGGCGAGGCCCGTCAGCAGCCGGTGGCTGCGGATCCGGGCGCCGTTGGCAAGCGGAAACGGCGGCCGCCTGGCGACGAACAGCAGACGGTCGCCGCGCGCGGGGGGACGATCGGGCGTCATCAGGTGGCATCCTGCTGTCGAGATGCCCGGAGCGCACTGGCCGTTGGCATAGCGCTGCTGCCGCGACCCCAGCGCGCGCCGCGCACCGGCGGTCCGGCGGGCACGCCGCGCACGACGGCGAGCGCGACGAGCACGCCCATGACCGGCGTGATGCTCAAGACGTTGAAGCTGGGGAATGTGACCGTGGCGAGCAGCAGCCCCAGGAGGGCGCCCTGGGCGCCTCGGCGCACCCCTGTGGAGAGCGGGTCCTCCTCGGGCGGCGCGCGCAGCAGCACAGCCGAGGCGATCACGAGGATGAGGATCACGGCCGCCGGGATCCCCAGCTTCCACGCGAGCCACAGGTATCCGTTATGCGAGAACGCGTACGACCTCGGAGGCACCTTGGCCCAGGGCTGGCCCCAGAAGATCTCCGCCGCGAGACCGGAGCCGGCCAGCGGGTGCGCACGCACCTGATCCAGGACGAAGCGCGACTCGACGACCCGGTAGCGAATGGAGTCGTCGCTCGAGTACTGGCCGAGTGACAACAGTCGCTGGCTGGCGGTCGTGAGCGTGGCCGGAGCGACTGTGCCGAGCAGAGCGAGGGCAACGACGATGGCCGCCGGCGCGACGAGGATCGCCTTGACGCGCTGTGTCCCGGGCGCATGGAGGAACAGGAACACGAGTCCCAGGACCGTGCTCAGCCAGAACGTTCGCTCGAAGGTGACGAGGCACGCCGCCGCGTTGAGCCCGACGGCGACCCACAGCGCCGCGCGAGCACGCCCTACGCGCGCGCCGCCGTAGAGCAGGACCGCAGCACAGCCGACGATGACCGCGGGGAACCCGTACTCGCCGCCCTGAAGCTGGCCGCTCCCTGCCGAGGTGAGACGCACGCCGGCGCGGACGCCGACGTCGCCGGCCGCCCCGAAGTTGAGATGCCCGAACCACTGCAGCATGCCCCAGAGCCCCAGCAGGATCCCCATCGCGAGCAGGCCGTTCAGCAGTGAGCGCCGGCCGCCGCGATCGTCGGTCAGGGACGCCACCATGAGGAAGGTGCTGAATCCGAGCAGGACGCGGCACTCCTGTCCGGCGCGGCTGACCTCGTGGCCTCCGGCGAGTCCATGGATGAACTGGAGGGCGACGACCCCGAGGAAGAGGAGCATGAGCGCGGCGAAGCGCAGGAGCCGGCGGTCGACCGGCTTGACCGCGAGGGCGAACAGCGCGCGCCCCAACCCGGAGATGAGAAGCACATCCGAGAGCAGCAGCCCGGGCGAGCGCACACCGCCGCCCACTCCGAGACGGTTCTGGATGCCGTACGGGACCACCGCGGTCAAGAACAGGAGTAGCACCAGGCTCGCCACCGGCGCGCGCACGGTGAGGAGCACCAGCCCGCCCACGGCGACGAGGCCGAGCATCGGCTTCGGCTGGGCGGCCGTGGCCGCCCCTGCGATCAGCGCGAGGCAGGCGCTGGCCGCGACGGCGGCCGCGACGGGCCTGCGTTGGACGGCAGCTGCCACCAGCCGAATTGTCCTCTCCGCGGTCGACTCGCGCACTAGACGACCGGCGAGGACGCGACCTCATGACGCCGCTCAGCCGGCTGGCGCCTCCCAGGCCCGGGCAGAGAGCCGGGACTGCACCCTGCCGATGTAGGTACGCGCTCCGGCGTCGTACCAGTGGCCCGAGTACCACGAGCCGACGCACCCCCAGGTGACGAAGTCGGCGCCGCGCTCCGCGATCAAATCCGGGACCCGCCGGCCCCCGTACAGCCAGGTACCGCCGTCGTAGAAGTCACCGTCGACGCACGAGCGCAGATAGGCGGCGTAGAAGTCGACGTTCAGCGCCGTGTCGGCCCGTGTGTCGGGGTAGCCGCCCCACGCCGGCACTCCGTCCGCATCGTGATCCTTGATCTGCATGATCCCGAAGGACTGGCCGTCATCGCCGATCATGGCTTGATGCCAGCCTGACTCCTGCAGGGCGACGGCGCGAAGCAGGTCAGCACTGAGGCCCCACTTGCACGCGGCCCACTCGAAGATCTGATCGGTGGTGCCCGTGTAGCGGCCGGTGACCCTCGCGCGCGTGGCCAGCCACGCCCGCCAGCGGGCCATCTCCGGTTGCATCGACCACGGGGCCGGCCCCGGCGGCAGCGCGCGGTTGGCCGCGGCGTTGTCGATCCGCCGCTCGTGAGGATGCGTCCGCCCGGCGCGTCGGGCGCACGTGCCGTCTGAGCGTGGGAGCGGCCCTGGAGGGGCGATGGCGAGGAGTGGAACGGCAGCTCGCCCGGCAGTGAGCTGAGTCGCCACGACCAGCGACAGGAGAGCGATGAGACTCGCGGCGCGCCGCACGGCCTGATCATCTCGCCGTGCCCCCGGGGGCTTCGCCTAGCCGGTCGCATAGTTCCTCGCCGTGGCGAGCTTGGACCGTATCCCCGCGTGCGGCAGCATGTGCGCCATGGAGCACACCGCCGGGCGGCGTGACGCGGCCGGTGAAGTGGTCCAGACCCCAATGGCTCAGCCGCCGTCATCCGAGCACGACGGGCATGTCGAGGACGCGCCGAGTCGCGCCGCCGTCAAGCGCGCCATGTCGTGGGTCGGCGCCGGTCACGTCATCGGGCAGGCATTCTGGTTCGGCTCGCTGCTCTTCCTCGCGGCGCTCCTCGCGCCGGGAGCGGTCGGCAGCGTCGCGGTCGGCTTGCTGCTCGTGACGGCCGCGACGCGCGTCATGGACGCCGGCACGAGGGGCAGCATCATCGTCGCCGCGGGATTGACGCGGCAACAGCTCATGACCGCCTTGGCATCCAACGTGGGGGCGGCGCTCGTCCTCAGCGGGCTGATCGTTGTGCTCTCAGGGCCGATGACGGACGCCTTCGCGCAGGGCACGTCACCGCTGGTGATCGCCGTGCTGGGTCTGAGCGTCGTGTGCTACGCGCCGGCCATCGTCCCCCTCGCCCTGCTCGAGAAGCGCTTCGAGTTCCGGCGCCGAGCTGGCGTGCAGGCCGCATCGACCGTGACGGCGGGAGTCGTCTCGATCCTGGCCGGGGTGCTCGGCGCCGGAGTATGGGCCCTGGTGATCCGCCAGGTGCTCTTCCAGGCGATGCTCGCCGTGCTCGGATGGATCGCCGCCCGCAGCCTGCTGCCCGAGGCCGAGCGGCGCCCGGGCGCCGCTCGCTGGAGCCGGCTCAAGCGGCGAGGCGCCGCGGGCTTCATGCTCTTCAGCCTCACGGACTTCATCGTCTTCAATGCCGACTACCTCGCGGTCGGACACTTCACGAACACGACGCAACTCGGCCTCTACTCGCTGGCGTTCACCATCGCCTTCGCCCCGATGACGCAGTTCTCGGCCCAGATCGGGAGCGTCCTCTTCCCCGCGGCGGCCGCCTCGGACGCGCAGACGATCCGGCGCCGGACCATCGCGGGCGTCCGGATGACGTGCATGGTCCTGCTGCCGATCATCCCGGTGGGGGTGATCCTGGCCCCGACCGTCGTCCCGGCGGTCCTCGGAGAGCGGTGGGCCGGAATGGTCACCCCGCTGCGCATCCTGCTCGTCGTCGGAGTCGCGCACGCGGTCGTCAACGTGATCGGGGAGTCGCTGTCGGGCACCGGGAACATCGGCTTCCGCGCGCGTGTGAACCTCGCGTGGATGGTCGGCATGGTCGTGGCTCTCGTCGTCCTCGTCAACGCCGACGGCATTCGGGGTGCCGCCCTCGCGCATCTGATTCTCTACGTGCCCGTCGCCGTCGTGTACGGCTTCGCCGGGCTCCGGCTCCTCGGCGGCGAGCCGCGCCGCCTCGGACACGCCCTGCGGGGCGTCGGCATGCTGGTCGGCCTGCAGGCGGCGGTGACGTTCGCCACGGCGTCCGTACTCCTGGACGCAGGCCTTTCCAGGCCGCTGGGGGATCCACTCGCCGTGGTCCTCGGCCTGGCCGTCCCGGCCGCGGTCCTGCTCTCGTCGCGGACTCGCGCGGCATCAACCTCGAGTTGAGGTCGATGTCTACTCGCGAAACGCGGGATCGGCGAACATCGCCAGGCCGGCGGCGCAGGCTGACCCGATCAGCAGTCCCACGAGAAGGGCGAGCGTCAAGATCAGCTTGGTCCGAGGCACGGCCGGACTCGTCGGCGGAGTGGCCCGGTCCAGCAGCCGCACGCCGCTGGTGTTCACGCCTCCTGCGACCAGTACCTCCTGCAGGCGCTGGTTCAGCGCCCTCCCTTCAGCCGAAGAGCGCTCCGCGCCACCCATGAGATCCAAGCGCTGGCGGATCGAGCGCGCGGCCTGACTGAACTGCGCGCGGGTCGTTTCCGTCTCGTAGCCGATGTACTGAGTCGCGAACGCGTTCGCGAGCGCGGCCGCCCGCAACGGCTGCGGATCCCGGGCGGTGATCGTGATGACGTTCGAGGTGCCCTTGGTCGCTGCCGACACCGCAGCGAGCAGCTGAGGGATCGGCGTGTGCAGATGCAGCTGCGCGCGCACTCGCTCAGCCACCGTCGCGGAGGAGATGACCTCGAGGTTCGTGTTGACGTCGCGCTCCGGGTCGGCCGAGGGGCCTCCGCCGGTCTGGAAGAGCGTCGACACCAATGATGACGAGCTCGTCACGACGTCGGCTGAGGCGTCGTAGCGAGCCGAGGTGCTCGCAAGGTAGACACCGGCCCCGACGAGCGCGCAGACGACGGCGACGGCGACGATGTGCCACCGCCGCATCACCGCACGCACGTAGTCCGCCGCGCGCTGAGCGGGAACGACGTTCCAGTCGAGCTCGCCTTCTGCGCTGCCCGGGAGCGGCTCGAGGGCGACTGCACGCACGCCGTCTCGCGGCTGCCCGAACGAGTCTCGCTCCACCGACATGATCGCCAGCGTACAGGCGGGCAGCGGCGCGATTGCGGCGCGCTCCTAGCGTTTGGTCCAGTTCTTTCGAGCTGGCGCCCTCGCGGCACTCGACGGCAACCTGTGCCTTCGGGGAGCGACGGGCCCCGCCATGCGTGCGACGGTGCACGAATCGGTCATCGAGACCGATCTGCACCTATGGGAGTCCGAACGTCGATGCGCACCCTGATCCTGTTGGCGACCCTTGCAGCCGTACTGCGTCGGCGCGGCTCCCGCGTGTTCCTCGCGGCGTGCCTCGTGCTCATGGTCGTCGCGCTGCCCGCCCGGGCCGACGCCGCGCAGACGGTCGTGTCGTTGACCTTCGACGACGGCACGGCGACCGAGTACCAGGCGGACGCGCTGCTCGCGTCGCACAGCATGCACGGGACCTTCTACATCAACAGCAGCCGGCTCGGCAGCGACAGCTACTACATGAGCTGGGCGCAGGTCGATGCGATCGCCGCCGACGGCAACGAGATCGGCGGCCACACCGCCTACCACATCGACCTGACCAACACGGACACAACCGAGGCCACGCGCCAGGTGTGCAACGACCGCACGAACCTGGTGAACCGTGGCTACCAGGTGCGCAGCTTCGCCTACCCCTTCGGAGCCTACAACGCCACGGCGCAGTCGATCGTGCGCAATTGCGGCTACAACTCCGCGCGGTCGACGAACCAGTTCGTCCCGCCGCCGGCCGAGACCATGCCGCCGCAGGACCCCTTCGCGATCCGGGTGGCCGGCGCGGCGGCCACGAGCGTGTCGCTCGCGACGCTCGAGAGCTACGTGACGAAGGTGGAGCAGAACGGCGGCGGCTGGGCGCCACTCGTCTTCCATCAGATCTGCAACGCGTGCGACGCGAACTCGATCAGCCCCGCGAACTTCTCCGCGTTCCTCGACTGGCTCCAGGCCCGCACGGGCAGCGGCACCGTGGTCAAGACCGTCGGCGACGTGATCGGCGGCGCCGCCCAGCCCGCCGTCGCCGGCCCCGCCGCTCCCGCCGCGCCGAACGGGACGAACGCGCTGCGCAACGCCTCGCTCGAGCAGGACACGGACGCCAACAAGGCCCCTGATTGCTGGGACTTCGACAACTACGGAAGCAACACGTACTCGTGGTCGCGGACCACGGATGCCCACAGCGGAAGCTTCGGCGAGCGACTCGACGTCTCAGGGTACGGGGACGGAGACGGCAAGCTCGTTGTCAGCCGTGACATGGGCTTCTGCACGCCATCGGTCGCGTCCGGCCACAAGTATCGGGTCACCGCGTGGTACAAGTCGAACGCGCCGGTGAGCTTCATCACGCAGACGCGGGACCCGATCGGCACGTTCGCGTACTGGACGACGAGCCCGAACTTCCCGCCGTCGTCGACGTGGACGCAGGCCAGCTGGGTCACGCCGACCGTGCCGTCCGGCGTCAACGGCGTCAGCTTCGGCCTCGCCATCGCTTCGAACGGCTTCGTCACGGTCGACGACCTCGGATTCGACGATGCGGCCGCCTCCGGCAGCGCCGACACCACTCCGCCGACTGCCGTGATGACGTCACCGTCGGACGGCAGCCGCATCGCCGGAACGACGCTCCTTTCGGCATCCGCGAGCGACAACACAGCGGTGGATCACGTCGACTTCCTGGTCGACGGAGCGGTCGCGGGCACCGTGACGAGCGGGCCCTACAACTTCAGCTGGAACTCGGCGAGCGTCAGCAATGGGACACACACGTTCCGGGCGCGTGCCGTCGACCTCTCCGGCAACACCACCTTGTCGAGTCCGATCTCGCTCACGGTCGCGAACGCGTTCGTGAATCTGCTCAAGAACCCGTCACTCGAGACGGCCAGCGGGACCACGCCGACCTGCTGGCTCCTCGGAGGCTATGGGCTGAGCTCCTTCGCCTGGACGCGCACGAGCGACGCGCATGCCGGCAGCTTCGCCGAGAAGCTCGACGTCACGAGCTACACGAACGGCGACCGCAAGCTCCTTCCCACCCAGGACACGGGCGCGTGTGCCCCGCCCGCGACACCTGGCCACACCTACACCTTCACCGGCTGGTACAAGTCGACGAGCGACCCGAACCCAACCGGAACACAGCCGGTCGTGTTCGCGTTCTACCGCTCGAGCAGCGGGGCGTGGACCTTCTGGGCGCAGTCCCCGCGCCTCGCCACTGCGGCGCTCTGGACCCAGGCCACGTGGACCACGCCTGCGCTTCCCGCCGGTGCGACCGCGATCTCCATCGGCTTCGGGCTGAATACCGTCGGGTCGATCACGACCGACGACTTCACGCTCGCCGACAACGCGCCGGCCGCCGACACGACGCCGCCGACGAGCACGCTGACCTGCAACGGTGGGTCGGACGCGGGCAACTGCCAGTCCGGCTACTACGGCGGAACGGTGCAGGTGGCGCTGCAGGCTGCAGACGACCCGATCGGCTCGGGCGTCGCGTCGATCCGCTACACGCTCGACGGCAGCGATCCGACCCCGACGAACGGCGTGACCTACACCGGTGCGTTCGGCCTCAGCTCGACGGCCACGATCAAGTTCCGCGCCTACGACAAGGCGGGCAACGCGGAGGCGGTCAACACCCAGAGGGTGCTCGTCGACAACACGCCGCCGTCGTCGACGATCAGCTGCGACGGCGCCGCCTGCACGAACGGCTTCTACGGGCAGAGCGTGTCGATGACGCTGGCCGCCACGGACGATGCCGCCGGCGTGGACCAGATCCGCTACACGACGGACGGAACCGATCCCACGCTGACCAACGGCCGGACCTACCTCGGTGCGCGCTCGCTGGCATCCACGACGCTCGTGAAATACCGGGCCTACGACACCGCGGGCAACGCCGAGGACATCCGGAGCCAGCTGGTGCAGATCGACGCCACGCCTCCCTCCAGCAGCATCTCCTGCAACCTCGTGCTCTGCTCGGCCGGCAGCTATAGCGGGCCCGTGTCCGTCTCGCTCAGCGCCACCGATGACACCGGCGGCGCCGGTGTGAGCAAGATCCGCTACACGACCGATGGCACCGACCCCACGGCGAGCAACGGCACGGACTACGTCGCCGACGCGCCGTTCACGGTGTCGTCGACCACGACGGTCAAGTACCGGGCGTTCGACGCGGCGGGCAACGTCGAGCCGGTCAACAGCCAGACGATCACGATCGGCGCCGCGACCAGCGTCCACCTCACGAGCCCGAGCGCGAACGCCACGGTGAGCGGGACGATCAACCTCACCGCGAGCGTCTCGAACACGCCTCCGGCGCACGTCGACTTCCTCGTCGACGGGCAGCTCGTCGGCTCGGCTCCCGCCGACCCGTACACGGTCTCGTGGGACACGACGTCGGTGACGGACGGCCAGCACACCGTCATGGCCCGGTCGGTCAACGACGCCGGCGACGTGACCGACTCCGACAGCGCCACCGTCAGCGTCGCCAACCAGGGTGTGGACACGACGCCGCCGTCGAGCGCGATCGCGTGCAATGGGAGCGCCTGCGCGACGGGCTACTACGGAAGTGCCGTCTCGGTCAGCCTGACCGCAAGCGACGGCGGCGGGTCCGGCGTGGCGTCGATCCGCTACACGACGGATGGCAGCGATCCGACGGCGACGACCGGGACGGTCTACAGCGGAAGCTTCTCGGTCAGGTCGACCACGACGGTCAAGTACCGCGCCTTCGACAACGCCGGCAATGCCGAGCCGGTCAACACGACCCTGATCAACATCGACACCGTGGCCCCGACCTCGTCGATCCGGTGCACGGGTGCCGTCTGTTCGACCAGCTACTACACGAGTGCCGTCACGATTCACCTGTCCGCGACCGATACGGGCGGCTCCGGCGTGGACACGATCCGGTACACGACCGACGGCTCGACGCCGACGGCCACGAACGGCACCACGTTCACAGCCGACTTCGCGGTGTCGGCGACCACCACGGTGAGCTACCGGGCGTTCGACGCGGCGGGCAACGCCGAGGCGGTCAACACGACGACCGTCCGCGTCGACACGACCCCGCCGAGCACAGCGATCAAGTGCAACGGCGCGGCATGCGGCAACGCCTACTACCCGGCCAATCCGTCGGTGACGCTCACCGCCACGGACGCGGACTCGGGCGTGGGCTCGATCCGCTACACCACCAACGGCACCGACCCGACCGCCACGACGGGGACGCTGTATGCGGGAGCCTTCACGCTCGCCGCGACGACCACGGTCAAGTACCGCGCCTTCGACAAGGCGGCCAACGCTGAGCCGGTCAACACGCAGGTCGTCCAGGTCGATCCGACTGCTCCGACCGTGGCTCTGACGAGCCCGTCGACGGGTGACGGCGTCGCCGGCCGGACGTCCCTGCAGGCGTCGGCGAACGACAACGTCGCGGTCGACCACGTCGACTTCCTGGTCGACGGACAGGTCGTCAACACCACCTCGACGTCGCCGTACGCGTACAGCTGGGATTCGACGACCGTCGCCGACGGGTCCCATACCGTCACGGCCCGAGCGGTCGATACGGCTGGCAACACGAAGACGTCCGCCTCCGCGGCGATCAGCGTGCGCAACGCCAACCTCCTCAAGAACCCCTCGCTCGAGACCGCATCGGGCGCGACGCCGACCTGCTGGACGCTCGGCGGCTACGGTAACAACACGTTCGCATGGACGCGCACGAGCGACGCGCACAGCGGCAGCTTCGGCGAGAACGTGAACGTGACCGCCTACACCGATGGCGACCGCAAGATGGTGTCCACGCAGGACACCGGCACCTGCGCGGCGAGCGTCGTCGCGGGACGTTCGTACACGGTGACGGCGTGGTACAAGTCGGCCGCCCAGCCGATCATCTATGCCTACACGCGTTCGAGCTCGGGAGCGTGGGCGTACTGGGCTCAGTCGCCGCGACAGGCGAGCGCCGCGGGCTGGACCCAGGCCACCTGGACGACTCCCGCGGTCCCGGCAGGCACCACGCACGTGTCCGTCGGCATGGGGCTGAACACGGTGGGCTCCGTCACGATGGACGACTACAGCCTGTTCAGCAACGGGTGAGTGGACGGCCATGAACCTCGCGGTCGCCGTCATGTTCCTCAACGAGGAGGAGTACCTCCCGAAGCTCCTGGCCTCGGTCGCGCGCCAGAGCAGGCCGCCGGAGCACCTGCTGCTCGTCGACGACGGCTCCGACGACGCCTCGCCGGCGATCGCCTCGCGGTTCGCCGAGCGGCATGCGTACGCCCGGGTTCTCCGGCGCCCGGCGCGGGCGCGGTCCGCGGACCGGCTGGCGACGGCGTCGGAGCTGATGGCGTTCGAGTGGGCGGTGGAGCGGCTCGGCGCTCCCTATGACGTGATCGCCAAGCTCGACGGCGACCTCGAGCTCACGCCGCGCTGCTTCGAGCGCGTCGTCGCCGCACTCGAGCGCGATCCACGGTTGGGGATCGCCGGGGCGGCCCTGGACCTGCGTGGGCCGGACGGAACGCTCCGCCCGGAGCGATCCGCGCCGTGGCACGTCCGCGGTGCCACGAAGTTCTACCGGCGCGAGTGCTGGGAGCAGATCGCACCGCTCCCGCCCATGCTCGGCTGGGACACCATCGACGAGGCACGTGCCCGCATGCGCGGGTGGCGGGTCGCCGCCGTCGAGCTGCCGGAAGGGAATCTCCTGCACATGCGGCCGACCGGCACCCACGACGGAGCGATCCGCGGGTCCCGGCGGCGCGGAGCGGCAGCCTGGGCGTATGGCGCTCATCCGGTCCACGTCGTGGGGAGCGCGCTCGTCCGCGCCTCCGAGCCCCCGCGTGGCCTGGGCGCCGCCGCCTACCTCGGCGGATGGCTGCGCGCGGCGCTCCATCGCGAGCCTCGCGCCGAGCCGGAGCTCTTGCGCTTCATCCGCACTGAGCAGCGGCTGCGCCTGCGCAACCTCGTGCTGCGCCGCGCCGGCGGCTGAGCCCAGCGACCTCGACGATCGTCCGTTGCGCCGGCCGCCGGCCCGGCCGTAGTGTGAGCCCGTGCACGGTGCCGACGAGGCCGAGACCCTTCATACGGCGCCGCTGGTCGCCACGCGAACCCTCCTCCTCCTCGACGACCTTCGCGTGCCGTACTCGGTGACCCCGCGCGCGTCCGCGCGCGCTTGGCACGAGATCTCGGCCGGAGGGAGGGCGGGGGGACTGCACTGGTGGGCAGCCGGTGACCAAGACGCAGGCGGCTACACGCTCGGCGACACGCCGATCTGGGGTCGCGTGGCCGAGGACCGGATCGTGGCCGAATACGTCGCCGGACTCGACGGCGATTGGCGGCGGGACGTGCCCGTTCTCGGACCCGACGGGGAGCGACAGGCCTCGGTCTGGCGCACCCCCGAAGGGGACGCCGTGATGCCATTCGACCCGGACGAGCTGGTCGCGAATCTGCGCAGCGAGCGCTATCGCGACGCTCGCGGCGCTCGGGGTCGATTCCGAGCCCTGAGCCGGCGCGGCTACTACGCGCTCAAGCCCGCCCTGCCGCATCGGCTGCAGATCGCCCTGCGACGCGTCTTCGCCCGCAAGCAGGGGCGCACGAGCTTTCCGCGCTGGCCGGTCGAGCCGGCGCTGCACGACCTCGTCGCCTTCGTACTCGGGTGCCTCGCCGACGTGGCCCGAGAGCCGGTCCCGTATCTCGCACCCTGGCCCGCGGGGCGCGACTGGGCGCTGGTCCTCACTCACGACGTCGAGTCCGCCGCCGGCCGCGACGGGATCGGCCGGGTCCGCGCGATCGAGCAGGCAGCCGGCTACCGATCGTGCTGGAATCTGGTCCCCGAGCGCTACCGCGTCGACGATGGCCTCGTCGCCGAGCTGCGCGCGGCCGGCAACGAGGTGGGAGTTCACGGCCTGCGCCACGACGGGCGCGACCTCGAGTCCCTTGCGACGCTCCGCGAGCGCCTTCCCGAGATCCGCCGGTGGGCGGATCGCTGGGGAGCTGTCGGCTTCCGGTCGCCGGCCACGCATCGCCGCTGGGAATGGATGCCGATGCTCGGCTTCGACTACGACTCGTCCTATCCGGACTCGGACCCGTACGAGCCCATGCCCGGAGGATGTTGCTCGTGGCTTCCGTTCTTCAATCGGGACCAGGTCGAGCTGCCCATCACGCTTGCGCAGGACCACACGGTGTTCGTCATCCTGCGGCGTGACGAGCGCCTCTGGCGCGACAAGGCCGACCTCCTGCGGCGGCGCGGAGGAATGGCGCTGATCATCGTCCATCCCGATTACATGCTCGCGGACGAGCCGCTCGCGCGGTACGCACGCTTCCTCGAGGCCTACCGGGACGACACCACGGCGTGGAAGGCGCTCCCGTGCGAGGTGAGCGCCTGGTGGCGCGCCCGCGCGGCCACGTCGCTGCGCTTCACCGACGGCCGCTGGCGTATCGAGGGACCGGCGGCCGAACGGGCGCACGTGGCGTTCGTGGCGCCCGCGGGCACCGGGGTGTCCTGACGGATGGCCCGGATCTGCATGGTCGCCTTCACCGATTATCCCGTCGACACGAGGGTGCGTCGTGAGGCAGAGGCGCTCGTGCAGCGCGGCGACGAGGTTGACTTCATCTGCCTCGACACGCCGTCGCTGCGCGGTCGCAGGTCGCTCAACGGGGTGGCGTTGCACCCGGCGATGCGATTCGACTACGCCGGCGGCGCGCGTCCGCGCGACTACATCCGCCGCTACATCACCTTCCAGCTCGCCGCGTTCGCCCGGCTCCTGGCGATGCACCTCCGCCGGCGCTACGACGTCGTGCACGTCAACACGATGCCGGACTCACTGGTGTTCAGCGCAGCCGGCGCGAAGCTGTTGGGCGCAAAGGTCATCATCGACGTCCACGACCTCATGCCCGAGCTGTACGCGTCGAAGTTCGGGCTCGGCGAGCGCCATTGGTTCATCCGTCTCCTGGGCCTGCTCGAGCGCCGGAGCGTCGCCTTCGCCGATCGCGCCATAGCCGTGCACCGCCCGCACCTGGACGCCTTGGTGCGCCACGGGAACCCGCGCGAGAAGTTCACGGTGCTGATGAACGTCCCGGACTCGACCCTGTTCCATGCCCGGCCTGCACCGCCACCGGCGTCTCCGTTCACCCTGATCTACCACGGGTCCGTCGGGAGCCGTCACGGGCTCGACGTCGCCGTTCGGGCCGCGGCGCTCGCACGCTCGGCCGTTCCGGACCTGGAGCTGCGGATCATCGGCGACGGTGACTTCTTCCCGAGCATCCGCGCCCTCGTCGAGGACCTCGGAGTGCAGGATGTCGTACGTCTGGACCAGCGTTTCGTGCCCATCGAAGAACTGCTGCCGACCATTCAACGAGCGTCGATCGGCCTGGTCCCGATCCTCGACGACCCCTTCACCCGGTACATGCTTCCCGTCAAGCTGCTCGAGTACGTCGCCCTGGGCATCCCGGTCATCGCTTCGGACACGGAGACGATCCGGTCCTACTTCGACGACGCGATGCTCTGCTTCTCGCGACCGGGTGATCCGGAGGAGCTGGCACGGAAGATGATCGAGATGCGCGACCCCGCGCGGCAGGCACGCCACGTCGAGGCCGCCGCCCGGTTCAACGCGGAGCACACCTGGGAACGCGAGCGCGCGACGTATCTGACGCTCGTCGATTCGCTGGCCGCGCCGCAAGTCTAGCCGTCGGTCCAGTCAAACGCCGAGCGGGTCCTGCGAGGCTGAGCCTGCGCGAGCAAGTCAGCTACGACTATGGGAGACGGAGACGCAATGGGTTTCGATTGTGACGTCGCGATCGTGGGCGCAGGCCCGTACGGGCTCAGCACCGCGGCTCACCTGATCGCCGCCGACGGGCTCGATGTGCGCGTGTTCGGTGAGCCCATGACGTTCTGGGAATCGAAGATGCCGGCGGGCATGTTGCTGCGCTCCCCGTGGGCGGCGTCCAACCTCTCGGATCCGGAGCGGACCGGCACCATCGACCGGTTCCGCGCGGCGAGCGGTGGAGCGTTCGGCGCGCCGGTGCCACTCGGTCGCTTCGTCGACTACGGCCGCTGGTTCCAGCGCACGTACGTACCGACGGTCGACCGCCGCGGTGTCGCGCGGGTGGAGGGGCTGCCGGAAGGGTTCCAGATCGAGCTCGACGATGGCGAAACGGTGCGGGCGCGCCGCGTGGTCGTGGCCGCCGGCATCGAGCGCTTCTCGTGGCGCCCCCCCGAATTCGACGGTCTCCCATCGCACCTGGTGTCGCACTCCGTCGAGCAGAAGGACCTCTCCGCGTTCGCCGGCAAGAAGGTGATCGTCACCGGGGGTGGACAGAGCGGTCTCGAGTCCGCCGCGCTGATGCACGAGGCGGGCGCCGACGTGGAGGTCCTCGTCAAGAAGCCGTCCGTCGTCTGGCTCACCCGCGGGTGGAACCACCAGGCCCCGATCGTGTCGCAGATGCTCTACGCGTGGCCGGACGTCGGACCCGCCGGCGCCAGCCACCTGGTCGCGCGTCCGGCGCTCTACCGCCGGATGCCGCGGAGGGTTCAGGATCCGCTGGCGAGGCGCTCGATCCGTGCCGCGGGCGCCGCGTGGCTGATGCCCCGGCTTCAGGACGTCCCGATCCGCACCGGAGTGGCGGTCCGGGAAGCGGCGCGAAGCAACGGCCACATCGCCCTGACGCTCGACGATGGCACGCGGCGGACCGCCGACCACGTGCTGCTCGCGACGGGCTACAAGGTCGACGTCGCGAGGTACCCGTTCCTGGATCCCAGCCTCACGGGCCAGATCAGTCGCGTCGGCGGCCATCCGCGACTCGACGACGGCTTCGAGTGCTCGGTCCCCGGCCTGCACTTCGTCGGTGCGCCGGCGGCGTGGAGCCACGGCCCGCTGATGCGCTTCGTCGCCGGCTCGGCCTTCGCCGCTCGCTCCGTCGCACGGTCGATCGTTCCGCGGCGCGGTTGAGATTGATGGGGGTCATCGAGTCCGAGGCGAGGCAGCGAACGAGGTTGGGCGGCAGGGGCTCGCCTCCCGGCGCGCTCGTGCTCGGGGGCGACTACCGGGCGCTCGGCGTCGTCCGCAGCCTCGGACGCCGCGGCGTTCCGGTCTGGGTCGTGCGCCAGGGCGACGACGGCCTGGCAGCGCTCTCGCGCTACGCGCGCCGCCGGTTCCCATGGCCTGACAACGCGGATGAGCAGTCACAACTCGACGCGCTGGAGGACATCGCGCGGGCGGGCGCGCGGGGCTGGGCGCTGATCCCATCGTCGGACGAGACCGCCAGCCTCGTCGGTCGTCATCACGAGCGGCTCGCGCAACGTTTCCTGCTCACCAGCCCGGCCTGGGACGTGCTTCGCTTCGCGTGCGACAAGCGGCTCACCTACACCCTCGCCGATTCGCTGGGCCTCGACACGCCCTCGACGTGGTATCCCGGCGATCGCGCGGCGGCCGAGGCGCTCGACCTCGAGTACCCCGTCATCCTCAAGCCCGCCTGGAAGGAAGGGTTCAACCGCCTGACCGCCGCGAAGGCCTGGCGCGTCGATGATCGCGACGAGATGCTGCGTGCCTACGACGAGGCGTGCACGATGGTGTCTCCGAGGACGCTCATGGTGCAGGAGCTCATCCCCGGCGGAGGCGAGGCGCAGTTCTCCTACGCCGCCCTCTGCGACGGCGGTCGTCCGCTCGCGAGCGTGATCGCCCGCCGCGCCCGTCAGTACCCGCCGGACTTCGGCCGGGCGAGCACCTACGTCGAGACCGTCGGATGCGACGAGGTGGTGGCCCCGTCACTGCGTCTGCTCGAAGCGCTCGCATTCACCGGTCTCGTGGAGATCGAGTACAAGCGCGATCCCAGGACCGGCCGGTTCAAGCTGCTCGACGTGAACCCTCGGGTGTGGGGCTGGCACACGCTCTGCGGCCGCGCCGGCGTCGACTTCCCGTACCTGCTCTGGCTCGCGCTGCGCGGCGAAGACGTCGGACGACCCTCAGCACAGGTGGGGACACGCTGGGTACGCACGGCCACCGACCTGCCGATGGCCGCGAAGGAGCTGCTCGCGGGGAGGATGTCGTTGCGCACGTACCTGCGGTCGCTGCGCGGCCCGGTCGAGGGAGCCATCTTCGCCCGCGACGACCCCGCGCCCGGGCTGCTCGAACTCCCCCTGCTCGCATCGATCCTCGCCCGCCGACTGCTTCATGGCGATGCCGTCTGACGTCGCGCCGGACGCCCTGTCCGGCGGTCTGCTGGACCCGAACGACCCGCGCTGGCAGCGCTTCGTCGATCGCTGTCCGGACGCCCTGCCCTTTCACCAACCGGCATGGATGACGACGCTGGCGGAGTGTTACGGGTTCCGGCCGTTCGTGGTGGCCGTGGGAGCGGCCGACGGCGACATCCGCGGCGGCATCCCGCTCATGGAGCTCAGCGATCCGGTGCGGGGCAGGCGCTGGACTGCACTGCCGTTCACCGATCGGTGTCCACCGCTGCTGGCGGGCGCCGAGGCGGTCGAACCCCTCGCCGCCGCGATCCGCCTAGCTGCAGCAGACGCCCGGATCGGGCGAGTCGAGGTGAGATCGCCCCTGCCAGGGTTCGCGCTCGGCGCCGTCGCCACCGTGCAGGAACTTGACCTGTCCCCGGGGGCCGACGAGGTCGAGCGTGGATTCAGCTCGGCTGCTCGCCGCAACACGCGCAAGGCGAGGCGCGAGGGCGTCGTCGTCCGCACCTCGGACGCGGAGACCGACCTGATCGACGCCTACTACGCCCTTCATCTGCTGTCACGACGACGGCTTGGCGTCCCGGTGCAGCCCCGTCGCTTCTTCCGGCGGTTGTGGACGCACATGCTCCAGCCCGGTCGCGGCCACCTGCTGTTGGCGTCCGTCAACGGCGATCCGATCGCCGGCGTGGTCCTGCTCTACGCCGGGCAGACCGTGGTCTACAAGTACGGAGCCTCGGACGCGCGCGCCTGGGGCCTGCGCCCGAACAACCTGCTGTTCACCGAGGCCATCCGCTGGAGCGCGGAAGCGGGCTATGCCAGCTTCGACTTCGGTCGCAGCGACTTCGCCGATCAGGGGCTGCGCGCCTTCAAGCTCGGCTGGGGTGCTGAGGAGCGCCCGCTCGTCTATGGGGAGCTCGGCAGCGGTCACGCACACGGTGACGGCCGCGAAGGCCGGGGAGGCAGGTTCCTCGGCGACGTGATCCGGCGTTCCCCCACCTGGGTCTGCCGCAGCGCCGGCGAACTGCTCTATCGCTTCGCCGCGTGAGGCGCGCTACTCGACGGTCACGGTCTTGGCCAGGTTGCGCGGCTGGTCGACGTTGAGCCCGCGCAGGCGTGCGATCCGGTAGGCCAGCAGCTGCAGCGGGATCACGGCAAGGATCGGCTGGAGCATCCAGTCGGTCGCGGGCACGCGCAGCACGACGTCGGCATGCGGGGTGACCCGCTCGTCGCCCTCCGTCGCCACGGCGATCACGCGCGCGCCGCGGACGCGGACCTCTTGCATGTTCGAGACGACCTTGTCGAGCACGGGCGAATCCGTCGCCACGACGACCACCGGGGTGCCGTCGTCGAGCAGCGCGATCGGGCCGTGCTTCATCTCGCCGGCCGCGTACGCGTCGGTGGCGACGTAGGAGATCTCCTTGAGCTTGAGCGCGCCCTCGAGGCAGACGGCGAGCCCGACGTGGCGCCCGAGGTAGAGGAAGAAGTCCTCGTCGTAGACCCGCTCGGCGACGGCATCGACCGCGGCGGTCGAACCCTCGGTCAGCGCGTTGATCGCGTGCGGGAGCGCCTTGAGGCCGGCGACGAGCGCGCGCAGGCGCTCGACCGTCAGGGTGCCGCGCAGCTCGGCGAGCCGGAGCGCCAGCAGGTACATGACCGCGACCTGGGCGACGAACGTCTTGGTGGCGGCGACGCCGATCTCCAGGCCGGCGCGCGTGAACAGCACGGCGTCGGCATCGCGCGTCGCCTGCGAGCCCATGATGTTCGTGATCGCGAGCACGGTCGCGCCACGCTGGCGCGCCAGCCGCATCGCCGCCAGCGTGTCCGCCGTCTCGCCCGACTGGGTGATGCCGATCACGAGGTCGCCTGCGCCGACCACCGGGTTGCGGTAGCGGTACTCGGAGGCGACGTCCATCTCGACCGGCACGCGCGCCCACTCCTCGAGCGCGTAGCGACCGATCAGCCCCGCGTGGTAGGAGGTCCCGCAGGCCACGATCACGATCCGCTTGACGCCCCGCAGCAGCGCGTCGTCGATCTCGGGGAGATCGACGCCGTCCGGACGCGCGGTGCGGTCGGCGACGGTCTCGGCGACGGCGTCCGCCTGCTCGTGGATCTCCTTGAGCATGAACGTCTCGAAGCCGCCCTTCTCAGCCTCCTCGGCGTCCCAGTCGACCGTCTCGACCTCGCGCTCGATCGTCGCGCCGTCGGGTGCGAACAGGCGCACGCCGTCGGGCGTGACGGTGACGAGCTCGCCGTCGTGAATGATCTGAACCTTGCGCGTGTGCGCGAGGAAGGCGGGGATGCTCGAGGCGACGAACTGCTCGCCGTCGCCACGGCCGATGACCAGCGGGCACTCGCGGCGGGCGCCGACGATCACGCCGGGCTCCTCGGCGGCGACGGCCACGAAGGCGAAGTGGCCGTGCAGGCGCGCGTAGGTGCGGCGGACGGCCTCCTCGAGGCTGCCGGCGTCGTCGAGCTCCTGCGCGATCAGGTGGGCGATGACCTCGACGTCGGTCTCGGACGTGAAGCGGGTGCCGCGGTCGAGCAGCGCCTGCTTGAGCTCCATGTAGTTCTCGACGATCCCGTTGACCACGACGTGAACCCGGCCCTCGTCGTCGAAGTGCGGGTGCGCGTTCTCCTCGGTGACGCGGCCGTGCGTCGCCCAGCGGGTGTGGCCGATGCCGGTCGTCGCGGGCGGGGCCATGACGGCGACGGCACCCTGGTCCCCGCCGTCCTCGTCCGGCCCCGCGGTCGCCACCGCCTCGCGCAGCGCCTGCAGGTTCCCGACCGCGCGCACCGACTCGAGCCGGCCGTCCGATTGGACGGAGATCCCGGCGGAGTCATAGCCCCGGTACTCGAGCTTCTGCAGGCCTTCGAGCAGCACGTCCTGCACACAGCGCTGGCCGACGTAGCCGACGATGCCGCACATGGCAGGACCCCTTCCGTCGCGTCGTTGCGTCCGGCGGTGGAGGACCGACCGGCACAGCCGCATTCTAGAGGCTCGGCCGCTCTCCTTTCGGAGAGTCTTGCCTGGAAGGATCGCTTAGCCGAGCTCGGCCTCGACCGCGGCGACGAGGCGACCGCAGACCGCTTCCGCCTCCTCGCGGGTCGGGGCCTCGACCATCACGCGCACCAGCGGCTCGGTACCGCTCGGGCGCAGCAGGACCCGGCCGCGGCCCTCCAGCGCGCGCTGCTCGCCGGCGACGCGCTCATGCACGCCGCTCGCGCCCTGCAGCGCGCCGCGGTCGCGGACGCGCACGTTGACGAGCACTTGCGGCAGCTTCTCCATCGCGTGGCGGTCGGCGAGGTCGCCGTCGCCGAGCGCCTCGAGCGAGAGCAGCGCAGCCGCGATCCCGTCGCCGGACGGGACGAAGGAGGTGTCGATGATGTGTCCCGACTGCTCGCCGCCGAGGGCCCACCCCCGCTCGCGCAGCGCCTCCAGCACGTAGCGATCGCCGACGTCGGTCGTCGCGACCTGCACGCCGGCGTCGGCCATCGCCCGATGGAAGCCGTAGTTGGTCATGACGGTGACGGCGACGCCGCCGCCCGGCAGCCGCCCGCTGCGGCGCAGGTGCAGCGCGGCCAGCGCGATCAGCTCGTCGCCGTCGACGATCGTGCCCGAGCGGTCGGCGGCGAGCACGCGGTCGCCGTCGCCGTCGAACGCGAAGCCCGCGTCGTGCCCGCCGGCGGCGACCGCGGCGGCGAGCGCCTCGACGTGGGTCGAGCCGCAGCCCGCGTTGATGTTGCGCCCGTTCGGCTCGGCCGCCGCCACGTCGACGGAAGCCCCGAGGCGGCGGAAGATCTCCGGCGCGGCCGCGAAGGTCGCGCCGTTGGCGCAGTCGAGCAGGATCCGGCGCCCGCGCAGGTCGAGGCCGGCGAAGCGCTCCGCCAGCGCCTCGACGTAGTCCTCCAGGGCGCCCTCGTGGCGGCGGACGCGGCCGATCGCGGCGGCGGGCCCGGGCGGGCGCTCGAGCGCCTCCTCGATCTCCAGCTCAACCGCGTCGGAGAGCTTGAAGCCGTCGGAGGCGAAGAACTTGATGCCGTTGTCGTGGAACGGGTTGTGCGAGGCCGAGAGCACGACGCCGAGGTCGTAGCCGTGGCGGCGGAGGAGCAGCGGCGCGCCCGGCGTGGGCAGCACGCCGCCGAGCAGCGCCTCGCCGCCCGCGGCGGCGACGCCGGCCGCGACCGCGGCCTCCAGCATCTCCCCCGACTCGCGCGTGTCGCGGATCACGAGCACGCGCGGGCAGCCGCCGCCGGACACCCGCGCCGTGGCGGCGCGCGCCAGCGCGAGCGCCAGCTCGGCCGTGACGACCTCGCCCGCCACCCCTCGGACCCCGTCGGTGCCGAACAGCTTGCGGACCCGGCGCGGCTCGTGTCGCACAGGGCCCCCGGGGGCCGTGCGGAGCTCCACGGTCAGCGCTTGGAGAACTGCGGCCGCTTGCGGGCCTTCTTGAGCCCGGCCTTCTTGCGCTCCTTCACGCGCGGGTCGCGCGTGAGGAAGCCGCGGCGCTTGAGCTCGACGCGCAGCGTCGGAGCAGCCTCGATCAGCGCGCGCGAGATGCCGTGGCGCAGGGCGCCGGCCTGGGCCGACACGCCGCCGCCCTGGATCGACGCGACCACGTCGATGCGGGTCTCGTAGGCGACGGTCTCCAGCGGCTGGCGGATCGTGCGCTGCAGGGCGGCGCGGGGGAAGTGCTGCTCGAGCGTGCGGCCGTTGACGACGTACGCGCCGCTGCCGGGGCGCAGCGTCACGCGGGCGATCGCGCTCTTGCGCTTGCCCGTGGCGCGGTAGCGCGCGGCGGCGGCCAGGTCGATCGACGCATCCGCGATCGGCTGCGTGAGGTCCTCCGACTCGCTGTCGTCGGAGCCCTCGCGATCCTCGTCGTCCTCGCTGTAGTACGACGGACGCTCGCCCTCGCCGTCGCGGACGATGTCGACCTCGAGATCCGCGCCCGGAATCTCGGGCTTGACGCGCGGGGTCTCGTCGACGTCCTCCTCGAGGTCCTCGTCGGTGACGACGGCGTCGCCCTCGACGACGACCTCGTCGAGCGACGCCTCGACGGGCTGCTCGGCAGCCTCGGGCGCCTGCTCATCGGCGGCCTGCGGCTCCTGGACTTCGCCCTGCTCGGTCTTCTCTTCGTCCGCCATCGTTCTCCTACCGGGTCTTCAGTTCGAGCGCCTGCGGCTGCTGCGCGGCGTGCGGGTGGTCGGGACCGGCGTAGATCTTGAGCTTGGTGAGCTGCTTGCGCCCGAGGCGGTTCCGCGGCAGCATGCCCTTGACGGCGAGCCGGATGACCTCTTCGGGGCGCCGCTCGAGCATGTCGTTGAGCGTGCGCGTCTTGAGGCCGCCGGGATAGCCGGAATGCCGGTGGTAGAGCTTCTCCTGCCGCTTCTGACCGGTCACGGAGATCTTCTCCGCGTTGACCACGACCACGAAGTCGCCCGTGTCGATGTGCGGCGTGTAGGTCGGCTTGCGCTTGCCGCGCAGCGCGTCGGCGATCTGGGTCGCCAGGCGGCCGAGGGTCTGTCCCTCCGCGTCGACGAGGAGCCAGTTGCGCTCGCGATCAAGGGGGGTGGCGACGTAGGTCTTCAAGGAAGTCAGGTGGTGGTCGTTGCCGAGGGCATGGAGACATCACGCGGAGTCCGCGCGGCGGTCGACCATCATAGCGGCGTGCTCCTCGCCTTCCTTCCCAGCCCGTCGTCGAACGGGATCCAGATCGGTCCGGTGCTCCTGCACGCCTACGGCCTCTGCTACGTGGTGGCGATCGTCGCCGCCGTCGTGATCTCGAGCCGCCGCTGGGCGGCCAAGGGCGGCGATCCGGCGCTCACGCAGGAGGTCGCCATCTGGGGCGTCCCCGCCGGGCTCATCGGAGGACGCCTCTACTTCCTCGCCACGAGCTGGAACGAGGTGCCCGACCACTGGTGGGGCCCCCTGGCGATCTGGAAGGGCGGCCTGGGGATCTGGGGCGGCATCGCCGGCGGCGTGCTCGGGGGCCTGATCGTCCTGCGCCGGCGCAAGGTGAACATCCCGCTGTTCATGGACGCCGCGGCGCCCGCGCTGCTGGTCGCGCAGGCGATCGGCCGCGTCGGCAACTGGTTCAACCAGGAGCTCTTCGGCGGCCCGACGACGCTCCCGTGGGGACTCGAGATCGACCCGCAGCACCGGCCCGCCGGCTACGCGCAGTACGCGACGTTTCACCCGACCTTCCTGTACGAGCTGATCTGGAACCTCGCGCTCGCCGCCGCGCTCGTGGTCCTCGGCCGTAAGCGCGACATCCGCCCGCCGGGGATCTTCGCGCTCTACGTCGCCGGCTACTCGTTCGCGCGCATCGGCGAGGAGCTGCTGCGCACCGATCCGTCCAAGCACGTGCTCGGGATGCGGCTGAACTTCTGGGTCGCGACCATGCTGTGCATCGCGGGCCTCGTGTGGTTCTGGCGCACGCAGCGCGGCGGGCGCGACCGCGCGGCCGATCAGTCCACGGGCCGGACGGCCGCGCCCGACTCCGCCGCGCGGTAGAGCGCCGCGATCGTGCGCGCCTGTCCGAGCGCGTCCGCGCGGCCGAGGGGCGGCGGGCCGCCGGCGCCGCGCGCGGCGGCGCTCACGCGCTCGAGCTCGAGCCGGTAGGCGCTCTCCCGCTCGACGAGGACCGGCTCCGTCGTGCCGTCGGCGCGCGTGAGCTCGAGCCCTGGCTCGCGGCCGTGCCAGGGGTCCGACACGCGAATGACGCCCGCGCTGCCGACGACCTCGAGCTGCGAGCGGTCCGGGACGTGGAATCCGCAGTCGAAGTGCGCGAGTACGCCGCCGGGGAACGCGAGCGCGCCCACGAAGCGTACGTCGACGCCGCTCGGACCGACCTCCTGCTGCGCGGTGACCGTCTCCGGCTCGCCCGCCAGCAGGCGCGACGCGCTGACGCAGTAGCAGCCGACGTCCATCAGACCGCCGCCGTCGAGCTCGGCGCTCAAGCGCACGTCGGCGGGGTCCGCGCACGGATGCGTGAACGCCGACGCGATCGTCCGCAGCTCGCCGATCGCCCCCTCGCGGACGAGCTCCGCGAGCCGGACGATCTGCGGGCTGTAGCGGTACATGTAGGCCTCCGAGAGCACGAGGCCGGCGCGCTCGGCCGCCTCGAAGGCCTCCTCGACCTCCGCCGGGCGGCGGCTGTAGGGCTTCTCGCAGAGCACGTGCTTGCCGGCCGCCAGCGCCTTCATCGTCCACGCGTGGTGCAGTGCGTTGGGCAGCGGGATGTAGACCGCCTCGACGTCCGGGTCCTCCAGCAGCGCCTCGTAGGAGCCGTGGGCGCGCCCGATGCCGTGGCGCTCGGCGAACGCGGTCCCGCGCGCGGCGTCGCGCGAGCCGACGGCGACGACCTCGACCCCGTCGGAGCGCCGCGCGCCGGCCAGCAGCTTCTCGTTGATCGCCGCGGTGGAGAGGATCCCCCAGCGGACGGGCGCTACTCCCACTCGATGGTCCCGGGCGGCTTGCTCGTGATGTCGAGCACGACCCGGTTGACCTCGCGGATCTCGTTGATCATCCGCGACGCGACCTGCTCGAGGAGGTCGTACGGAAGCCGCGCCCAATCGGCGGTCATCGCGTCGTCGGAGGTGACGGCGCGGATCGCCACGAGGTAGCCGTAGGTGCGCTCGTCACCCTGCACGCCGACCGTGCGGATGTCCGGCAGCACGCAGAAGGACTGCCACAACTCGCGGTAGAGGCCGGCCTTGCGGATCTCGTCCTGGAGGATCGCGTCGGCGTCGCGCAGCGTGTCGAGGCGACCTTTGGTCGCCTCGCCGCCGACGATGCGGATCGCGAGGCCGGGGCCCGGGAACGGCTGGCGCCAGACGAGCCGCTCGGGCAAACCGAGCTCGGCCCCCACGGCGCGGACCTCATCCTTGAACAGCGCGCGCAGCGGCTCGACCAGCTCGAACTCGAGGTCCTCCGGCAGCCCGCCGACGTTGTGGTGGGACTTGATCGTCGCCGCACCGGTGCCGCCGCCGGACTCGATCACGTCCGAGTACAGCGTCCCCTGCACGAGGTACTTCGCGTCGCCGATCTTCGCCGCCTCCTCCTCGAAGACGCGGATGAACTCGGCCCCGATCGCCTTGCGCTT
>JAXDHR010000134.1:0-26902 GCA_034664425.1 Solirubrobacteraceae bacterium
GGCACCTAACGACGCCCGCTTACGGCCCGAATAAAAACCGGCTGGACGCGAAGGAGGTGTAGTGTCGCCTGGGGCGGTGAAGTGGCGATGCAACGCCCCAGGTTGGCGCCCCGCGGGCTGGAGCGAAGGACTGCATCGTGCACGCTATGACACGTTCCACAAGGAGGCGAGAATGATCCTGGCAACGACGAAGGTCGAGGATTTCGACCGTTTCGTAAAGATCTTTTCGACCACGGGCGCTGTCAAGCGAAAGCAGCACGGCTCAAAAGGTTCGTCCGTCTTTCGCGATCCTAATGAGGACGATCGGGTCTGGGTGCTCTTCGACTGGGATGAGTCGGGCTGGCAGAAGTTTGTCTCGGACCCGGAGGTGCCGGCGATCCTTCAGGAGGCTGGTCACAAAGGTCGCCCCCAGGCGGCGGCGCTCGGCGGGCAATACGACGCCTAGCACCTGTCCGCTGCAGGCTCAGTGCTTACCAACGGCTCGAAATTAGAAGTCAGCGCAGACCTCGCGCCTCCAACACCTCGCAGAACCTGTTGCAACCAGTCACGGCGGACGACGTCCTCAGCGCGGACGTCGGTTTCACAGTAAGCGTGGCGACGATCCGTTATTCGGGTGACGCCGGCGGGTGACAATCAGCACGCGCTTGCGAACATTGACGAGCACCCGCGCACTACCTCTACTGATGACAGCTAATGCGGAGAAAGACCATGGGATCAGATGAAAACGTAGCGATCATGCGGCGCGCCTACGGGGCGTTCAACACGGGCGACATGAACACGCTCACCGAGCTCATGGATGAGACCGTGTGGCACTTGCCGGGCCGGAGCTCGATGGCCGGCGACTACGAGGGCCGCGGCGCGACCCTGGCGTACTTCGGCCAGCTGGCGCAGGAGACTGGAGGGACCTTCCGGGCCGAGTTGCAGCACATGGCTGCAGATGGCGATAACCGCGTGGTCGGTATCCAGCGCAGCACCGGGGAGCGAAACGGCAAGCACCTCGACGTTGCCGACTGCATCGTCTTCGAGCTCAAGGACGGCAAGGTGACTGACGGCCGGGAGCACTTCGAGGACCTCTACGCATGGGACGAGTTCTGGTCCTAGCCCCGCCGGCCAGAGCTCGACAGAGGTCATGCCGGGGTCCGCGGCTCGACATACATCGAGCCGCGAATCGCCACCGGTTCCGAACCCGGGCCGTTCGAGTAGAGGCTCGCAAGAGGTCAACCGCGGGCCTGCGCGGCGCGCGCGTGACCCCCTCTCTGGACGGCCAGCCGGCCCTCCACGCGAGCGCGAGGCGAACCCCAGCTTCGTCCCTGCGGGCCCTTCGTGGCGAACACACCGAGGGACCCGCAACCCGTGCTGTGCAGGCCTTGTTCTGGGCGATGTCGAGCCGAGCGACGCGTCGTCCATGCGACAAGGTTGCCGCCTTCGTTCACGACCGCGATGTTCATCGGCACGCCGATCCGCGCGGCCTTCGCCCGCGCGCCTCGAGCACGGCCAGAGCGCCGCTCAGGGTGATCGTGCGCGGGCGCGCGCGGCGCGGCGACCGCCGTCCGGCGTCCCGATCTCCGCCTCACGGGATCGATCCCTGCTGGACCGAACCGTTGCTCACCGTGATCGGCGCGAGGATGACGGGAGCGGCGCTGATGATCGTCGGTCCGATCGCGGTGGCGATCTGCCCGACCGCCGGCCCGATGAACGAGATGTTGATGCCGCCGCACACGCCGTTGCCCGCATCGCCCGGGGCGCCGACCTGCGACGGCTCGTTGATCCCGAGCAACCCGCCCAGCCGATCCCAGACCCGGGCTGCACGTTGGTGAGTTTGCCCGGCCAGCCCGCAACGGCCTGAGCTCTCGCACTCGCGACGGGGACGGCAAGTGCGAGCGCCGCCGTCGCAGCTGCGACTGCGACGCGCCGCCGCCGAACGGACCTCAGGCTCATGATCGGATTCCTCACCTGTCGTCGGATGGCCGGGGCCGCCGCCCGGCACGGGATGCAGGGAATTGCTGCCCGCGATGCCGTCAGCGATCGGCTGTTCGAGGGGTCAGTCGGATCCATCCCTCGCGACGGCGCCGTCGCGCGACACGCCGGGTCCGGCGGCACGCGCTGGTGAAGGTCACTGCGAGCTGAGGACCGCGGGTCGGCGTTCACACCGGCGGTCGGAGGGCGAAGGCGACGAGACGCTCGTGAGTGAATGCGCGCACGGCGTACCGGATGCCCTCGCGGCCGGCACCCGAGTCCTTGATGCCCGCGAAGGGCGCGAGGTCGACGCGCGACGTGGAGACATCGTTGACGTTCACCGTGCCGACCTCGATGCCGCGAGCGAACGCGAAGGCCGCGTCCGCGGACGTCGTGAAGACGCCGGCGGAGAGGCCGTAGGGGGTCGCGTTGGCCAGGCGGATGCCGTCGGCCACGTCGCGGTAAGCGAGGACGCTGACCACGGGAGCGAACATCTCCTCGCAGACCGCGGGGTCGGTCGGCGCCGGATCGACGAGCACGGTGGACTGGAGGAGCGTGCCGGTGCGCCGGCCCCCGCAACCCAACCGCGCGCCGGCCTGGACCGCGCGACGCACGGTCGCCTCAGCGCGTTCGGCCGCCGCCTCCGAGATCATCGGTCCGACGTCGTGCACGTCCTCGTGTACGAGCACCCGCTGCACGCTGATGCAGAGCTGACCGGCGTACGTGAATCCGCCCTTCGCGATCGCAGCGGCCGCGAGGTCGAGATCGGCGTCGTAGAGGATGGCGTCGTAGCCGCGCAGCTCGTCGAGGCCGCGGTCCGGGATACGGCGCCGTCGCCCAGGCAGCGCTCCGAGCCCCAGTCGAAGGACTCGAGTCGGCAGGCGCGGCGTGAGTCGCCTCGGAGCGCAACGGTTCGACCTCGCGCTCTCCTACGCCTTCCCACCTGGAGGTGCTGGATGCGCACGGCTGGAGTCCCCGGCGATTGATTCCGCACGGCGGTCACCAGTTCGCGCTCGCGATGGCGGCCGGCCTGGGCCTTGGTGGCAACGAGTCCTACCGCGGCGAGTTCCAGCCCTTCGGGGGCTTCGACGACGGGACGCCCGTGCGCGACGGGCGAGTGACGCCGAGCGCGGCGGCGCGTCGCCGCCGCCGGCACCCGCTGGAGTCTCTGACTAGAATCAGAGAATGAGTACGGAGATCGCGCAGGTCCGTCGCTTCAACCGTATGGTCACGCAGCGCGCCGGGGCGCTGAACGAGCAGTTTCTGGCGCGCGCCCGACCGCTCGCCGTGTCGCGGCTGCTCTGGGAGATCGGCACCGAGGGCAGCGAGGTGGTGATGCTGCGCGCGCGCCTCGCCGTTGACTCAGGGCAGATGAGCCGCATGCTGCGCGCGCTCGAGGCCGACGGGCTGGTCACCGTGACGCCGAGCGGCGTCGACGGTCGCGTCCGCATCGCGCAGCTCACGCCGGCGGGACTGCGCGAGCGAGCTCTGCTCGACGAGCGCAGCGACGAGCTTGCGGCCTCGATCCTCGAACCGCTCGAGCACGCCCAACGCGCGGAGCTGGTCAGCGCGATGCGCACGATCGAACGGCTCATCGCGACGTCGCTCGTCGAGTTGCGGCCTGTCGATCCGGAGAGCCCGGATGCCCAGCGCTGCCTGCGGGCGTACGTGGCAGAGCTCAACCGCCGGGCGCCGGAGCGCGCCTTCGATCCGCGCAAGGGGGCGACCGCCGAGCCGCATGAGGTGCGACCGCCGAACGGAGCGTTCGTCGTCGCCTACCTGCGCGGCGAGGCGATCGCGTGCGGGGCCGTCAAGCACCATTCAGGCAGCGTCACAGACATCAAGCGCATGTGGGTCGCCGAATCGGCACGGGGCCTCGGCCTCGGGCGCCGGCTCCTCGAGCACCTGGAGCGGCTCGCGCTCGAGCACGGGGCCAACGAGGCACACATCGAGACCAGCGACGTGCTGCCCGAGGCGATCGCCCTCTACCGATCGGCCGGGTACGTCGAGGTGCCGGCATTCAACGAGGAGCCGTTCGCCGACCGCTGGTTCACAAAGCCCCTCCTCGACGAACGCGCCGCCTAGCGTCCCGCCCGGCTACGCCTGTAGCCTGCGGCGCGTCCAGTCGGGGGAGGTCGTGATGCGTCGAAGCGTGGCAGTGCTGCTGGTCGCGGGGGTGAGCTGGCTCGGGCTGACCGCCGCCGCGGGAGCGCAGCAGCCCGCGACCGAGCCGACGCTCGCGGCGATGGGCCAGGGGCACGTGTTCCGCACCCCTGACCAGGCGCAGTTGTACGTGACGGTGCTCGAGTCACGGGCGACGTCCGCCGCCGCACGCAGCGCGGCCAACCGGCAGCTGGCTCGTGTTCGGCGCGTCCTGCGACAGCACGGCGTGCCGGGAAGCGCCGTGCAGACCAATGCGGTGAGCGTGTCCCGCGTGCGCGTGCATCGGCGGGGCCGGCCGACCCGGACGCGCTACCGCGCCTTCACCCAGCTGCAGCTGCGCACCGGCGACATCGCCCACCTCGGGGCGCTGTTCGACGCGCTGGCGGCCGCCGGCGCAGACAACGTCTCCGGGCCGGACTTCTCCTTCTCGGATCCCTCCACCGCGGAGATCATCGCGACCGGGCGCGCACTCGCCGACGCGCGCCGGCGGGCCGACGACGCCGCCGCCCGTCTTGGCTCGCGAGTGACGGGCATCGCGTCCGTGGACCTGGCGCCCTTCGACGCCGGCGCGATCGCGAACTCGGGCGAAAGCGGCTCCAGCGCGGGAGGCACGCGCCTGGTCCCCGGCCACCAGGAGATCTCGGCGATCGTGCGAGTCGTCTACACCCTGGCCGGCACATGACGCCGTGCGACGATGACGGGTCAGGTGCCCCGGCGGCCTGCTGGAACCGATCGGGTCGTGGTCCTGCCGGCTTGGGTGGCTTCATCCGCGGCGTCGGCGTGATCCGCATCGACGTTGCCTGACAACGTCAACGCGGATCAGAGGCAGCTCGACCCGGTGGGGCGCCGCCCGAATCCGTATCGACGAATTCACTGCCCAGCTTGCGTGCCCCGCGCGAGGGCGCTGGGGCTCGGCCGCTACGCCAGGCCCAGCCGGCGCGTCCGGGTCTTCCCGCAGCGCGCGCAACTGCACGTCTCGACGAGTCGCATCGGGCGCTCCCAGTGCGACCAGTGATGCCCGAACATGGAGCAGACATGCTCCTGCAGACGGCCGACGGCCGCTGAGGCCGTGCTGCGGCTGCGGGCCGGGCCCGAGTCGCTCACGGCCGGCGGCTTTCCGTCGGGGCGTCGGGGCGGTGGAGCAGCGACAGGATCACGAGCTGGCGCTGGTTCATCGGTGCCGCCGGCGCGGGTCGCGTGCGGGTCCTGCGGTCATGATCATTGTGAACTTGCCAAGTCATCGCGAGCCACCTCATTGAATCGACGCTTCCTCCAAGATGGTCCCAGCTGCGCGGCCGTCGGTCATCACCGGCAGCCCCCGATCATCACTCCTGCTAGCCCGACATCGGACCCCTGGTTCCCGCGACCGTCACGAGCGCTCGCCGGCTGAGACCGGCAGCGTGGCGGTCAGCAGGGTGCCGCCGCCGGGCGGGCTCTCGATCGTGAGCCGCCCGCCGAGCGCGGTCACCCGATCGCCGATCCCGACGAGCCCGTGACCGACGGGATCGGCGCCGCCGATCCCGTCGTCGCGGACCTCGACGCCGACCACGCCGTCCTCCACGCTGATCCTGACCTCGGCACTTCCGGCCTCGGCGTGCTTGACGACGTTCGTGAGCGCCTCGGCGACGATGAAGTACGCGCTCGCCTCGATCTCCGGGGGCAACCGGTCGCGGGGAACATCCACCTCGACCGGTAGGTCCAGCCGCGCCACGACCGCGGGGACCGCGCCCCGGAGGCCGCCGAGCGTGAGCGCCGATGGAAGGATCCCGTGTGCCAGCTCGCGCAGCTCCGCGTTGCCCTGCTCGGCCTGCTCGAGCGCCTCGCTCACGAGCGACTCCGCGCGTTCGTCGTGCGTCTGGAGCGCGTGCCGAGCGAGCTTGAGCATCACGATGGTGTGCACCAACCGCTGCTGCGCGCCGTCGTGGAGGTCGTGCACCACGCGCCGGCGCGCCTCGTCTCCCGCGACGAGCAGACGGGCCCGCGAGGCCGTCAGCTGGTCGCGGCTGTCGGCGTTGGCGATCGCCGTATCGAGCAGCTCGCCGAACTGCGCCATCCGCTCCTCGGTGCCCGGCGGTGGCGGCTCCTCGCTCTCCCAGTTCGCGGTGGTGACGCCCCAAAGCCGGCCGTCCACGATGATCGGAGCTCCGACGGCCGCGCCCACGCCGTTCGTCTGCTCGTAGTGCTCCACCCGAGCGGGCTGCTGCGAGCGGCGGACCTTCGTCGTCACGTTGTCGCCCGCGTGCTTGATCCGCGTGCCGGGCGGCACCTTCCACGCGACGGCCCCGCGCTGGGCCACCACCGTGACCTCATCGTCAGGCTCGTAGCGGCCGAGGGTCACGCCGTCGGCATCCAGCAGCCGCTCCATCTCCGCGGTCACGGCGTCGAAGACCATCGTGGCGGACGCTCCTTCGGCCACCAGCATGGCGACCCGCCGCAGAGCGGCCTGCTCCTCGGCGAGCCGCTCGACCTCCGCACGCGCTTCCGTGTTGGCGATCGCCGTAGCGACCAGCTCACTGAACTCAGTGATGTGCTTCTCGGTCTCCGGCGGGAGCGCCTCGGGCTCGAATCGGGCGGCGCCCAGCGCTCCCCAAATACGCCCGCGGACCAGGATCGGACAGCCTACGGCCGAGCGGATCCCGAGCTGGTCACGGCCATGCTCGGCGAGCGCGCCGCTCACCGAGGAGTAATCGCCGATTCGGCATGGCCGTCCGTGGCGAAGCACCGAGGCGATGACACCCGTGCCATCGAGGGGCCAGCGCGCGCCCACGCGGACGCCGGTCGACAGCGTCGCACCCCAGACGGCGACCATGGTCGCGGTCCCGTCGCCCTCGTCCCGGAACAGCGAGCAGTCGGCGTCGCCGAGCACGTTCGCGAGCTCCTCGGTCACCTTGGCGAACACCTCCGCCGGCGAGGACTCCTCGGCGACGAGCGTCGCCACACGGCGCAGGGCGGCCTGCTCCTCCATGAGACGGTCCGCTCTGGTACGCGACTCGGCGTTGGCGATCGCCGTGGCCATCAGCTCCGTGAACTGGACCAGGCGGGACTCCGTCTCGGGCGGCAGCAGCTCCTCCTGGCTCGTCCCCGTGACCATGGCGCCCCACAGCCGGCCTTCCACACGGATCGGCGTGCCGACCACGCCGCGGACGCCGGCAGACCGCGCCTGTTCCACCATCGAGCTGCTTTCGCTCCGGAAGTCGAGCCGCGCCGGCCGGCCGGTCCGGAACACCTGCCCGCTGGCACTCTCGTCGTCGAGTCGAACGCGCGAGCCGATCGGCATGAGATCGGCGACCCGACCCCAGCGAGCCATCACGACGGCGCTGTGGTCCTCGTCAAAGCGCAGCATGCTGCTCTCCTCCGTACCGAGCAGCCGCCCGATCTCCTCCGCGATCGCCGTGAAGACCTCCGCTCGTGAGGCTTCTCGCGCAACGAGCGTCGCGACCCGCCGCAACGCCGCGTGCATCCCGACGAGCCGTTGCATCTCAGCCTCGGCTCGGCGGCGCTCGGTCACGTCGACGATGGAGCCGATGAACTCCTCGAGTCGGCCTGACGCATCGAAGACCGGGTGAGCAGTTGCGCGATGGCGCCGTACGGGGCGCTGCGGAAGCACGACGCGGTATTCCACTTCGATCCTCGTCGCCTCACGGATGCCGCGCTCGAGCGCCTCGGTCCACGTCGCACGATCCTCTGGATGGATGCGCTCGATGAACGCCTGCCACGAGGGAACTCCGCGCCCCGGCTCGAACCCGTACAGGCGCGACTGCTCGGCCGACGTATGGGTCACCTCTCGGGTCGCCGCGTCGATGGCGAAGCTTCCCGTGTGCGTCAGGCGCTGCGCCTCCGCCAGATAGGCCTCGCTTCGGCGCAACTCGGCCGTCCGCTCGGCCACCGTCGCCTCGAGCGCGGCCTGGGTCTCGCGGAGCTCTTCCTCTGCCCGTCTGCGCTCGTGGATGATGCGCGCGCTGTGAAACGCCGTCGCAGCCTGATTCGCGGTAAGGGCGAGCAACAGCTGGTCCGTCGGCGTCGGAAAGTCGCTGCGCCCGGAGGCGGCGGCGAGCATGCCCCCTTCGCCGTCGAGACCGATCGGGATGGCAACGCCGCGGCGCGGCTGCGGGTCGCCGACATCGGCGACGATCTCCCTGCGCAGCAGCCGAGAGCCCGTGGCCCCGTGACTCTCCAGCCACTCCGGGAAGCGCTTCCACGCGCTTCCCCGTGAGACGTCGACTCCTTCGGCGTCGAGCGGATCGCACAGACGCACGAAGGCGAAGTCGAGCCCCAGCAGTCTGACCAGCGCATCGGCAAGCCCGGCTGCCACCGCGTCGGTCCCGGACTCGCGCACCGTGGCGGCGCGCTCGACCCACACCGCCGGGATGGCCGAAAGCGCGACGAGGTCCCTCAGCAACTCTCGGAGCCGGGCAGCCTCGGGTTCGGTATCGACGCGCATTCAGGGGGGAATCAGCCAGTTTAACTCCTGAGCGCCCCGGTTCAACGACCGCGCGGGACGCTGGATTGCCGGAGCCGAGCTAGCTCTTGGCGTCGCGCACGTAGGCGAGGACCGCCATGACGCGCCGGTGCTCGGTGGTCGACGGCCCGAGGTCGAGCTTCGCGAAGATCCGCGTCACGTGCTTCTCCACGGCGGCCTCGGTCACGACGAGCTGCTCCGCGATGCCCAGATTCGACTTGCCCTCGGCCATCGCCGCCAGCACGTCGCGCTCGCGCGGCGTGAGTCCGTCGACGGAGCCTGCGGTGTTGCGCCGACCGAGCATCCGGCCGACGACCTCGGGGTCGAGGGCGATGCCCCCGGCGGCGACCCGCCCGATCGCAGCGACGAACTCATCCACGTCGCCGATCCGCTCCTTGAGCAGGTAGCCGACCCCTTCGGGGCGCTCCCCGATCAGGTCGAGGGCGTAGGACTCCTCGTAGAACTGCGAGAGGACGAGAACGCCCGTATCCGGCAGGCGGTTGCGCACCTGGACGGCGGCGACCAGGCCATCGTCCTCGTGCCGCGGCGGCATCTGCACGTCGACGATGGCGATGTCCGGACGGTGCGCGAGGGTCTTGCGCAGGAAGTCGTCCGCGTCCGCGGCCCGTGCGACGACATCGAACCCGGCATCAGTGAGCAGCCGGGCCATGCCCTCACGCAGCAGGACGTCGTCCTCTCCGATGACCACTCGCCGACCGGCGGTCATGCCCCAACCGTACTAGCCCGCGGCACTCTCCGGCGAGCAGTCCGCAGGCCTTGCCATCGATCAGGTCAGCCTTGGGGATGAAGCCGACCGCCCCGGCGCGGCGGGCCGTCGCGTCGTCCGCGGCAGCCGTCTCGGACGAGGTGAGCACCACCCGAGTGCGCCAGGGCAGCGCCGCGATCGCCGCTGTCAGCGCGATGCCGTCACCGTCGGGGAGCCCCACGTCGACCAGCGCTGCGTCGGGGCGCACCTCGGCGCAGACGGTAAGCGCCGCGGCGACCGTACCGGCCTCCGCGACCACGGTCAGTCCGAGCGCGGTCAGGAGACGGATCGCGAGTCGCCGGAACGCTACATCGTCGTCCACGACGAGCACTTTCGTGGGCATGGTGCGATGTTGGCAGCCAGGCAGGCATGCGACGGTAGGGCTAGCCGGACACGTCGTCTGCAGCCTGGGGACCTGGCAGGTCGACGTGCCGGGGAGCACAGTTGCCGGTATGCAAGCCACGGCGATCAGCTCCCACCGCAGTGCGATCGTGATCTCGCTCGACGACGCACGTGAACGCCGAGCCAACCGGCAGCCCCGACGGCCCGAACGCGTGCGGGTGCTCGCCGCCGGCGGACACGCGCTCACGCGGGCTGCGCTGCGCCGCCTGCTCGCCGAGACTCCGAGTATCGAGGTCGTCGGGTCGTCGGCCTTCGCGCATCCGGACGTCGTGCTGCTCGATGTCGGCGCCACGGGGAACGCGGCAGACACGGTCGCCCGGATGGCCTGTGATCCAGAGACATCCCGCGCGCGCATCCTGCTGCTCGCCGAGCCGGGATGGCGTGGCGAGATCCCGCCTGCCGCCCATGGCGCCGTGTTCAAGGACGCGTCGCCCGCGGAGCTCGTGGCCGCTCTCCGCGCACTCGCCCTTCGATGAGACGGCAACGACCGTGCCGCTTTCCCAGCTGAGAGCCTTCATCCCGAAAACGCCACGCCCGGGGCGGTGCGGTTAGGTGTTGCTGGGCCGCCGGAACGAGTGCGGGACTCTGGACCGGCTTCTCACCGGGGTGCACGCGCGTGAGAGCCGGGCGCTCGTGGTCCGTGGGGACCCTGGCGTCGGCAAGTCGGCGCTGCTGGAGTACATGGTCGAGCGGGCGTCCGGGTGCCGGGTGGTGCGCTCCGCGGGGGCCCGATCGGAGATGGAGCTGGCGTTCGCGGGGTTGCACCAGGTCTGCGCACCCTTGCTGGACCGAGCCGAGCGGCTGCCTGCCCCGCAACGGGATGCGCTGGCAACCGCGTTCGGGTTGCGAGCCGGCGAGCCGCCGAGTCTGTTCCTCGTCGCCGTGGCCATGCTCGGTCTGCTGTCGGAGGCCGCGACGGAGCGGCCGCTGGTCTGCGTGATCGACGACGCGCACTGGCTCGATCGGCCGTCGGCGCAGGCGCTCGGGTTCGTGGCGCGCCGGCTGACGGCGGAGTCTGTCGCGATCGTGTTCGCGGTCCGCGAATCGAGGGACGAGTTCCGGCGGCTGCCGGAGTTGGTCGTCGAAGGCCTGAAGCCGGCGGATGCGCGGGCTTTCCTGCGGTCGGTGATCGCCGGGCCGCTGGATGCGCGGGTATGCGATCGGATCGTGGCCGAGGCGCACGGGAACCCGCTGGCGCTGTCGCAGTCGCCGCGCGGCCTATCGCCGGCCGAGCTCGCCGGCGGGTTCGGGCTGCCGGACGCGCCGGCGCCATCGGGGAAGCCGGCGGCGAGCTTTGACGCGCGGCTGGACGCGCTGCCCGCCGACAGCCGGCGGCTGCTGCTCGTCGCCGCGGCCGAACCGGTCGGCGACCCGGTCGTGGTCTGGCGGGCAGCCGAGCGGCTGGGGATCAGCGGCGAGGCCGCAGCGCCGGCAGCGGCGGCCGGCCTGCTGGAGCTCGGCACCGGAGTACGGTTCGGCGATCCGCTCGTGCGCTCGGCGGTCTACCAGGCCGCCCCGTTCAAGGACCGGCAGGACGTCCACGCGGCCCTGGCCGAGGTCACCGACCGCGAGGCCGACACCGACCGTCACGCATGGCACCGCGCCCACGCGGCCCCGGGACCCGACGAGGCGGTGGCCGCGGACTTGGAGCGGTCGGCCGGTCGCGTCCAGGCCCGCTGCGGCGTCGCCGCGGCGGCGGCGTTCCTGGAACCTGCGGCCCGGCTGACGCCCGATCCGGCGCGCCGGGCGCGGCGCGCGCTGGCCGCGGCGCAGGCCAAGCATCACGCCGGTGCTCCCGACGACGCGCTGGAGCTGCTGGTCATGGCCGAAGCAGGCGAGCTCGACGCGCTCGCGAGCGCCCGGGTGGACCTGCTGCGCGGCCAGATCGCATCGGCGTCGAGCGGCGGCCGCGACGCTTCGCCGCTGCTCCTCGAAGCCGCCACGCGGCTCGAACCGCTCGACCCGGGACTGGCGCGCGACACGTACCTGGACGCGTTGGGGGCGGCCATGTTCGCCGGCCCGCTCGCGAGGGGCGCCGGGGTGCTCGACGTCGCGCAGGCAGCGCGGGCGGGGAGCTCTGCGCATCCCGCCGGCGCGACCGATCTCCTGCTCGACGGCTGGGTGCTGTGCATCACCGAGGGATATCCGGCCGGCGCGCCGATGCTCAAGCGGGCCCTGAGCGCCATCCGCAGCGAGGACGTCTCCCGGGACAACGGGCTCGGCCGGCTGTGGTCCGCCGGCCGCGCGGCCGTGGACGTGTGGGACGACGAGACATGGGAGCTGCTCGTCACTCGACACGTCGAGCTCGCCCGTGCCGCCGGCGCGCTCGCCGTGCTCCCCGTCGCGCTCAACGCGCGCGCCGCCGTCCATGTGTCCGCCGGCGAGCTCGCCGCCGCCGAAGCCCTGCTCGCGGAGGCGGGTACGGTCAGTGTGGCGACCGGGAGCCAGCACGCACCCTACGGTGCCCTGGCGCTCGCCGCCTGGCAGGGGCGCGAAGCCAAGGCCCTCGAGCTGTTCGAGACCACGGTGAGGGACGTGACGCCGAGGGGCGAGGGGCTCGGACTGACCGCCGTGCACTGGGCGAGCGCGGTGCTCTACAACGGCCTCGGCCGCTACGAGGAAGCGCTGGCCGCGGCACAGCAGGGCACCGAGCACCCGCATGGGGCGCCGTTCTCGACCTGGGCGCTGGTCGAGCTGATCGAAGCCGCCGTTCGCAGCGGGAGCCTCGACCGTGCGACCGCCGCCATGCGGCAGCTCTCGGAGTCGACACAAGCCGGCGGCACCGACTGGGCGCTGGGGATCGCGGCGCGCTCGGGAGCGCTGCTGAGCGAGGGCGAGGCCGCCGAGGAGCTCTACCGGGACGCGATCGAGCGGCTCGACCGCCCGTGCCTGCGCGTCGAGCTTGCGCGCGCCCATCTGCTCTACGGCGAGTGGCTGCGCCGCGAGAAGCGGCGCCGGGACGCTCGCGAGCAGCTGCGCATCGCCCACGAGCTGTTCACGGCGATGGGCGTCAAGGCATTCGGCGCACGCTCCGCGCGCGAACTGCTGGCCACGGGCCAGACCGCCCGGCGGCGCACCGACGACCAGGCCGGCGACCAACTGACCAGCCGCGAGGCCCAGATCGCCCGGCTGGCGAGCGACGGTCTCTCCAACCACGGCATCGGCACCGAGCTGTTCATCAGCTCACGCACTGTCGAGTACCACCTGGGCAAGGTCTTCGCCAAGCTCGACATCGCGTCGCGCCACGAGCTTTCGCGCGTCCTCGACGGCGACCGCCTGGCGCAGGCGGCCTGACTGCACCAAACGCGCCTCGCTCAGCGCCCTGCGCTGGAGGAATGCGACGCGCTGATGAACGTGAGGACGGCGCGAACGCGGCGATGCTCGAGCGTCGTCGGCCCGATTCCCAGCTTGTGGAAGATGCTCCTCACGTGCTTCTCGACCGCGCCGTCGGTGACGTGGAGCGACTCGGCGATGCCCTGGTTCGACTTCCCCTCGGCCATCTCCGCGAGCACGTCGCGCTCGCGCGGCGTCAGGGTGTCGAGCGGCCCGTGGCCCCGGCGTCCCAGCATCCGGCCGACCACGGCCGGGTCGAGGGCGGTGCCGCCCTGCGCAACGCGATTGACCGCGTCGACGAACGACGAGACGTCGCCGACCCGCTCCTTGAGCAGGTATCCGACGCCGTCGGGATGCTCGCCGATGAGATCGAGGGCGAGCGACTCCTCGAAGAACTGCGACAAGACCAGGATGCCGGTATCGAGAGAGCCGGCACGCAGCTCGAGTGCGGCGCGCAGCCCGTCGTCCTCCCGGCGCGGCGGCATCTGCACGTCGACGACGGCCACATCGGGTCGGTGGGCGCGCACCTTGCGCAGGAAGTCGACGGCGTCCCCCGACTCCGCGACCACCTCGAGTCCCGCCTCGGAGAGGATCCGCGAGATTCCCGCGCGGAACAGCACGTCGTCCTCCCCGATCACGACGCGGACGGACACACCTCAACCGTACTCGAGGTCCTGACCGCCCGCGAGGAGCCGGGCGAGGGAAAGCTCGGGTAGGTCGTCCTTCGCGACGAAGCCGACCGCGCCGAGGCTCCGCGCATCCTCGGGCGTGGTCGCATCTCGGTCCGAGGAGACGATGAGGATGCGCGGCCGCCAGGGAAGCGCCGCGAGCTGCCTGGCGAGTGTCAAGCCGTTGCCGTCCGGCAGCCCGACATCGACGAGGACGGCGTCGGGCCGCAGCTCGGCGGCCGCCTCAGCCGCCGCCGCCACCGTGCCGACCTCACCGACGACGGCCATGTCGAGCGAAACGAGCATCCGTGCGGCAAGCCCGCGGAACCGCGCGTCGTCGTCGACCACGAGCACTGTGACGGGCACGGCTCGATGCTCGCACGCGCGAGGCCGCTGCGAGGTAGTGCTAGCCGGACACCTGGACTGGGGCTGGGCGGTCTGGCGGACATCGAAGCTCGTATCCCGCTCGTGTGCGCGCGCGATGCGGAAAGTTCTGCGTGACGCTCGCCACGCGAGGATGATCGTGACGTGACATCGCCCGTTCGTCGTTGGCTGAGCGCCGCGCTCACGAGCGCCGTGCTCGTCGGCGCCGTCACGGCCGTGATCGGGATCGGGGAACCGCACGTCCCGGCCCTGGGCCTGGGGGTGCTCTATCTGCTGGCCGTCGTCCCCGTCGCGCTCGTCTACGGCTCGATGGCCGCCGCCGCGGTGTCGGTGGCGAGCATGGCAGCCTTCAACTACTTCTTCGTGCCGCCCCGACACACCCTGGATCCCGGCACCTTGAACCACTGGTCGGTGCTGCTCGCGTTCCTGGTGTCCTCGCTCACGGTCAGTTTCCTCGCCACGCGTGCCCAGGGCGAGGCGCGCCGATCGGCGCGCCTCGCCGACGAGCAGGCGAGGCTGGCCGAGGAGCAGGCGGCGTTGCGCCGGATGGCGACGCTCGTGGCCCAGGGGGCACCCGCGCCACGAGTGTTCGCAGCCGTCACGGAGGAGGTCGGGCAACTGCCCGGCGTGGATACGGCGCGCCTGGCTCGCTACGAGCCCGACGGTGGGCTCAGGTCGGTCGCCGCGTGGGGCAGGACGAATCCCACGTTCCCCGTCGGCGGCCGGCTGGCGGTCGGGGGGAGGAACCTCAGCACGCTCGTGTTCGAGACCGGCCGTCCGGCCCGCATCGACAGCTACCAGGATGCGTCGGGGCCGGGCGGCGTGATCGGCCGCGAGAGCGGCTATCGCTCGTCGGTCGGCAGCCCGATAATCGTCGAGCGCAGTCTGTGGGGGATCGTGATGGTCGGTACGACGCTGGCGCAGCAGCTGCCGGCAGACACGGAGGCGCGCCTCGCCTCCTTCACGGAGCTGGTGGCGACCGCGATCGCGAACGCCGAAGCGCAGACGCAGGTGGCGGCATCGCGCGCGCGGATCGTGGCGGCGACCGACGAGGAGCGCCGCCGGGTGGTTCGCGATCTCCACGATGGCGCGCAGCAGCGTCTGGTGCACACGGTCATCACCTTGAAGCTGGCACAGCGCGCCTTGCAGAACCGCGAGGACCACCTCGCCGTCCTCTTGACGGAGGCGCTCGACCAGGCACAGCAGGCCACGGGCGAGCTGCGCGAGCTCGCCCACGGCATCCTCCCTCCGGTTCTCACCCATGGGGGGTTGCACGCCGGAGTCGAGGCACTGGCGTCGCGGATGCCCGTGCCGGTCGAGAACGCCGTGACCGTGGGCCGGCTGCCTGCCGCGGTCGAGGCGACCGCCTACTTCGTCGTCGCCGAGGCGCTGACCAACGTCGCCAAGCACGCTCACGCGCGGCATGCCGAGGTAACGGCACGGATCGAGCACGGCACGCTCGCGGTCCACGTTCAGGACGACGGCGTCGGAGGTGCCCGGCCCGAGGGCGGCGGCAGCGGCCTGATCGGGCTGGTGGACCGGCTCGCCGCGGTCGACGGTGAGCTCCGGGTGGACAGCCCCGTCGACAGCGGCACCCTCGTCGTGGCCGCCATCCCCCTCCGCGAGGCGTGACGATGACGTGCGCGGGGGCCACTACTACCGCAGTCGTAGTTGAGCTACCCTTGGCGCATGGCCAGTACCGACGCCGGCGAGCTTGCGATTGAGGCGCGCGGTCTCGTCAAGCGATACCGCGACGTGGCTGCCGTCGAGACGGTCGATCTGACCGTACGGCGCGGAGATGTCTTCGGGTTCCTCGGTCCCAACGGGGCCGGCAAGACCACGACGCTGCGGATGCTCCTCGGGTTGGTCCGACCCGATGCGGGCTCGATCCGGCTGTTCGATCGCGAGCTCGGCACAGATCCGCTCGGCGCGCTGCGGGGTGTTGCGGGATTCATCGAGGAACCCCGCTTCTACGGCTATCTGACGGGTCGCCAGAACCTCGAGCTGCTCGCCGCGTTCGATCGCCTGGGGGAGGGGCGGAGCGCGATCGACGAGGTGCTCGAGCTGGTGGAGCTGCGGGGCCGCGCCGGCGATCGCGTCAGCGAGTACTCCCAGGGCATGCGTCAGCGGCTCGGGATCGCGTCGTGTCTGGTGCGCCGGCCGCGCCTGTTGTTGCTCGATGAGCCCGCCAACGGCGTCGATCCGGCCGGCCTGCGGTTCCTGCGCGAGCTGCTGGGTCGCCTGGCGGCGGAGGGCATCACGATCTTGCTCTCGAGCCATCTGCTCAGCGAGGTCGAGCAGGTCTGTACGCGGGTCGCGATGATCTCGCATGGCCGGATCGTGCACGAGGGCGATCTGGCCGAACTGGCGGCGATGGGCCGGCGCTACCGCCTGGTTCCCACCGAGCTGGAGCGCGGCGTGGGCGCCATCCGCCGTCACGTCGAGCTCGAAGACGTGCGCGTCGTCGACGGCGCTGTGTCGGTGCGCATCGACGACGACGTGGATCTGGTGCTGCTGACCCGCGCGCTTGCGGACGCCGGCGTCGGCGTCCGTGCTCTCGCGCGCGAGACCGAGAGCCTGGAGCAGCTCTTCTTCGAGCTCACCGAGCAGCCGGCGGAGGTGCCCGCCTGATGGGCACGCTGATCGCCTACCGGTGGGAGGTGCGCAAGCTGATCGCACAGCGGCGGAACTGGCTGGGGGTGGCCGCGGCCGCGGCCGTGCCGATCATCTTCCTGATCTCGATCCAGATCTCGAAGGTGACGCTGCATCCCCCGGACGGGCCCTATGACACGCCGCTGGGGACCAACCTTCGCCAGACCGGGCTCGCGCTCGACCTCGTCGTCTTCAAGCTCATCGGGGTCGTCGGGCCGACGCTGATCGTGGCGCTCGTCGCGGGCGACATCGTCGCCGGCGAGGACATGGGCGGCACGCTGAAGACGATCCTGCCGCGGTCGCTGCGCCGGGGCGAGGTCCTCGCCGGCAAGGCGCTGGCGCTGCTGAGCTACGCGGCGGCCGTGCTCGCGGTCTTCCTCGTCGCCGGTGAGGTCGCGGGTGCGATCGGGTGGGGCTTCAAGCCGCTGGTGAACCTGTCGGGTCACGAGCTCTCCGCGCTTCAGGCCTTGGGACTGACGATCGTCGCCATGGCGGTCTACGCGGTCCCGGTGCTGGCGATCGCGAGCTTCGGGTTCTTCTTGTCGGTCGTCACCCGCCAGAGCGTCGCGGCGATCGCCGGCACGCTGCTCTACGCCCTGGCGCTGCAGGGCCTGTCGGCGTTGTCGGCGATCGCGTCGGCGCGCCCGTTCCTGCTCGTCGATCAGTTCACGGCGTGGCACGACCTGTTCCAGACGCCGATCGCGGGCGATGCCGTCGTGCGCAGCCTGTGGGTCTCGGCCGCGTTCGCGCTGCCGCCGCTCGTCGCGGCGTGGATCGTCTTTGCCCGCCGCGACGTCACGACCTAGCGCGCGTGGCGATCGGGCCGCGCCGGCCGTCGCCGCGGTCGCGGCGCTCGTGGTGATCCTCGGGCTCTGGCTCCTGCGGGTGGGCATCCATCTTCACGAGAACCCTCCCGCTCCCGCGTCGAGCCTCTTCGCCGACAGCAGTCGCGCGTTCGGCATCGCAGCGCTCGTCATCGGTGTCGGGGTGCTTCCCGTCGGCCTGCTCGTCGGCCGCCGGGTCGTTCGCGGTCACCGCGCAGCCCGGCTGCGCACCCTGCATCGCTCGCTGGCGTTGTGGTGCCTCGGCGCGCTCGCTCTGCACGTCACGGCGCTGGCGGGGGCGACCGCGCTGCATCCGAGCATCGTGCGTCTCGTGGTGCCGTTCGCGTGGCGCTACCACGCGCTCGCGACGGCGCTCGGGGTCCTCGGCGCCTGGGTCGTCGCCGTCCTCGGCCTGAGCTACTACCAGCGGCGCCGTATCGGTGTCGGCCGCTGGCGTGTGGCACACCGGCTGATCGTCCTCGGGCTGGTCCTCGGGGTGGTGCACACGATCGGCGGCGGTTGATCGCACGCTCTACGATCGGTGTCGGAATGACCGACGGATCGCGTCGCGAAGCCGGCGAGCTCGAGAGCGAAGTGCTCGCGACGCTGTGGGCCGCCGATCAGCCGATGACGGCCGCCGACGTCCTCGGCCGGCTGGGCCACGCGCTGGCGTACACGACGGTCATGACGACGCTCGTGCGGCTGTTCGAGAAGGGGCTCGTCGATCGCCGGCGCGCCGGTCGCGGGTACGCCTACTCGCCCACGGTGCGCGAGGGCGATGTCGCCGCCCAGCGCTTTCGGGCGATCCTCGATCGCGGGCACGACCGTCAGGCGATCCTCCAAGGCTTCCTGGACGAGCTGGCCCCCGAGGAGGAGCGTGTGCTGCGCGCACTGCTGGACGCCGAGGATGCGGATGGCGACCGATGATGACCGCGTTCTCCGTCTCGCTGCTGTGCGCCGTCGCGCTTGCGGTCGGCGCGCGCGAGATCGGTCGCCGCGCTTCGCCCCGGCTGGGTTCCGCGGCGCTGGTCGCCGCCGCGCTGACGGTCGCGGTCGCCGCCGACGCCGCGCTCGCGGTGCTGATCGGCGCGCGGCTTCTGGATGTCGCCCCGCTGGCCGGGCTGCTCGGCTGGCGTGCGGAGAGGCCCGGCCACATTCCGGTGCCCGTGCCGGTCACCGTGATCGCCGCGGGGCTGCTCGTGTTCACGGCGGTCCGAGGCGCGGCGGACTGGCGCAGCGCCCGCCGAGGATGGCGTCGGCTGCACGAGCTCCCCAGTGACGCCCCGGGCACCGAGCTGATCGTCATGCGCTCGCCGGCCTTCGTCGCGCACGCCCTGCCCGCGCGGCGGAGCAGTCCCGGGCGGATCGTCGTCTCCGATGGCCTGCTCAGCAGCCTCGATGCCGCGGAGCGTCGTGTCGTGCTCGCCCACGAGCGCTCGCACCTGCGCAATCGGCACGACCGCTACCGCACGCTGGTCCGGATCGCGGCGCGGATCAATCCCCTCATGCGGCCGGCCGTCGCGGCCACCGACCTGCTGCTCGAGCGCTGGGCGGACGAGGACGCCGCGCGCGCGGTCGGGAGTCGCCGCGTCGCGGCGCGTGCGCTCGCGCGGGCGGCGATCACCGCCACCGCGGCCCGCAGCGCGCCGGAGCCGGCGGGCTTCGCGGCGCTGGCGGTCAGCACCCGTGTGCAGGCGCTGCTGGCCCCGGCACCCGCCGCGGGGTCGCGTACCGCGCTGGTCGTGCTCCCGGCGCTCGCGCTCACCGCAGCGGTGAGTGCCGGCCTGGCGACCCACGACCTCGCACACCTGTTCGATCTGCTGCGCGGCGACGGCTGACGCGGCGGGCGAAGAGCCCCGTCCGCTCACTCAGCGGCGCTCGTGCCAGTCCTCGAGCTCGATCTCCAGCGGCAAGAGCATGCGCGCGACCGCGTTGTACCAGGCGACCGCCATCACGACGTCCATGGTCTCGCGCACCGTGAAGTGCCGGCGCAGCTCCGACCAGGTCTCGTCGGAGACCTCGAGCGACTGCGTCGCCTCGCGGGCGTAGCGGACGATGGCGAGCTCCTGTTCGTCGAACGCGTTCGAGGTCTCGGCGTCGGCGAGCTGCTCGAGCTGCTCGCGGCGCAGCCCGGCTGAGAGAGCGGAGTTCCAGTGGTGGTCGAACTCGTAGCTCGCCCCCGTGGCGAGCGCCACCGTCATGATGGCGAGCTCGCGCAGCCGCGCCTCGATGACCGCGCCTTCGCGCATCTCGCGCGTGAAGGTCAGCAGCGGGTCGAGGAGGTTGGGGATGTTGGCGAGCGCCGCGAAGATGTGGAGTGCCGGGTCGCCGCGCTCGCGCAGCATGCGGTCGTAGGCGGCGAGGTGGGCGGACGGGTACCCGTCTCGCTCGGGATACGGAACGCGCGCCATGCTCACTCTCCTCCGTGGTGTCCGACCGTCGTCGCCGACACCGCGGCGGCGTCCAGGTACTGCTCGAGCGTGAAGCCGTCGGCGCTCCCGCCGGCCGGCTCGGTGACCTCGCAATCGAGGAAGCGCGAGCGGCGCGCGAACCAGGACGCGCGCGGCGGGAGGCCCCAGGCCACCTGGGGGCTCGTGACGCTGCGCACATCGAAGGTCACCGGCGGGTCGTCGCCGTCCATGTAGACGATCGGCGGCAGCAGCAGCTCGATGCAATGCCCGTCCGGATCGCGCACGTACACGTAGTAGGAATGGCCGACGGAGTGCTTGCCGGGGCCGAACTCCACGTTGTCGCCCCAGCCGAGCTCGCCCAGGGTGTCGCACGCGCGCAGCATCGACTGGACGTCCGGCACGATGTAGCCGAAATGATGCAGGGCCGGACCGTCGCGCTCCAGGAAGACGACGTCGTAGGGGGTGTTCTTGACGTGCAGGAAGACGCCGACGGGGCGATCCTCGAGCGTCATGTAGTCGGCGATACGGAAGCCGAGCGAGGTGTAGAAGGCGGCTGCCTTGTGTACGTCCGGCACCGTGATCTGGAAGTGGTCGAAGCGACGTGAGGCCGCGCCCTTGTGCAGCTGCACCTGCGTGTCGCGCCGCGGCTGATGCGGCATCGAGGCGACGATCTCCAGCGGGGTCCCGACGACGTCGACGGTGTGCAGGGTGCGGTCCTGGAAGGGCTCGTCGGCCCAGCGGCACGGCAGCCCGTGCTGCTCGAAAGTGTGCTTGGCCCGCTCGAGCTCGTCCTCGTCGTGGACCCGCAGGCCGACGCGCAGGCAGGCCGGCTCGTCGTCGGTGCGCCTGATCGTGAGGCTGTGATGCGCCCGCTCCTCGAGCCCGCGCAGGTAGAGCGTGTCCTCGTCCTCGTCGCTGACCACGAGCCCGAGCGCCTCGGTGTAGAACTCCCGGCTCCTGGCGAGGTCGCGCGAGGTGAAGCTCGCGTGGCTGGCGCGCAGGAACCGAAACGGCGGGTGCAGGTTCGTTCGCGGCACGGACATCGGTTCTCCTCGCTGCTCGGTCACGAAACTGCGCGGACGTAGGCGTCCAGGTCGCTCTGCGGAACGCCGTGCTCGAGCACCACGCACGACGGCGGGAAGTCACACGAGAACTGCGCGCCCTCGTCCAGCGCGCGGTCGAGGAAGGCGGGCAGATGCGCCATCGCGCCCGTCGGCAGGTCATGGAGCACGACGACGGCATGATCCGTCGCGCGGCAGCGCTCGAGCGCGACGTCGACCCACGCGTGCGGCTGCTCCCAGTCTCGCGGCAGCACGTTCCAGAGCACGACCGTGAAGCGCTCGGCGATCAGCAGGTCGCGCGCGGCGGGACTCAGGAGCTGGTCGCCGAGCGTGCCTTCTGAGCCGGCTCCCCCGACAGGGCGAAACAGCCGCTCCGCGACGAAGCCGTCGAGCAGCGCCTGCGTGCGAGCGATCTCCGCGCGCGCGGCTCGCGGGTCGAGCAGGCCCAGGGGCTCGCGGTGGTGGTAGCTGTGGTTGCCGACGCGATGGCCCTCGCGCGCCGCGCGGCGGGCGCACTCGAGGCCGTCGTCGCGCTCGAGCTTGCTGCCGACGACGAAGAAGGCCGCGCGGACATCGGACGCGGCCAGCGTGTCGAGCACCACGTCGGTGACCCCCGGTTCAGGGCCGTTGTCGAACGTGAGGCTGATCGTGCGCACGGCGCGGCGCGCCCCTTACGGGCGGCGGACGCCGCCGGCGCCCGCCGCATCTGGCACGGGTGGGGCGACCTCGTCCTCCACCGGGTTCACGAGGGTCCCGATCGCCTCGATCTCGACCTCGACGACGTCGCCGTGCTGCATCCACAGCGGCGGATTGCGTCCCAGGCCCACGCCGGCCGGTGTGCCCATCACGACGACGTCGCCCGGGCACAGCGTGGTCGCCGACGTCAGGTAGACGAGCACCTCGGGAACCGAGAAGAGCATGCTGTCGGTGCGGCTGTCCTGGACGACCTCGCCGTTGAGCCGGCATTCGATGCGCAGACCGGTCGCGAACGGCGGCAGCTCGTCGGCCGTGACCAGCGCCGGCCCCAGAGCACCCGTCCGGTCGAAGTTCTTGCCGACGGTCCACTGGAGCGTGTGCTGCTGGTAATCGCGCACCGACCCGTCGTTGAAGCAGGCATAGCCGGCGATCGCCCCGGCACAGTCCTCCTGGCGCAGATGGCGGGCGCGCCGTCCGATGATCACGGCCAGCTCCGCCTCGAAGTCGAGCGCCACGGACACCGCCGGGCGGATGATCGGCGCGCCGTGCGCGACCAGCGACGTCGCGCCGCGCATGAACAACGTGGGGTAGTCCGGGCGCTCGAATCCCGCCTCGTCGATGTGGTCGCGATAGTTCAAGCCCAGGCAGAACACCTTCCCGGGGCACGCCACCGGGAGCCCGAGCTGCAGCTCGTCGAGTGGCCGCCGAGCGTTCGGCGTCGCGCCGAGCGCGAGCCGCTCGAGCTCCGGCAGGCGGCCGGCGCGCAGCACCGAACGCAGGTCTCGCGGGGCGGCCGCATCGACCGCGCTCAGGTCGACGACGCTGTCTCCCTCGACGAGCGCGAGCCGAGGGCCATCCGGCGCGACGAAGCTAACGACCCGCACGATGCTCCCCCTGGCGCCCCTCGCCGTGCAGCCGTGGACGCACCCGCGCTTGGCTCGACGGAGGTGGGCTCACGGGTTGACTGCACCACGCGGTGAGCGTTGCATCGAGACGCCCAAGGGCCAGCGGCGCCTCGACCATGGGGCACCGCCAGGTCATCGCTCGAGTGCGAGCGGCGGGTAGGCGGCCCGCCACATCGCGTCGTGCACATCCTGGACCGGGTCGGAGACCTCCGCCTGCGCGACCCCGTCCTCGACCGCAGCGCGCGCGACGGCGACGGCAACCGTCGCGGATGTGTCTCGCAGGTGCCTGACGTGCGGCAGCAGCCCGGCGCCCGGCTGGTCGACCTCGACCAGCCCGGCGATCGCCTCCGCCGCCGCGAGCAGCATGGCATCGGTGACGCGGGAGGCGCGCGCGACGATCGTGCCGAGGCCGATGCCGGGATACGCGGACGCGTTGTTCGCCTGCCCGATCACGTACTCGATGCCGCGATGGGAAACCGGGTCCCACGGCGTGCCGGTGGCGATCAGCCCGCGGCCGCCCGTCCAGGCGATGGCGTCGGCGGGCACGACCTCGATCCGCGCGGTCGGGTTCGACAGCGGGAAGACCATTGGCCGCTCCACGTGTGCGGCCATCTCGCGGATGATCGCCTCGGTGAACGCGCCCGCCTGAGCCGAGGTCCCGATGAGGATCGTCGGATGCACGTGCGAGACGACCTCGGCGAGGCCGATCGATCCGTCGCGGCCGTCGCGCGGCCAGTCCGACAGCTCGCCGCGCGACCGCGCGTATGGCCGCTGGAAGTCGCGCAGGTCGCCCATGTCGGCGACGAGCAGGCCCTGCCGGTCGACGCACCAGAAGCGCCGCGTCGCCTCGTCCGCGTCGAGGCCGTCGCCGACCATCAGCGCGTGCAGCCGGTCGACGATCCCGACCCCGGCGGTTCCCGCGCCGAAGACCACGACCCGCTGCTCGCTCGGCCGCGACCGCGTGACCCGCATGCCCGCCATCGCGGCGGCGAGCACGATCGCGGCCGTTCCCTGCATGTCGTCGTTGAACGTGCACAGGCGGTCGCGGTACTCGAGCAGGATGCGCCGCGCGTTCGCGGGTCCGAGGTCCTCCCAGTGCAGCAGCGCGTTGGGGAACAGCCGCCGGACGCAATCGACGAAGGCGGCGATCAGCGCGTCGTAGCGCTCGCCCCGCACACGAGCGTGGCGGTTGCCGACATACAGCGGGTCGTTGAGCAGCGCCTGGTTGTCGGTACCGGCGTCGAGCATCACCGGTATCACGCGGTCGGGTCGTACGCCGGCAGCCGCGGCGTAGACCGCGAGCTTGCCGACGGCGATCTTCATGCCGTTGGCGCCCCAGTCGCCGATCCCGAGGAGCGCTTCACCGTCCGTCGCCACGATCAGATCGACGTCGTCCTCGCCAAGGCCGTAGTTGCGCAGCGCCGTCTCGACGCCGTCGATGTCATCGACGGACAGGTAGACGCCGTCGGGGCTGCGGAACTCTGCGCTGTAGTGCTCGATCGCCTGCGCGACGACCGGCGTGTAGACGACCGGGAGCATCTCCTCGAGGTGATCCTCCAGCAGCTTGTAGAAGAGGACCTCGTTGCGCTGGCGCACCGCCGCCAGGAACGTGTTGCGCGCCAGGTCGTCGGGCAGCGCGTGAAACTGCTCGTAGGACCGGCGCGCGTGGTCCTCGAGCGACAGGACGGCGGGCGGCAGCAGTCCGTCGAGGCCGAGCGCCGAGCGCTCATCGGCCGTGAACGCCGTCCCGCGATTGAGCCGCGGGTCCCTCAGCAGCGCCCGCCCGCGGGGCAGCGAACCGGCGCGCTCGGAGTTCCTCATCGCACGATCGAGGGCCGGGGGATGTTGCGGACGTTGGAGCGGGCGAGCTCGCGCATCCGCCCGACGCCGCCGGTGAGGACGATCTTGCTGGCCGCGACCGCGAAGCCCTTGGCCTGCTCGCCGGTGATCCGCGGCGGGATCGACATCGCGTTGGGATCCGTGACGAGGTCGACGAGGACGGGCCCCGGGTGGCCGAGCGCCGCTTCGAGGGCGGACCGGACGTCTGCCGGCTGCTCGACGCGGAGCGCGTGGATCCCTGCCGCCGTGGCGATCGCGGCGTAGTCGACCGGCGCGTGGTCGGTCTCGTGGTCGGGGATGCCGTCGACGAGCATCTCGAGCTTGACCATGCCGAGCGACGAGTTGTTGAACGTGATGATCTTCACCGGCAGCTGGTGCAGCGCCACGGTGAGCAGCTCACCGAGCAGCATCCCGAGCCCGCCGTCGCCCGACATCGAGATCACCTGGCGCCCCGGATAGGCGAGCTGCGCGCCGATCGCATGCGGCAGCGCGTTCGCCATCGTGCCATGCAGGAAGGAGCCGATCACGCGCCGTCTCCCGTTCGGGCTGATGTAGCGCGCCGCCCAGACGTTGCACATGCCGGTGTCCACCGTGAAGACGGCGTCGTCGGCGGCGACCTCGTCGAGCAGGTTCGCCGCGTACTCCGGATGGATCGGGACGTGATGCTCGACGTCCGCGGTGTACGCGTCGACGACACGTTCCAGCCCCCGCGCGTGCTTGCGCAGCATGTCGTCGAGGAACGACCGGTCGGGCTTGGGCTCCACCAGCGGCAGCACGGCCCGCAGCGTGGCGGCGACATCGCCGTGGACGGCGAGCTCCAGCGGCGTGCGGCGGCCGAGGCGCGTGGGGTCGTGGTCGACCTGCACGGTGCGCGCCTTGGGCAGGAACGCGTCGTAGGGGAAGTCGGTGCCGAGCAGCAGCAGCAGGTCGGCTTCGTGCGTCGCCTGGTAGCAGGCGCCGTAGCCGAGCATGCCGCTCATGCCGACGTCGTAGGGATTGTCGAACTGGATCCACTCCTTGCCGCGCAGCGAATGCCCGATCGGGCTCTGCAGCCTGCCCGCGAGCTCCATGACCTCCGCGTGTGCGCCGCGGGTGCCGGCGCCGCAGAACAGTGTCACGGTCCGGGCTGCGTTGAGCCGCTCCGCGAGCGCCCACACCTGCTCGGGTCCGGGCACCCCGGCCGCGTGCTCCACGAACACGACACCCGCGCCCGTCGGATGCACCGCCCGGTGAGCCAGCACGTCGCCCGGCACGGCCAGCACCGACACGCCGCCCCCGCCAAGGGCGTGCTGGATCGCGATCCGCGCGAGCCGCGGCATCTGGGAAGGCTGGCCGACCAGCTCGCAGTAGCCGCTGCAATCGACGAACAGCCGCTCCGGATGGGTCTCCTGGAAGAACCCCGTGCCGATCTGCTCGGTCGGGATCTGCGACGCGACCGCCAGCACCGGCGCGCCGCTGCGATGCGCGTCGTAGAGCCCTTGGATGAGGTGGGTGTTGCCGGGACCGCAGCTGCCCGCACAGACGGCGAGCCGGCCGGTGAGCTGCGCCTCGGCGGCGGCCGCGAGCGCGCCCGCCTCCTCGTTGCGGACATGGATCCAGGCGATCCCGTCGGTGATGCGGATCGCGTCCACGAACGGGTTCAGGCTGTCCCCGACGACGCCATAGACCCGCTCCACGCCGACCTGGCGCAGGACATGCACGAACTGCTCAGCAGTACTGAGCCTGCTCATGTCCGGACGCTGGCTCCACGACGTGGCATGGTCATCATCCTCCGTGCCGCAGTGGCCCGCGACACCTGTCCGGGGGGACGGCTCCCGCTGGTCGAGCTCACCGGCTTCGGTGCCGACGCGCCGCCCACGCGACGTCCGGCCAGTGCGGCCGATTCCTCGGGTCAGGTACGGTGGTGCGCTCGCGCCGAGACCCTTCAACGCCCTTGGCCGGTGAGTTCATCCATGCGTCATGACCCATCAAGAGCTCGCGGGCGTCGTCGGCGACCTCGGGCTGCGCCGTGTCCTCGTGATCGTGACCCGGGGGGAGGAGTCGCTCGCGCGTCGGCTCGTCGTGCCGTTCTCTGAGCGTGTCGCCGGCGTGTTCACGGAGGTGCGCCCGCATGTCCCGGTGGCCGTGGCCGAGGCGGCGCGTGCCGCCGTCGCGCGCTATGGCGCCGACGCGGTGCTCAGCATCGGGGGCGGTTCGACGACGGGAACGGCGAAGGCGGTGGCGCTGACGACCGGGCTTCCGATCGTCGCGGTGCCGACCACGTATGCCGGGTCGGAGGTCACGCCGGTGTGGGGGCTCACCGAAGACGGACGCAAGACGACCGGTAGCGACCTGCGCGTCCTGCCTCGCGTCGTTCTCTATGACCCGACGTTGACGACGACGT
>JAXDHR010000135.1:0-2571 GCA_034664425.1 Solirubrobacteraceae bacterium
GGCGGGCGTCTGCGGCGACGCGCTGCGCGAGCGGGGGCTCGAGCCGTTCGCGATGGTCACCGGATCGCGCGGCATCCATGTCGTGGCGCCGCTGAAGCGCACGCGCGACGTCGAGGACGTCCTGGCCTGGTCGCGGGCGTTCGCCGCCGAGCTCGCCGCCGCCCACCCGGACGCGCTGACCGACGAGTTCCGCAAGGCCAAGCGCGGCGATCGCCTGTACATCGACGTGGCGCGCAACGGCCAGGCGCAGACCGTCGTGGCCCCGTACGCGCCGCGCCCCCGGCCGGGCGCGCCGGTGGCCACGCCGCTGGATTGGGCCGAGCTCGCCGACGACGCGCTGGTCCCCGACGGGTGGACGCTGCAGACGATCGGCGAGCGGCTCGCCGCCCTCGGCGGCGTCCCGTGGGCCGACATCGACGCCGCGGCCCGCGCGCGGCCGCGCTGTGCGCGGGCTCACGTCAGTGCCGCAGCGCGCGCTCGCGCTCGAAGCGCGCGACCGCGATGCGGCACAGCTCGTCGACGACCTCGTGGTACGGCACCCCGGAGTGCTCCCACAGCACGCCGTAGGCCGAGGTCGGCGTCTGGCCCGGCAGCGTGTTGAGCTCGTTGAGCAGCACCCGCTCGCCGTCGACGAAGAAGTCCGCCCGCGCCAGGCCCGAGCAGCCGGAGGCCGCGAACGCCCGTGCCGCCAGCGTGCGCAGCCGCTCGCGCGCGGTGCCGGAGATCCGCGCCGGGAACTGCAGGCGCATGCCGCCCTCGCCGTACTTGGCCTCGTAGTCGTACCAGCCCTCGCGCAACAGGACGATCTCGCCGGGCTCGCTGACGCGCGCGTCGTGCGTGTCGCCCAGGATGGAGGACTCGATCTCCAGACCGGTGGCGCTTGCCTCGACGATCACGCGGTCGTCGTGGGAGAAGGCCTCCCGCAGGGCCGCGTCGATGTCCTCGGCGCGCTCGACGCGCACGATCCCCACCGACGAGCCCAGCCGCGCCGGCTTGATCCACAGCGGGAAGCCGAGGTGGTCCAGCGAGGGGCGCTCCCGCCCGGCCTCGACGAGCGCGTAGCCGACCTGCGGGAGCCCCGCCTGGGTCATGAGCTCCTTGAACACCACCTTGTCCATGCAGACGGCGCTGGCCATGACGCCCGAACCGACGTAGGGCACGTCGAGCACCTCGAGCAACCCCTGCACCGTCCCGTCCTCGCCGAACGGGCCGTGCAGGACCGGGAAGACGACGTCGGCGTCGAGCAGCCCGCGGCCGGGGCGCAGCGCCAGCTCCTCGCCGTCGTGCCACCACGTGCCGTCGCGCGCCAGCTCGACCATGACGATGTCGTGGCCGGCGTCCAGAAGCCCCTGGCGCACCGTCGCCGCGCTGACGAGCGACACCTCGTGCTCCGAGGACCGGCCGCCGCCGAGGACCGCCACCCTCACGGGGTCGTCACCGTGCCGCCGGGCGCCGTGGTGCTCGGCGTCGTGGTGGTCGGGGTGCCCGTGGCGGGTGCCGGAACGTACGTGCCGACGGTGATCGTCACGGTGGAGCCCTTCTTCGCCTTGGTCCCGGTCGGCGGGTCCTGGCTGATGACGTGGAGGTCCTGCGTCCGGTCGCTGGTGTCCTGCTGGGTCTGGGTCACCTTGAACCCGGCCTTCTCGAGCGTGTGCGTCGCCGCCAGGCGGCCCTGGCCGGTGACGTCCGGCACCGCGACGTCGGCGGGCGCCTTGGCGACGGTCAGCGTCACGGTCGCGCCCTTGGGCAGCGCGGTGCCCGACACCGGGGTCTGGTCGAGCACCTGGCCCGGAGCCTCGGCGGTGGTCTCCTTCTGCTTGGTGTCGACCGCGAAGCCGAGCGTCTCCAGCGTCGAGCGGGCGTCGGCCTCGTTGAGGTTCGTGACGTCGGGCACGGTGACGCGCTGCTGGCCCGAGGACACGACGAGCACGACGTTCTGGCCGCGCTCGTACTCCTGGCCGACGGGCGGCCGCGTGCTGATGACGCGGTTCTGCTTGACCGTGTCGCTGGTGGCCTTCTCGACCGAGATCGTGAAGCCGAGGTCGGTGAGCCGCTTGCGCGCCTGGCTGAGCGGCGCCCCCGTCAGGTCCGGGATGCGTGCGGTGCCCGGGCCGCTGGAGACGATGAGCGTGACGACGTCGTCCTTCGGGATCCGCGAGCCGCCGCCCGGGTCCTGGCCGATGACCGTGCCCTTGGGCTGGGTCCGGCTCTCCTTGGCCTGGACGTCGGTGGAGAGGCCCTTGCGCTTGAGGACCAGCTCGGCCTCGGTCTGCGGCGCGCCGACGACGTTGGGGACGTCGACCTTGTCCTTGCCCATGAGCAGCAGGCCGGCGACGATCGCGCCCGCGACGAGCAGGCCGACGAGCAGCGCGATCACGAGACCGGCGACAGCCTGGAACACGACATAGTCGGCGCGGAACGGCTGGTCGAACAGGTTCGCGCGACGGTGCTCGAAGAGCACTGACACCGGGATGCAGGCGGCCGCGGTGGCGACACCGCCCCACAGCCCGAACCGGATCGCCCCGGCAACGACGGCGATCAGAAGCAGCTGACGCATGGGCGTCCCCGCCT